>SLEO01000213.1 GCA_007124745.1 Myxococcales bacterium
GCGGCGATCACGCCCGCTCCCGTGGCGCGCATTTGCGGGATGCCAAACAGCCCTGCCTGTCCAGACAACACGTTCTGTCTTTTCGACCCGGAGGCCCGCTGCGGTACCCGCGGCACGCCCGGCCTGTGTCGCGCGCGCCCGGAGCGCTGCGCGGATGTTTACCAGCCCGTGTGCGGCTGCGACGGCCAGACCTACGACAATGCCTGCGAAGCCTACAAGCAAGATGTCTCGGTTGCGGAATCGGGAGCCTGCGTCGACCCGTCGGACTTGGGCGCGGCGGCAGACGCGGCCCCACCCTGCGTCATCGGTGGCTGCTCGGGGCAGCTCTGCGTTGAGGAGGGCGAGAGCGCCTTCACGACCTGCGAGATGCGCCCCGAATACCTGTGTTACCGAACCGCGTCCTGTGAACGCCAGCGCAACGGCGAGTGCAGTTGGACGTCGACACCGACTTTGGAAGCCTGCCTCAAGCGGCCTCCGAACTTGGACGATACGAAGGAGGACGGCTAGCGCCCTTGATCCTTCGGGACCGCAAGCAGCTCAAGGACTTCGATGAGCGCGTCCTGCACTGGCAGGAGCAGCGGGAGCTTGGGGTGAAATCCATGCTCGACGACACGCGTCACCTCCGCCTGCGGATGAAGCGCCGAACGCCAAGGCCAGATGATGTGGTCGCGGCGCGAAGCTACCGAGCCAATACGCGTGCCTTCAGGAACGCGAGCATGGCGTCGCGAGAACGCTGAGCGCGGGAGAAAATCGCGGCCACAGGGCGTTGGCCATAAAAGCGCGGCCCATGTTCCCCCGTGAGGTGTTCCCACGGAAACCAGCGTGCGCACCCAGCCTGGCCGGTCTTCGATGGCCGCGAGCGCCACGAGCGCTCCCATCGAAAAGCCGACCACTTCAATAGGCCGCCCCTGAGACCCAAAAAGGTCATGCAGTAGGCCCAGCTGCGCTGTGACTTGAGGCACGAGGCGTTCGAGCGAGGGGACGCCGCTGGCAGGCGTGAGCGCCATAGTCACGGCAGTGCGACCCGCAGCTTCAAGGCGGCGGATGAGCGTGCCGTAGCGCGTAGGCGAATCCCACATCCCCGGTATGACGAGACACACTGGGCTAGGCTCAGAACGCATAGGCAAGCTTAGGGCAAGCCGCCGTTCGAATCACGCGGCTAAAGCGCCGTGGGCGCGCCGGTCGTGTCGCTGTTAAGACGGGTCTCGGTGTCGTCTGATGCCGCCGCGTCTGCGGGCGAGACAGCTGAGCTTCCTTCCCCGCCGCGCTGGCTGAAGGGCGTCGCCGAAGCGTATTCGATGTAGGCCTCCATCACACGGCGCACGTAGCGCTGCGTCTCGGGGTATGGCGGAATGCCGCCGTACTTTTCGACGGCGGACTCACCGGCGTTGTACGCGGCGAGGGCGAGCATCAAGTCGCCACCGAAGCGGTTCAGCATGAGGCGCAGGTAGCGTGCGCCACCGAGCACATTTTCTTTGGGCGAGGTGATGTTTTGCACGCCCATCGCCTCGGCGGTCTTGGGCATCAGTTGCATCAGGCCCGTGGCGCCCTTCGGCGAGACAGCGGTCGGAACGAAAGCGCTTTCCGTGCGCATGACGGCGCGTAGCAAAGCCTCGGGAAGTGAGTAGCGCTGAGCCGCAATGCTTAACAGCGGCGTGACCTCCTCAGCGGCCAGAACCTTTCGGCCCTGAGAGGAAGCCGCGGGAGCCTTGGCTGTACTCTTCACCAGCAGCCGGCACGTCTCACCCTTCGGCTTCTGATTGGTGTAGTGCTGCACCGCGCCGCGTTGGCAGACGAAAATGTCAGCAAACGCCGCCGAAGTGGGCATGCCTAGGGCACAGCCGAGCACGCCGCAAAACAGCCAAGTGCTCGTCTCACGTCCAACACTACGCCCAAGACGGCCACCGCCAGTTAACGAACTCTCGCCTTTCACCCCCTTAGGATAGGCGATGAAGCCGCCTGAGCGCCACCTACGTATTGACCCACCTGGCAGCTGCACGTCCGCAGCTCCTACAGCCGGACGCGGTCCTACGGACACCGCTAGGCCTAGCTCTCGTCAGGACCTGAACGCTCCGCATATTTCTCGAGACGTAGAAAGACTCGGGACATGGCCCTGGAATAAGTATGGTGGGGCGAGCAGGGTCCGCGCACGGAAGGCCCATTCCCCCCACTCTTTCGTTCCGCAGGCGTTTTGAGGGGATGGCTCAGCGCCAGAACAAAAAACCCGCCGGCGTGCCCCCCGACTAGGGGGCATGCCGGCGGGCAAATGGGGGTACTGCGACCGATTTTGGCCAGTGCTATTCCCCCTTCGAGGGCCACCTACTAGAAGAACGGCAGAATGATGACGTCGTCGTAGACGAAGTCGGTACGTGGCAGACTCATGCTAGCGACGGGAGCCTCAGTGAGCGCGGAGAGCAACGAAGCCGTGAGCCGCTGGTCGCTGAGCGCAAAGAGGTGCCCGTCCATCAGGAAGGCGCGTCGCATGCCAGCCGGATAGCTGAACTCAGCGTCGTTGTGACGGATGAGTGCGCGGGGAGAGAAGCCCGTCTCAACGCTGACGTCGAACACGCGCAGCCCGGAGTCGTTATCTTCTCCCAAGTAGTTCCAGTTCTGAACGGGAATCGCGAGCATGCCTTCCGCCTCGAAGAAGGCAAAAGCGCGATGGTCGTAGTTGGCTTCCGAGTAACCTTCGCCGAGGTCAAAGGTGTGCGTGCGCACAGGCTTGGTCATGTCGCTCACGTCGAAGAGACTGAGCTGCATCCCGGTCGTCATACCGGTCTGCTCGTCGGCGTCGTTGCCGATGGTCAGCAGGTGGTGGTCACCGATGAAGTGGATGTAGTTGGAAAACCCAGGGATCTTCAGCTCCCCAAGGAGTTTAGGGCTCGTCGGGTCGCTCAGGTCGAAGGTAAAGAGCGGGTCGACCTGACGGAAGGTCACGATAAAGCCGCGGCTGCCGTCAAAACGAGCCGAGAAAATCCGCTCGCCGGGGGCAAGACCGCGAACACTTCCCACGGAGACCAACGCAGCATCCTGCTCACTGATGATCCAGAGGTCGTTGCTACCTTCCTCGAAGCCAGGCTCGTCTGGAATACTTGGGTCGCTGACTGTGGTGTCGTCATCGCGGCCAGCGCCGCCGTCCGTATCGATTGCCACGTCGGGAAGCGCGACGGGCGCGTCACCATTGATGGCTGGCATAGGACGCACCGCAAAGCCCGTGCCTTCGGTCGTCATCGCGATGCGTAGGTTGCCCTCGTATTCATCCATCGAAAACTGGTTCAGGACACGACCAGGGAGGGAGCCGCTGGCGAGGTATCGCGCTGCGGCCTCGGTGGAGCTGATGGAAAACTTGTGGATGGACGTGCGCGCACTCGCAGCCGCGTCCCACGCCCAGCTGCTCCACCCGAAGAAATGGGAGTTTGTCGCGAGGTAAAGCGACTCAGTTGACGCGTAAACAACTGCGCCTTGACCCATCACGAGCGTGTGTTGACCCATCGGGGTCGCCTCATTGGCTGTCACCGACGCTACATCTACACTAAAAATGTCGGAGAGTGCTGCACCAGGGCTTAGGTCGTCGACGTAGTAATCCGTGCATTCGCCACTGAAGGGCAAGTCACCCTGAACGCTGTCCGCCGCACCTGGCAACGCTTGGCGCAGGAGCTCAGCACTCGCGGGCAGCGCGGCGGGCTCGACGCCGTAAAACTTGTTGATCTGCCCTTGAAGGACTGCGTAGACCCGATTTCCCACGCGACGGCTTGTCAGGTAGGTGCCTTCGGTCTTGTAGGACCGAATCACGGCAGGTGCCGTGGGCTCGCTCACGTCGATGACCGAGATTGCCGTCATCTGGCGACCGTAGCCGTAATGACCAGGGTACGGCGCGATTTCAATGTCACCGGCAACCCCAGGGTTCTCACCCGCGTGTTCCGGATCTTTGCTGTCTATTGCCCGGGATTCCCAAACGTCGGCGAAGACGATGACTCGGCCCCCCACCACAAAAAGCTCGCGGGTCGTGCCGGAGAGCTTGAGGGTCGCGACCCGGGCAAGCTCCGGCGCCGGCACTGCTTTCGCAATGGTAAGCTGGTCGCCGGTTGCAATGTAGAGGTGCGTGCCGTCGCTCTTGATGAGGTCGCCCTCGTCAACGCCGTCGGTCTGATTGTTGGTGATGTTGGCGCTATCGTCCGCCGACGCCGTGGGCGCGGCGCCGATCTCCGGTTGCGCCACCGCAGGCATCGCAAAGTCAATCTCACCGCCTCGATTCGAACGCGCGAGCAGCGCAAACGCGGCTTCCTTCTCGATGGACGTGCGAAGCGTCTGCTCCAGTTCATCACAGGACTTCATCTGTCGAAGGCGCAACGCCATGGGATCCGGCGTCTGCCGCAGATCGATCCCTGGGGCCACATCGCGCGCTCCGATATCTTCACGCGCACAGGCGGGTGCGAACGCCGCAGCGGATACGCTCACTGCCGACAGGGCGGTGAAGCCGACGCGCGTCAAACGCGACCTAAACTTCTTGTTAAAAGCCATTCCCAAACTCCTTGCAGGCCAAGCGTTACTGCTTGGCGACCCTCAGGTAGGTGCACGCGCCAGGCCACTCCTGTGCCCTATCATTTCAGGCACTTGCCATGAAGACGGTGTCTCAATCTGTATCACTATGACCAGAGCGAGCCACTTGCACCGGCCCTTTCTGGCTCCCGCTACGTCTGGTCGGAAGGGGCATCAGGGCCGTGGGACGCAATAGAAAAGAGTGAAACCACCGTCCAGGCGGCGAAAAGCAAGGTTGTCCCGACAAAGAGGCCCACGGAAGGCAGTGCCAGCCAGGCTAGCGATTCTTTCGCTGCTGCGGTTCCACCGAGTGCAGGCGCGCGCATACCCGCCATAAGCCAGAATACAGCATAGCCGAGTGCACCGGCGCTCAGCGCCGCCGCAGACTCCCGTTGAAATCGGCGCTGACCGGGCAAAAGCGCCACTAAAGTAATCAGAGCGAGGGCGGTCGTACCCATCCCTCCAGCGTGCAAATGGGCGCGCTTAAAGTAGCTCCATGACTTGGTGACGGTGGCATCAAGCTGACCGCGATTTCCCGCGTACACCGCCTCAAACGCGCGCTCGCCCTCGGCCTTGAGGTAGCCCTTCATCGCATCCTCAAAGACGCCGAATGCGACCCCAAGCGCCTGCCCGAAGATGATCGTCAGCAGCGCGAGGAGAATGCCCCAGCGCACATTCGCAAGACCCGATTTGACGTCCCATTTCGCGTTCATCGACAACTCCACCGCTTCCATTTGAAGTCCATTTTATCTGCGTGCAGGCGAGACCGCCGATAACGGTCCAGCATCTTACCGGGCGCGCCGAACGAGGTGCTGCGTCGCACGCAGCGCCTCCACGACCGTCGGCGCGAATCGCCCAGAGTGAAGAAGGTCGAGACTCAGGCGCGCCTCGCTCAGCGCCTGATCGTACCAAGGCGCAAACTCAGTCGTGGGTCGCATCAACCGCGCGAGCCCAAAATGTCGCGCCGCCCCAGCTTGCAGCTCGAGACAGCGCCGCTCCGGCGTCGTGTCCTCACTAGGTGGGCCAAATCCCCAGTCGACGCGCTGACCCGCATCTTCACCCTCCACCGCCCAGTGACAGACTTCGTGGAAGATGAGCTGCGCTAGCGTGTCCTCGGGGTCGAGGTCAGCGTCCGGCGCAATCCAGAGCGTTCCCCGGCCGTCGTAGCTTACAAAAGCATCTGAACCTCGCCTCAGCCGCAAGCCCAACGCCTCTAGCGCCCTGCACCAGACGCCGCCCAGTTCATCTCTGACAGCCTGACTCAGCGGCCACGCTTCCTGATCGGTTTTCTGATCCCCGAGCCCCCCAGACATGCCGCGAGAGGTTGAGCGTACCCAACCCTGCGCGCAAGCGTCCGCGCCGGCGTCGAGCAAGGCCTTGCGGAGCGCAACGAGCCTGAAGGTACGTGCGACTTGCCTGCGGTGCTGCGGCTACACAACGCGCCACAGCCGAAAAACGCATCCAATATTCAGAATCAACGGGGTTTTGGCGCGGTCTCACGGCCGGCTCACTCCCTTGTGCCGGCCCACACACGCGTGCCTGCGCATCGCGCAGCCTGGGGCCTGACCTTGACCTCAGACTCAGGGACCTTAGGTTGCGGGCTTCGCGGGGCTTACGCCGCGCACTTGGGGATGCGAAAGGGTCGGACGGTAGTGAGTGACGAGTTATACGAGCGCCTCGGCGTAAGCCGAAACGCGGGCGCCGACGAGATCAAAAAGGCCTACCGTCGCAAGGCGCTAGAGCTCCATCCAGACCGCAATCCGGGTGATGCGGCGGCGGAAGAAGCGTTCAAGGCAGCATCCGAGGCCTATCAAATCCTGAGTGATGCGCAGAAGCGCGCAATCTATGACCGCTACGGGATGGACGGGCTGCGTGCAGGTGGCGGAGGATTCCAGGACGCCGCCGACATCTTCTCTCACTTTCAAGATATCTTCAGCGACTTTTTCGGGGGCAATGTCGGCGGCTTCAGCGTCGACCCACGGGTTGCCCGGAACGCTCCGCGCCGCGGCAGCGACCTCCGGCTCATGCTGCGCCTTACCCTCGCGGAGGCTGCAGAAGGGGTGCAGCGCGAGTTCGACGTGCGCGTCGCCGATGCGCGCGGCACCGAAGAGACGCGCAAAGTGCGCGTCTCCGTCCCCGCCGGTATCGACACCGGGCAGACGTTGCGGGTTTCAGGACAGGGACAACCGGGACTCAACGGCGGCCCGCCGGGCAATCTCTACGTCACCATCGACATCGAAGCCCACGAACGCTTCGAACGCGAAGGCGCCGACCTTCTCACCCATCTGGACGTCACGTTCGCTCAGGCCACCCTGGGCGCAAAACTCGAGGTCACGTTGCTTTCCGGCGACACCAAGCGCGTCGAGGTGCCCGCCGGCACACAACCCGGCGAAGCGATTGTCATCGAAGGCGCCGGCATGCCCAGGCTCGAACGGCGCGGCCGCGGCCGCCTCATCTGCGTGGTTCGCCTCAACGTCCCCAAGCGCCTCAACAGCAAAACCAAGAAACTTATTAAAGAGCTCGCTGCTGCCCTCGACGAACAGCAAGAGTGATGACTAGACCGCGTTTGCGCTCAGCGCACGGCCAGCGTGGGCCCCGAGATCATCGACCGCAACCCGAGGCCCCGATTTCGGCAACCATTTACGGACATTGCTTGAGCGAGGAAATCCATTCTGTCATCAGGTAGGCCCCTAGGGGGTCGGGCATCCGAATACCAACCGGCGGCATCTGGTGCGTGTCGGCCCGTGACATCCGCTGCAAAACAATGGAGCGACTTGGTTCTCCGGGTGCGATCAGCCTTGCCTGCGGGATCCCGAGGTCATCGACGTCAGGGAGTGCATCGCACGTGGCTGACTCCTCAAAGAGCGTAGAGAAACGCAGGTCCATCTGGGCTCGCCCACCCGCTCCTGGTCTGTGACAACTCGAGCAGTTCGCGTGCAGGTATGACCGTGCGCGGTGTTCAGGCGTACCTTCATTCAGGCTGAGCGTTACCTCGCTCACCAGCCCACCAGTCGACTCTGGCAGAATGCCGAGCGCCCTCCAAAGAGCGAGCTGGTCGCTGGGCCGATGACGGACTTCGTGGACGCCTTCAAGCTGTAGTGTCTCGGGGCCAAGAGCGACGGACGCTGCGTCAGTGTGGCATTGAAAACAGCTCGTCTCGGCAGGCACGGCCCAAGGCGGGGCTGTCTCGCTAAACACTTCCGCCCCGTCTTGCTGTCTGACCGCACGCGTCCCTTCCTGATTCCACACAAAGGTAGCCGCGCGCCACATCCCAGACCATTCGCGCCAGAGAAATCTTGTCTCAAGCTTTTGACTCGCGCGCAGAAACTCCTTCGCAAATATTGACCCCGGCGGGAAGTTCAGCTCGCCATTGGCAAGAACCTCGACCGCGCCGCCCGTCGGAACAAACAGCGCACGCCGTTTGGTTGCGTCATCCGTCCAGAAAGGCACGTTGAGATTGTAATCCATGAACCCATCCGCCAATCTTCCATCGTCAGATAGACAACCGGTTTCATCCAGACTGACGATTCCGTCGATCAGATCCCTGCCCTTGATCTCCTCTAGAACCGACAACGGACCCATCGCTGAGAGAGTCAACACCGTGCCTTCGGGGGTCTGTGTGAAGTCACTTACACCAACGCTCTGCCCAACCTGGCGTGGGGCACGGCCCGCACGAGAACCAGGAGGCGCCGGTTCAATCACCATAAGCTCCCCCGAAATATGGTCACCGAAAAGATATAGGCCATTTAATGAGGTAAGGAGCGAATCTCGAAGCACAAACCCACCCGTTACCGAACGGCCGCGGCCATGCGTATACGAGACGTATGGGACGCGATGCTGGTCTTTGTCGCAATCCGGGTACGCCCAGTAGCATTCCGGGCCTTCCATAACCGGCCATCCGTAACTTTCACCGGCGGTGACCAGATTAATCTCTTCCCAGGCGTTCTGACCTACATCCGCTACCCAAAGCGTCTGAGTCGCCACATCGAAGGACATACGAAACGGATTCCTGAAACCGCGTGCATAGATTTCCGGAAGCACGCTCGCATCCTCATCCGCCGCAAAAGGATTATCGACGGGAACAGCAGGCTCTTCACCACTGATATCGAATCTCACAACCTTGCCACTCAAATGATCAAGCTCAAGGAGCGACTCGGGCGGCTGCCGTAGAAGTTCCCCATCGCCAAAAGAAGCAAACACGTGACCAGAATGGTCAAACGCAATATCGCCTCCCGTGTGGAACCGGCCGCCGACTGGCTTACCCGTCACTTTCGCTAGCACAAACTCGTTATCGAGAATGCCCAACTCCCTTTCGAGCGTAAACCTGGAGAAGTGTGTCGTGGGAGCTTCGAACGGCCCCGACGCATAGATGACATATACGTGACCGTTGCCATTAAACTGCGGGTCAGGCCGAAGCGACACAAGCCCCTCTAAATTGTACTGGGCAACGCGGTCCCGTAGGTCGAGCGCTATCTGGCTTCTCAAGATCTGGCCGTGCTCTTCGTCTAGGGCGACGAGCAGAACTTCACCCACGTTTGATGTCACAAAGAACTCGCCTCCCCCGAGTGCGGATATCGAAGTCAGGTAAAAGACCTCTTCCGTGGGTGAGAAGAGACCCTTGAGGTCGACAAGCTCCCGAGTCTCGAGTGACGCCTGTCGATGACCAAACAAGTTGCTACACGGATCATGAGTGCGGTCCGCGCAGTCGACGATGATGTGATTCGCCTGTTCCTGAACTGAGCAGTACTGATCCGGTCGCACCGGCTGGGCTACTATCTGTAGGTCTCCAGCAGCCTCAATCTTTGTCTCAGACAGAGCATAAGACGCTGGGCTGTCGGGCGTAAGCCTCACACCGTCTACCGTTTCGATAACGAGACCAAACCCCTTGAGGCCCCTCACCACAAGCCGGGGCTCTTCTGAGCTTTCGAGATCTCCAACTTGCGAGCGCTCATCCTCGTTCGGTGGCAGCAACTGGGTTTGCTGACAGGACGTCAAGACCGATCCCATCACAAAAACAAGAACACTCGAAAGATAGAAATAAAATTTTTTCAATTACTTAACTCCACCAACCGAACACCAAGCGCCACAAAGGCCATTTAGTTAAATAAATCTAGGAATATCTGCAGACGCAAATACACAAACCACCAACACACCTCGCACCACATCAAACCTGCTCTCCGAGCGTAGACGGGCTTAGACGGAGAGCTAAGCATCCACAAACGCTTAGTGATGTTATCACCTGAACCTACGCAAAGACACCGCAAACACACAGATATTCAAAACACATCAGTGCCCACATCGCAGGGGGTCGCCCTGCCGGATGGGCAACCCTTCACTCATCCCAGATGACCGGTACTCAACGGCTCCGTCGGGGTCGTCTAACGCCGGTCAGCTAGAGGAAGCGCCACTCAGGCGGGATCATGCGTTGCAGGCCGTCGCGCTCTTCGGCGGAGAGCCTGGCTAGGCCGAGCTTGAAGGAAGCGTTGGTCCAGCCAAAGCCCTCGCGCGTGACGTGCGCGAAGTCTGTGCCGACATTGCCGTATTCAGCGTCGACCTCCAGACAGCGACGCCAGACGTCAAACTTTTCGGGCAGGGCACCATTGAAATCAATGGCGTTGGATAGAATCGTGTAAATCCAGCGGTAGGCCAGGCGCGAGGCATCGCTCTCACGTCCATAAGCAGTGAGCCCGTCCCAGGCAAAGATCTGATGCGGTGCCCAGCCGTGCGGGTAGTCCCACTGCCGTTCGGGCCCGCCTACGGGCCGGCGCGCCGCAACGCTCTCCGCATCGGAACCGAGGACACCACCCGGCGCCTCCAGCCTTTCGAGGGCACGCTTAGCGAGCCGCTCAGCGCTTCGCTCGCCGATCAGCGTTGCGCGCGAGTCCGCCGGATCGCTCGCCCACAAGACGTAAAACACCGCCGCCGAGACAAAGTCAGAGCGCGTGCGCGTCGGCGCGTGCAAGTCGAAGAAGAGAGCTTGCTCCTCGCACCAAAGGTGCCGGAGCAGTGCATCACGGCGCGCGTGCGCCCGAGACCACCAGCGGCCGCTGCCGCCCTCTGCCACGCGCGGATAGGTCTCGATGAGGCGCGCGATGTCGGTCTCATAGCGAAAGAGCAGCGCGTTGAGGTCCACGGACAGGAAGTCACCCGCCGCCTCCTGACCGCTACGGTACCAACGATAGGTTGTATCGTGGCCTGACTCGCGCACGGCGACATCGTGACGAAAAAACTCAGCGAGACCGGCGGGCATGGCCGTACCACGGGCGAGGTCCAGCTTAAACTCGGCGAGAGACACCCCGCTCGCCTGCGCATAGGGCGCGAGCGTGGTGTCGAAATGACCGGGTTCGACCTCCGGCGGGACACCCGCGGATGCGCCGCCGTAGCCCGTCAGGCCAAACTCCGGACGAAAGCGCGGTGGCTGGGCCCAGATGCGCGCGTACTCCAGCTGTGCGGCCTTGATCATGCGGCCCGCAAAGGCCTGCGTCGCCGCATCATTCGGGAGCACCGCAAGGACCGCGCGCGCGAGCGCCGGAAGCAGTGGCGGCTGAGAACGCAACAGGTAGTAGGTGCGGTTGCCATTGAGCACCGAACCGTAGTGCGTCACCTCATAGGCGAGGTGTTCACAAAGGGCCTGCGCCTGGGCGATCCGCCCATCCGCGAGCAAACCCCGCCCGATAAAGTACGAATCCCAGCCGTACATCTCGTTAAAGCGCCCCCCCGGGACGAGGTAGGGCAGTGGCTGGTAAGCGCCGCTCTTCCCTCCCTGGGAGAGCAATCCGCTCGCCGGTCGCCCCGCGAGCGCCAGCAATCCGTGGCTGCGTTCGTTGCTGAGCCTAGCCAGCGTGTCCGGGCCGATGGATGCACGCGCAAGCACTTCAACGGCGAAGCTGCCCCGGCGCGCCGCCATGTCCCGATAAAAGGCTAGGGCAGCGGGGTCCGTCTCCGGCACGTAGAGTCTGGGCAAACCGTCTACGGCCACCTTGGAGTCGCAGAGCAGCTTCTCAATGCTCTCTTCGTCGAGGCAGCGCTCGAGACCGGGCCAGAACTCGTCGCGAACACGGCGTTCAAGGCGCCCGAGTGCGGACTCGAACACCCGCTCCAGCGCAATGTCAGCAACCGCCTCGCCGCGGCTCACAGCCAGGCTGAGTTCCTGCAGCAGATTCGCGAGATAGTAGGTGCCGCTGACCTCGAAACTGCGCCCATCGACATCTTCGAGGAAAAAATGGTGCAGCCCCGTCTCCCCAGACAGCGCGACATCGCGCCGCGTGATGCGCGCGTCACCGTCCGGGTCCGCTACAGCCAGCAGCCGCGAAAGCTCCGCTGCAGCGTGTACCCTGACATGACCTCGATAAGGCGTTCCAAAAGCCATCGTTCTCAGCCTAAGCTACTAGATGTTGCCCTAGAACCGGTTGCTGCTTGCATCGCGAGGCGTTGTTGCAGCGCTTTGCACACCGGACGCACGCCACCGCGAGGCCGACTTTACTTGAAGGCACTACGGGGTGGCTTGCGCAGGAGTAAGAGTAACAGGCCACCGCCCCCGAAGGGCAGAAACACCTGAAAGTCGCCGGCAAAAA
This sequence comes from Myxococcales bacterium, assembly GCA_007124745.1. Classification (GTDB taxonomy): domain Bacteria; phylum Myxococcota_A; class Polyangia; order Polyangiales; family SLQV01; genus SLQV01. Next base: position 12,114 of record SLEO01000213.1, read on the forward strand.
GCGCGAGAACAAGCCCAAGAATGGCCATGCCTTCCGTCATGGCCCAGGCCACAATGCAGGACAGCATGATGCGTCGCTGACCTTCTGCCGAAACACTCTCGAGCACGCCGCGCGCGAGGGGCAGATACAGGAAATGACGCAAGAGAATGTTGCTACCCAGGGCGAGCACGAAGGCGGCCACCGCAAAGGTGGCCTGCTCCTTCGCCGCAAACGCTGGATCCAAGGCTGCACCCTGAGCAATGACCAGGTAGGCGACCGCAAAAAGCGCCAGCGTAGAGACGATAAACGCGCCCCAAACTGTAAAGAGAAGCCGACGAAAGGCCTCCTGGCTACGAATCTGTGCGCGTGAGACGACGTTTTCGGACACGGAGGTGGAGAGCTACCCGATGGGCTCTGGCAAGTCCAGGCTCTAGGCACGCCACAGCGAGACCGCGTGTAGCCAAGTCAGCGGGTTGTCCAAGTTAAACGCCCGCGTTTAAGCGCCGTCAGCTGCGAAGTCGCGGCGTGCACTGCGCGACAGCTCGGGGCTTAGCGGCGAGGCCGCGCTAGGGGCTCGCGCCCACTGAACCCGACAGAGACGACGCCATATGCCAGGCTAGGCCGATGACTCTGGGCGTCACGCTGCCACACGTTGGCCCGCTCATCCCCGCAACGCTGGTGGCGCGGCCAAACCGCTTTGTCGCGAGAATGCGCCTGGCTTCGGGTGACATCGTGGAAGCGCACTGCGTCAATCCCGGCCGGATGGAAGGTCTCGTACGCCTTGGGACGCGCGCCTACCTCATCGAAACGGAAGCATCGAAGACACGGCGCCTGCGCTACGTATGGGAGTTGGTCGAATGCGACGGCGTCCTTGTAGGCGCTCACACCAGTCGGCCGAATGCTCTCGTCCGGACGCTGCTCGAGGCGGGGCACCTTGAACCCTTCGCGCCGATGGGGGCTGCCGCGATGCGTTCCAGCGCGCCAGAAAGCGGCGCCACGTCCGCGGTGGCAACCGGCGACATGCCAAGGAAGCCGTCGCCCCCTTTACGCGCAGAGGTAAGCGTGCACGGAGGACGCCGGATAGACTTCTGCCTAGATGGCCCGGTGCCTCACTTTATCGAGGTCAAGAACTGCCATCTCGTCTACCCCGATACCTTGGGCTACTTCCCCGATTCGGTCAGCGCGCGCGCAACCCACCACCTGCAGACGCTCAAGGGCATCGTTGAGAGCGGCGCGCGTGCCTCCGTCCTGTTTACGGTGCAGCACCCCGGCGCGACGGCGCTCAGGCCCTCGGACCTTCACGACCCGGCCTTCGCCGCCGCGGCGCGCAAAGCAGCCAGCTCAGGTGTGACGTTCTACGCCTGCTCCGTGGCGCCAACGCTGGAGGGCTACGTGTTCAGACACATGCTGCCCGTGGACCTCGCCCCCTATGCTGTCACTCACCTCGAAGCCTACCGGAGGGCTAACGCAACGCACTCCGGCATCACAAAACCCTCATAAACACTGCACCCATCGCGGCCCACACTCACGAACATAAGCCCAACTTGCATTAGCAGGGGATACTGCTACCGACCCCCTATGACGTTACGCACAACGAAAAACGACCTTGCGGGCTCGGTTCGCTCGCGAATGGTAAGCCTACTGAACGGTCGCCTCGCGGACTTGATCGACCTAACGCTCCACGCAAAACAAGCGCACTGGAACGTGCGCGGCCCCAACTTCATTTCCCTGCATGAACTCTTCGACAAGGTCCACGCGGACGCGCGTGGATGGGTCGACCTCACTGCCGAACGCGTCGCGCAACTCGGTGGCCTAGCCGCCGGCACCCTTTCCCAGGTCAGCGGGGCTACCCAACTGCCCGCTTACCCGAAGGATGCGGTCGCAGAACGTACGCATGTGGAGGCGCTTGCCGCATCCGTCGCGGCTGTCAGCCAAAACCTGCGCGCCGCGGTGGGCCAGGCGGAAGAATCCCGAGACGCCGCGACCGCCGACCTCTTCACGGAGATCCTCCGCGGCAGCGACGAGTCGCTCTGGATGCTCGAAGCGCACCTAGATAACGGCGAGGCGTAAACCCGTCCCACACTGCCCCTCAAAGACCCGCACCTTGAGGATCAGCCCTCGAGTTCGGCGAGGAACGCGACGGCCTCCGCAAGCTCGGCGTCCTCGCTGAGGGCCTTGCGCACCCAGAGGAGCGCGCGGCGGTCTTCGCCGCGCTCCTTCGCGATGCGCGCTTGCAGGTAGAACGCCTGCGCCCGCGACATCTTGCACGGCGTGCGCAGCAACGTGACCGCTCGCAGCGCCTGCAGCGCCGTGTCGAAGTCGCCTAGTGCCATGGAGAGCTCTGCAAGCTCGGCGGCTGCGTCGCCGTTTTGTTTATCCGCTTCGAGCGCCGCGAGCAGCCACTGGAGCTGGACATCGCCCTCGCCGGACGCCCGCGCAACAAGCGCCATGCGGTACTGCAGC
>SLEO01000252.1 GCA_007124745.1 Myxococcales bacterium
ACAACTTAGTGTAGCGCGAAGCTTACATAAGATGAATAAACCTCGCACGCTCCACTCTTAATGGGAGGGCGGACGAGCTCATGGCGCTCAGCGGGGACCGGTGGCGCAGTAGCCAGGCGCGGTGAAGGCTGCGGCATTGGGGCCTCGATGCACTGGACACGCAAGGCGAACATTGGCGTAGGCGCGGCACTGGGGGCGGCGGTCCTGGCTGTGGCGATGCTGCCGAATACTTGGCTTGCGGGGCTGCGAAGGGAGTTCGCTTGGCCGAACCGGATGCTCATCTGGCTCGAACATCGGTCCGGCACCTTTAACCTAACGCACGTGCTGCTCTTCGCGCTTCTGGCGCTCGCGCTGCGCTTGCTGCGCCCGCGCTGGCGCACCTGGCGCATGGGGCTGGGGCTGTTGGCGTTTGCCGTGGTGACCGAGGCGGTGCAGTTCGCGGCGCCGGGGCGCACGCCACGCCTTGTGGACGTACGCGACGATGCCCTCGGCATCGCCCTTGGTCTACTCGTCGGCGTGAGCATCCTAGCCCTAGTCCGCTGGTGCTGCCGGCTGCGTCACCCCCGCCGCTAACGCGTGCCGCGTGGACCCATTAGGTTTTCGTTTTGTATTAAAGTTAAGGATTCACGCTGCGCCCGCCCGCAGAAGCGCGTCCGCTCAGACCTCGGGGAACGGCGCCAGGCCACGTCATGACGTGTCTTGACGCCTCGCGAAGCACGCGGAACACTTTCAAGCGTGGTGAAGTTCTCGTCGAAGATGGACGAACATGTCCTGTCCGAGCTTAAGCGCCTTGCGCAAGACGAGGGAAGAACGTTTGCCTCCGTGCTTACCGCTGCGGCGCAGGCATATCTTGAGCGCGTTGGGCCGCGGCCTGCCGTGCGCGACGCCATCGAGGAAGTGACGCGGGACCACGAGGTCCTGCTCGCGCGCTTGGCCAAGTAGGCCCGCCTCATGCGCACGCTGTATCTCAGCGTGGCGCGAGGTTCTGCACCTGCACGCGTTGCTCATTGCCCGGAAAGACCTCCCAAGCATCACCTCCTGGCTCGAACGCCACATGCAACCCGTCTGACTTGAGGAGCACCGAACGTCCAATACCCGCACTTGCGGATGCCCTAGGCGGCAAGTCGCAGGGAGCCGTGGCGTATATCTTGCCTGCCTACAACAGGCTTATGGGCAGAGAGATGTGTAGGCCAAATGCTTGATTTTGGATCCTGCGCATCCCAGACTTGAAGAAGGCACTAGCATGCGCGAAGCGATCAAACAGCGTCTTGAAGCTCTTCGGAAACTCGAAGTCGACCCTGAGCTAGGCGTGTTCAGGCGCCTTGCGCCTGAAGCGGCCGAGAGCGCACAAACGCTTCTTGGTCTGTTTCTGACGGACCAGAAAAACCCAATGCCGCAGCTTTCAATCGGCGCGGAGGGAGGGTTGTGCGCAGAGTGGCCGCTTAACGACCGTGGCGCGCTCGTGCTCGAGATTGCAGCAAGTGGGCGCTCTGCCGACGTGTCTACCTGGAGGAGCCCTACCTCCGAGATTGACGAGCAGGAAATCGATATCGAGGATACGGCTGCGGCTTGTCGCACGCTCAAGAGCCTGCTTGTCTTGGATTCATGCCCAAGTCTGGCGACCGAGTCCTTGATAGCCAACTGCTAGTTCTCTTTGCGGGTCGAAACGCGTGCGCAGACGGAAAGACTGCAAATAGTTCACTGTTCCCGTCGGACCATCGGCTGCGCATATCGTGCGATGCGGCACAGGACCCCGCACATGCTCAAAAGCGCTTTGATTCGCATCCAGACCGCATCGGGAAAGCACCATCGGTCGCGGTGTTCGGTGTGACTGCGGGTGAGATACGCAGCGTCGATCACCGCTTGCTTGTCGAGCACGCGCCCCTCAACGGAAACCCCGAACACTGTGAAATTAAGTTCCCGGAAGGCCTTTCAAAAGGCGAACGCCGACGAATATCAAAGCAGCTAGCGAGCATGGCCTCGAAACGAGGCCCCCTTACGTAGGCCGCACGCAAAGCTTCCCGGAGCGCCGCGTGCCCGCGGATGCTTAGGAAAGAATGCTTGACTAGTGGGCGTCGCTAGGAAAGGTTTCTTTCCTAGCACAGGGGACCGGGTCCCTGCATTCGCCAGGATGGAGCGCGCAGGATGCCCACAAGAACGACCGGACGCTACGAGCGGACCACTATCGGGGGCGAGGCCGTCGCAGCATTCATCCCGCGTGCGCTCCCGCCGGCCGACCCGCCTTTGGTGATGAACGCCGAACTCTCCGTCAGGCTGCGGGCGGCAGAGCAGGCGCTCATCCGCCTTGAGTTGGCGGGGGAGATGGTGCCCTCGCTTGACTGGTTTATTTACGCATTTGTCCGCAAGGAGGCCGTGCTCTCCTCACAGATTGAGGGGACACAGGCCACGCTCGTGGACCTCTTCACGTTCGAGGCGCAGCAGGACGCGGTAGCCGACAATGATGCCGAGGCGGCACCGCCTCCCGCCGCCGACGTCGAAGAAGTCTGCAACTACCTTGACGCACTCACGTACGCGCGGTCGCAGCTTGCTGACGCGCGGGGGCTGCCCCTCTCGATGCGGCTGCTCAATGAAACACATCAGCGTCTCATGCGCGGCGTGCGGGGTGCTGAAAAGCTGCCGGGAGAAGTGCGGCGCAGCCAGAACTGGATCGGCGGTAGCCGTCCGGACAACGCGCTCTACGTACCTCCGCCGCCTCATGCGCTCGGCGAGGTACTGGGCGCGTTCGAGACATACATGCACGCGAGCGACACGCTGCACCCCATTGTGCGCGCAGGCCTTCTTCACGTGCAATTCGAGACCATCCACCCGTACCTCGACGGCAACGGCCGCATCGGTCGCCTGCTCGTGACGCTGCTTCTTGATGAATGGGGTGTGCTGACGAAGCCGCTCCTGTACCTAAGCCTCTACTTCAAGCGGCACCGGGACGACTACTACAGGCGACTCAATGCGGTGCGCATCGATGGCGACTGGGAGGGCTGGCTGGAGTTCTTCCTCGATGGCGTCGCTACCATCGCAGGCGAGGCTGTCGCATCCGCCCGCGAACTCTTCGCGCTTGTCGCTCAAGACCGCGCGCGTGTGCTTGCAAGCCCGAAGACATCTATCGGCGCACTGCGCCTCTTCGAACACTTGTTGCGCCACCCCATTGTGACGGTGGCCTCCGCGATGAAGCTGCTCGAAACCACAAAGCCAACCGCCAGCAAGGCGGTAGACGTGCTTGTCGCTGCAGGCGTGCTTGCCGAGTCAACCGGCAAAAAGCGTGACCGCTCCTTCGTCTACCGCGCGTACCTAGACCGCCTGAAGGTGGGAACCGAACTTTCGAGCACGCCGAATCCATAGGCGCACTCCATGGGCATCTGGCTACGGCTGGGGATGGCCTACGAACATCGACCGATCAGCCTACAGACATGGGTGACACGCGCTTGCTCGGTGGCCGCTTGGGGAGAGGCGGGCGTGCTAGCTTGCGGGAGCCGCGCACCCGCAGGTTTGTCGGTGCGCGGCGCTGCCTAGCCGGCGGGTGCGTAGCAAGCGGTCAGCTGCAAGCAGGACAAGGGTTAGATGCTCGGAAAAGTATTGATGGCGCTCGTTGGGCCGCTGGGGACGGCGCTGCTGTTTGGGATGTTGGCGTTGGTACTCGCCTCCGCTGGGCACGTGAGCGAGCGGGGGCCGCGCGCTGCGCCTCAGGGCTCGCGGGGCTTTGCGCGCACCTTGAGGCGCCTGGGCCTAGGCTGCGGTGTTTTCGCCTGCTTTTGGCTCGCGCTTTGGTCCACGCCGGTGGTGAGCGATGCACTACGCGGCTGGATAGAGGCGCAGGCTGGGCCGGCGGCCGTCGAGGCGCTGCCGCGTTGCGAAGTCGCTGTCGTGCTGGGCGGAGGCATGAGCGGGCCCCGAGCGCCGAATCGCCCCTACCCGGACCTAGCCGCGTCCGGCGACCGCGTTTGGCACGCCGCCCGGCTCTTTCACGCGAATAAGGCAGGGCGGCTGCTGCTTTCCGGCGGTGAGGTGCGCACCGGCGACGGCAGCGAGGCCGATGCCATGGCCGTGCTGTTGCGCGACTTGGGCGTGCCCCGGGACCGCATCCTCTTCGAGGCCGCCTCCATCAACACCGCCACCAACGC
>SLEO01000267.1 GCA_007124745.1 Myxococcales bacterium
AAGTGGGCGCCCTGGCCCCGCTTGCCGGCTTTAGGCCTCCTTATGGGCAGAGTGGGGGAGGGGCGTGCGGGATTCACTCCCGTAAACCCGGGGGCATTTTGTAAAATGTCCCCCTGAACAGTTACGCCCAGTCTTCGCCGGGGGAACCGCATCGCTTCCTTAGCCGGTTAGGCGCTCACGGCGCTTGGTGCTGCACTCTTGGTTTCGCTCGGAGCATCGGAGGCTTCGCCTCCGCTAGTTGCGGACGCGGTAGGAGGCACCGAGGTGAAGACGCGTTGGCGGTAGTACTTTAGCTCTTCGATGGACTCGCGGATGTCGTCGAGGGCTCGGTGCGCGCACGCCTTATGGGGCTTTTGCTTGTAGACGTTGGGGTACCAGCGGCGAACCAGCTCTTTGACGGTGGAGACATCCACGTTGCGATAGTGGAGGTAGCCCTCAAGGTTGGGCATGTAGCGCTTGAGAAAGCGGCGGTCCTGGTGGACGGAGTTGCCGGCGAGCGGCGCCAAACGCGGGCCGCAGAACTGCTGCAGGAAGGTCACGATCTCAGCCTCCGCCGCCTGATCGGTCACCGTAGAAGCGCGCACCTTGTCGACGAGCCCCGAGCCGTAATGCTGACGGGTATTCCAGGCGTCCATCGCCGCGAGCAAGGCATCGGGCTGGTGCAGAATGAGCTCAGGGCCCTCTGCGACCTCTTCCAGCTGACCGTCGGTAATGATGACGGCGATCTCGAGAATCCGCTCGCGCTCCGGGTCAAGCCCGCTCATCTCTAGGTCCATCCAGACCAATACGTCATCGGATTCTGCCATGCTGGGACGCGGCATATCACAGCCTGACCGCCCGGGCCCGCGACAGGCCCTTGCGGCTCGAAACGGGCGTATCTAGGGCGCTAAATAGCTAGGAGCGCGTTCCGGTCATGGACGCGCACTTCGCCATCATGCAGCTGATAGATTCCGGAAGCTCACAGCTGGTGTGTCTCGTGTGATCCGCCCTGTGCCCGTGTCCGTCTCTGAACCACACCAGACCTCATGTGCGCGCAAAAGTCCAGCATTACATATACTTGCCGCGCTGTAGGTGGCTTGTGTTTTGCAAAACGTGGTGACTATGGACCTCTTCTCCACAACCTTCCGCGCCTGGCAGCACCGGCACCCCGCAAGCGTCACCCATTGGGCGCTGGCCCTTACGTTGATTCCCCTCGCCGCTTTGGCCGGCTGCACCGGTGAAAGCTGTGACGACGCAGAGCTGTGCGACTACACGCCTTCCATTAGTGACAGCAAGCCCGCCCCGCAAACACCTCCGCCCTTTGAAGGCCAAAACCCCTTCGAAGACGCACCGGTGGACGACGGCGGCAACCAGTCTGTGGTGACGCCCGCACCTGCGCTTGACGGCAACGGTGGCCAGGACTTCAACAATATGAACTGCGATGCAAGTACGCCCGCCGACTATCGTGACCAGGACGGCGACGGCTTCTGCCCCAAAGGTCAGGACATCGACGGCGACGGCTGCTGCCTACCCCGAACGCCCAACGAAGTGACGTTGATCACCACCGCACAGGACTGTGATGACACCCGCGCGTCTGTCAATCCCAACGCCCAGGAGCGCTGCACGAATCGTGACGACAACTGCAACGGTGAGATCGATGAGGGCGGCGTGTGCCCCGAAGGCTGTGAGAAGCGCGAAGTCCAGGGCCACCTCTTCCTGTTCTGCCATCACAGAGCAACCTGGGATAATGCCCAGAACTTCTGTGCTGGAGCGGGCATGCACCTGGCTCACATCGATAACGTCGAACAAGACAACGCCTTCACCGCAAACCTGAACGATGGCCAGGCTGGCGCCTTTTGGTTGGGCGGCCGGCGCGACCCGGGCAACCTAGATTACTTCCGTTGGGTACATGGCAATCGTCACTTCTCCACGAACGCCGCACCGCACGAAGGTGCCTACGTCAACTGGAACAAAGGCGAGCCCAATAATCACAGAGGCGGCGAGCACTGCGTCCAACGCCGCCAGAACTATGGCGACAGGGGCTGGAATGACGTTAAATGCTCGGAGAGTATTCGTTTCCTTTGTCGGCTGTCGGAGTAGCGCCGCGCGCCCTCAACGCCTCCAGGCGCAAGCGCAACCCCTCCATCAGGTGGGCGTCTAGTACGGGCGCCAGCGGGTCATCGGCTAGACGCGCGCCCACGCGCTCCAGGTCGAGTTCGCTGAGGCGCGCCGCGAACGCGGGGCGAGGGGCGCCGACAAAGTCTAACTGCTGCTCGTTCCGGACGACAAAATGGGTTTGCCAGAACGCTTCGCCGTGGTCGAAAAGCAGTAAGAGCCCGGCGTCACTCAGGGCCAGCAAGTTGGTCCTGGCGGGGCTCCAGCGGTCGACGTTCGCGATGAGGTAATCGAAGACGATCAAGTCGTGCAGCGCTCGAAGAAGGTCGCCGGGCGGCGGGCTGCACGGGGTATTTGGCCGTACATCGAAGCCCTTAAAGGGGCTACGCGCAGGCGCGGTATTCGTGCGTAGGCACGCGAGCCACTCGGGCGTCACGCCGAGAGGACGAAGCTCACCCTCGATCCAGGCGATAAGCGCGCCCCGCACGAGGCCTCCAGCTTCTACCCTCAGCAACTTGAGTTGGGGGTGTTCGGGCGCGGCGCCGCGCAGCAACGCAAAGGGCAGCCGCCGCCCGGTCACCGGGCTTGTGCGGCAGAGCCCCAAAAGACGGTCGAGATGAAAGGCGGCTATCTCACCGTAGACGTGGCCCCGCTCGGGCGCTTGGTCAGGCTTGAAGTAGGCGCGCTTGCCGCCGGCCAGCGTGACCTTGAAGCCTAGGGTGGCGCCCCCAGAGCCGCGCGTGATGCGCTCGACCTCCGCGGTGCGCATGACCTCAAGTAGCGACGCGTCTTCCTTCGGATCGAAGACACCGCCCTCAAGGCATTCCCGTACGTCGCTCAGGGGCGTTGGGGCGGCTGAGGCGGCATCTTGCGCTAGCGCGTCCGGGGCGGAGGGCGGTGCGCTTGATTCCGCCAGCGCGCGCGTGTCCGCTTCCTCAAAGACCGGTTCCGTTTCAGCGACACGAGAGACTGGCGGCTCGCAGCGAGAACAGCCCACGCTGGATGCGAGCAGCGCGCACCCGATAACCGGCCAGACCGCGGGCACCCGGGAGGCGACGATGGGAGGACACGCTGACAAGCGCCGCCCCATCAACGCGTTTGCACCTGAAACGCAAAGATACCTGAAGTGTCTTCAGGGACATCACGGCTCTCCGGTGGCACGGGCAGCGCACCCTGCAGGAGCATGAGGCACCAGGCGCGCATCAGAAAGAGGGACAGCAGCGGTACCAGCAGCAAAGCGACCATCTGCACGAGAGATACCCCGCACACCGAGCGCGCGACAATGCGCATCAAGGTCAAGAGAAGCAGCAGGGGCAAGACATCCAGCACCAGCAGCATCCAGGGGAAGAAAGGGTGTGCCGGCTGCGGCCACACCCAAAAGAGACCAAAATGAAGCACGCCTTCGAGCGACAGCGGTACGAGCCACGCGCCGTAGAAGAGCGTGCGCCAGGCTATCGCGCCTGCATGGCGCTTCCGGGAGAATGCCCGCAACAGGTGTACAAAGGGCAGCGCCAGCGCAAGCCACAGCGCGACGGTCATCACGACGCCAAAAGAACCGGCACGACCGATATCAAAGGCCAGGACTTGCCACGGAAGCGCGCTGTCGACCTTCAGACCGAGCGCCGGGGCAAACCAGATATGGTGGGTCCAGGGGATGATGCCCCGGAGAAACGCAAGCGGTAGCAGCGTCACTAGGGCAAAGGTCAGCGCCGGCGACAAGCGGCCGTCTACCATGAGCTGGGCCCCCGCTTGAGGCTTGAGCGGCAGCGCAAGCGTCCGGGTCACGCGCTTAAGAGGCGATAGCTCCCCGTCCTCCCAGGGAATTCGTGACTCGGCCATGACCAGGGCTTAGCAGCAACCGAGCACCATGGAAGCGGCCGATATCTTCGCGCTGCGTGTGACGCCCTGCGTGCGTATCGGAGCGCGTTGCGCATGGAGCTGATGCCGTCGCGGCCCGCGTTCCGGCCGCAGCCTTCCACGAACCGCGCCGCGCGCGACAGCGTGTTGGAAGACGCTGCGCGAC
>SLEO01000115.1 GCA_007124745.1 Myxococcales bacterium
CAGAATAGCAGAAACATGAACTCTACGAGGTTACGCATGGCCTCCTCCGCGGCAGAAGACAGCTAACGCCAAGCGTCGCACAGTCGACCCCACATTTAGGCAGGGTGGCATAGCGCGCGAGCAAACTTCAACGCTTCTGAGACGCATGCAGCATACGTGCTTTGCGAGTCTAACGGTGGCGAACCTTACCGGTCACATCCTTGAGGCAAGACCCCAAGCGTGTCGACAAAACCTCACTGGGAGGGTTCCAACCTCCCTGGGAGCGTTCCAGGAAGACAGGCGACGGGCGAAACAGGTGGGCCCAGCGCGTCTTGCGGTTCGGAAGCGCGGGCTAGGCAGGTGCGTGGGAATACGGGTACGCTGGGACGGGTTGTGGGCAAGCATGAAACATCCGGATGTCAGTCTGCGGTGTGTCGTTGGGCGCTGCTTTTAGGCCTGGGCGCGGGTCTCGGTGTCGTGTGTGGTCTGATCGCGGCGGCTACACAGGGCAGCGCGTGGAATGACACGCCACTGGGTTGGGTTTCCAGCCTTTGGCGCGACGCATTTCACGGTGTCTACCCGGCCGGGTGTTCCTGGGACTGCTTGACGCTCTCTCCATTACTCTTGCTGTCCGGGTGGCTCGTGGCACGAGGGGCACGTCGGCAGTCTCGGGTGGCTGGTTTGCTCGGCGTGGCACACCCTTGCCGCGGCCCAGGCCTTCTACATGGCTACGTCGCCTCCTGGGTCTTCTACGGTTTCGTGCTTTGCGCTTACGGCACGCCGCCTAGTAGCCGACGCTTTCCTGTCGAAGACCTACGCCGGCACGCGTTGTTCGCTTGGCCCGTTGCCTTAGTGTTTGTGCTCAGCTCCTTGGCCATCGCGGCGTGTTGGGCGCGACGTCGCAAGCGAATGGTCAAAAAGGCAGGCAAACATCGCGGCGAGCTTGAAGCGCATGTTGTTGCGACGCCTTTCCCGCCGCAACTAGAGAGCGCAGAGGCGCTCTGGGAGTGGGCCGAGCCGTCCGAAGACGAAGCCACGCAAGAGCTACCGCTGAACTTCGATAGAACTGGCGCGGCGTCAGTGGCCAAGGAACTGGTGGCGCGCCTGAGCGCAGAGAAGCGCGAGGAAGCTCCACGAGCTGGCACGGTGCCCCGCGCTCAACACCAGGCATCCCATTTGCTGCTCGGGAGCTTTGGGTCGGGAAAAAGTACGGTCGGCGCTTGGGTGAAGCGTGCGCTGGAGGAGGACACCAGATTTGCGTGGTGCAACCTCAGCGCCTGGCCACACACGAGCGCAGAATCCTTGATTCGGGCCATTATCGATGAGATCGAGCACGCCGTGGCGCGGCACGACAGCTCCTTTACCTTCAGTAGCCTTGGGTACCACTACCTCAATGCGATCGGGAGCACATCTCCTGGGTTGCTGACGTTGCTTTTGCCCTGGCGAAGACAGCGCGACCCTCAGGACATCATCGACCGGCTTAACGCAGCCCTTACTCGGCTCGATCTCCGCTTGGTCGTTTGGTTCGACGACCTTGGCCGCTTTGACGCGGTGCAGGCCAGCGACGACCGGACCGGGGCACACGCTGCTGCATACGCGCCGACAGAAACATTTTCTGCGTTACGCGGACTGCTCGATGCGCTCAATCGTGCACACCGCATCAGCGTAGTTGTCGCCACCGAAAGCGCTGCGTTGCTGGCGCGCGACCACGACCGCCTGTTCCGCGAGACTCTTCTGGAACTGCCCTCCTTTAGCGCTAGCTGGGCCCATCAAGTGGGCGCCGTGATCGAGGCAGAGCTGTGGGGCGAAGTCGTCCAGCCCTTCCCTTCCGATGACGCCGAATCGCACACGTCCGAAACCTCCGGTGGCGAAGGCGTCACGGCCATCCAGACACCAAGACCAACCCTAGGTCCCAATAAACAACTCTTCGCCTGTCCACCACTAAGCCCACCTACAACCGGTGATACTACACTTCCGTGGGACCTCTTCGTGCGCGTAAGCCCGTACCCCCGCGCCATGAAACACGCCCTCTGCCTCATTCGGCGACGCCTCAAGCTGGTGGGCTCTGGCTTCTTCCCTGGTGACATCGTCGCGCTGTCTGTACTTGAAGCCGTGCACCCCCTGCTAGTCCGCGACCTGTTAGCTACCGACGTCCTCAGTGCTTGGTGTCGTACACGCCGAGAAATCGGGGAGCCCATCACTCTATTCGATGAAAGACATAACTCCGACGGAGTTGATTCCAAAGCACTGGAGCTTCTTGAGGCCATTCGAACATTTTGCATTAGACGGATTCGAGAGCCGGACGCGCGGGCCAGTGCAGACGTCATCTCATGGCTCGTTAGCCTGCCGAACTGGCCCGAGGATAGCGAGCCTCGCTCACCTCTTCCAGAAGAGTATCCGCTTTCGATTCAGAACGAACCCGCTGGCGCAAGCATTATCCTCGGCCCGCGTGAACTTAAGAGGGAGCTATCAGAACTTCTAACACTTGCTGCACACGCGAAGCGCTCTGGCGAGCGAACTAAGCTTGTGAACGCACTGCTCCAACCCTACCTGGATGTTGAGCCTGCTACTCCCCAAGAAAGAGGCTCTCACCTACTAAAAACGCTTGCGAACCACATTGAGACACACGTCATTCCCGAGATCTTTCTCGAGGTCTGCGACGGACTGATGACGGCGGCGCTAGAGTCGGCTGGCCGTAACGAGGTCAAGGACTTCAGCCGGTTGCTGGAACAACTTTGCCGCAACCGGCTTCAAGGCTATCTCTTCAATTGGTCCAAGGGACAACGTGACCCTTCGCGTGATGCGGACACGCGCGAACAACAAGTTGCAACGATAGTGGGAAGGCTGAGCGATGCGCGCGTGGCCGCTAGCCTGCCCCTGGCACTAGCTACTTTGGATAATCTTGAACTACTTCGATATGACCGTCTCTCGCATTTGGAGTCCACAGTTCCAGCCATAAACGATACAGTTGCTTCCTTTATAGGACAAGTGACTGCGGAGGTTGAGAGAGGTACCTTTGTTCTAAGTAGTCACCCAGCCCTCGCCTCGTACAGTGGCGGCAAACACTACCTGATATTTAAGGACTACAACGGGGGTGGGAAAGCGCCTCGTGTTCGCCGTGCGTGCCTAGAACTCGCAAAGGCCTACGCGCGAAGTGTGGCGCGAGACGCCGCGAATAACTGGCGCCTGGATTACGACGAGCTGCTTACCCCTTTGTGGTACGCAGCGACAGGCACCCCAACTGGTGGCTCTTTTGAGTTTCACCCGAAACTGCTGCGCGGGTACGTTGCTGTCGAAGGTGCATTCGACCAAGAGGCGTACGAGTTGATCGAGAAAACGCTTGCGACCTACAAGCCGCGTCCCGTCGCTGCTCGCGCCTGGCGAAGTCTTCTTGACGGCCAGTTTGAACGGCTAGTCAACGAATTCCGCGAACATCGAGCGACCCGTAACTAGATTTTTGCGCCAAAGTCCTTGAGCAAGGACAGGCGCATTGGCGTAGAGCGAGCGCGCTACGGCTACGAAATACGGGTAAGGTCGACGACTCGTTTCACGGGTGTTTGGTGGCATACAGCTCGACCGCAGCGAAAGCGCCGCAGGCACCAACACGCCGAAATCCTCGGGCCGCGCAGAGGCTGGGCCTGCTGGCGCGAATCACGAAATGGTTTGCGCACCTGACGTGGACTGCGCGGGCGGTGCACCTTGTGGGGCGGCGTCTTTCGGGGCAGCCGGGGTACCACTCGCGTCCACCATGCCGCGCGCATCAAAGATCACGAACCGGCTCGACACCTCGCCAAAGACCCCGCTAAAGTGCGTCGCCTGAAAGGCATCGGGCATCGCGAGGCGGCAGGTGCGTTCGATGGCGGCGTCGCTGAAGAGGTGGACGTAGCGCTGGTAGGCGCGTTCGGGCTCGCCGAAGGGGAGCAGGTAGTCGCCGGGTTGCTCGGGGGTGATGGCGCTGCTGGCTGCGTGGCCTGAGTGGGCGAGATGGCCGCGGGGCTGGGCTGCTGGCGGGGCGTCAGGATGCACAGCGAGATGCGCGGGGGGCACATCCAGCGGGAGCGCGCGTGCTAGCAGGGGGCGGAGGCCGCGGGGCTTCCAGAATGAGACGAAGGCGGAGCCGCCGGGGGCGACGGCGCG
>SLEO01000233.1 GCA_007124745.1 Myxococcales bacterium
CGACCGTCCAGTCCTTGCGCTGGCAGCAGCGCGATGTCCTGGCTTTCCTCGTCGATTCTTTACGTGCTCTAGGCGCTGAAGGCGCTCAGGCGCCTTCGCTGGTGCCCGCCTGAATCAGACCGGGCGGCGCCCCCCCTGAACGCTTACCTCCTGGCTTAGGATACTCAGGTTGTATTCGCGCGTGAGCACCCGTGTGATCATGTCGCGCTATACCGTCACCCATGGAGGGGTTAAAGTTTCGATGCCTTGATACTTACGTTGTCAGGTATCCAGCGGAACAAGCGGGACGATTCGAACATGTCGCCAGGCTTGACGCTGGACTCACCCAGGGGAACGGCCACCAGCCTGATGACGACGAGCGGGAGGAGCAAAGGGAGCTCCGTGCGCTCGCCGTTCAGCTAGGCACCCCACAGCTTCGAAGCGCGCTGCGCTTGGGGTCTCCTGACCTCGCACTCCGGCTTGAAGCTTCTCCGCCTCGGTGGGGCACCGAGGCGGCCCAATCTAGAGCACATTCCGGTTTGGAAGAAGCCCTGGTAGTTTATGACTACGCGAATAGAGTTAGCACGCGAGCGACGCCCTTCGGCATTAACAGCGTGGTGAGCCTCGGTACGCTCGGACGGCCCGGTAGCTTCGCGGGCATCCCTTGGGGCCAGTGGCGCCGGGTGGTGCGCGGAGACCATCTCTGGCTCGTCAAGGTCCAGAAGCAGGTTCTTCGGCAGCCCACAATCCGCGGCAGACTTCGCTACGAACTCTCTTCCTCGGCCTGGGAGCACGATGACTATTTACGCTTTGTAACGACACGCGCGGAAGCTAGTGGCCTCTGCTACTTCGGCGCGCGCATCGGCATCAAGGCACCACTACGTTCACTACTTGCCCACTATGCGCAGAGCGGCTCTGAACCCCAAGCGTACGTTGCACTTCGCGACATGCTCACGAGCCGCCACCAAGCCGGCGTGGAAGCGGTAGGTAACTTTCTCGACAGTCTTATCTCGATGGGTGTGCTCGTCTCGGAACTAGAGCCTCCAGTGACGGGTCCGGACGCGCTTGACCACATGCTCGACATACTCGACCGCTTCGCACCCGACTGCGAAGCGCGGAGGCAGCTTGCACGCCTTAA
Organism: Myxococcales bacterium; assembly: GCA_007124745.1. Taxonomy (GTDB): domain Bacteria; phylum Myxococcota_A; class Polyangia; order Polyangiales; family SLQV01; genus SLQV01. The sequence goes on from SLEO01000233.1 coordinate 1,118, forward strand.
GAACGCCTGCGCCGCCATCCAGAACGCCTCGGAGGCTGACCTCCCCGCTAGCATCGACGCGCTCCTAAGCGTTGCGGATGAATCACGCGACGCGGACAGCCCCCCTCGCAAACAGGTGCCGATCCAAATCGACTGCATCGCGGACCACGTAGAGCCCGTCGCGCACCTCAGCACGAAAGCAAGCGCGCCTGCGCACGTACCGCGGTCCGTTGCTCAGGACGTGCTGCGAACCGTCAGTCTGCTCGGTGAACTCGGCTTCGTCGGGAAGACCTCCCCAGATCTGCTAGAATTTCGTCGCGCGTTCGCTGCGCGTTACGAGGGTGCGGCGGTACCATTTCTTCAAGTCGTCGACAGCGAAGTGGGCATCGGGACCGGCCACCACGCCCGCCATCCAGCCGCCGCCACGGACAAGCTACTTGCAGGGCTCCCCTTCCCCGCCTTCCCCGGCAGCGGCCACAGGGCCGAAGATGACGGAGAGCCAAGCCGTCAGGCAGAAGCGCAGGTTCCCGACGCGATTGTCGCCGCACTTGGCCTGTGTCTGCGCAACAGGCATCACGAGTTGGTGATCGACCGCAAGGATCCAGTGTTTTCGGAGTATCTGGCAAGCCGTGCGAAGGCCAGCGACCGGGTGGCGTCTTTGCCTGCGAGCTGGAGCGCGATGGTGACATTGCTCGCCTCTGATAGCGAAGCCCTTGGACGGGGTGCCTACGAGGTGCTTCTCCACTCTGCGGCAGGGCCAGGCTCTGCAAGGCTGCTCGGTCGCTTTTCCCACGGAAGCGCATTGATGCAGGCATTCGTCGAGGAACAACTGCGCGCGGAGGAGGCGTCAGATCCAAGCGCAAGCTTCGCGGAAATTGTGCACGTGAGCCAACCTCGGCACGGCAATGTGAGCAAACGGCCTGCGTTCGGTCGGCTTGAACTTTGCGTCTACAGCCGTTCGGGTGCGCCTTATCGCGATCAGGTAGCTATCCGCGATGTAGACCTGAAGCTAACTGGGGGGCAACTGACCCTATGGTCGCGGCCCCACGGTCTACGGCTCGTGCCGCGCCTAACAAGCGCGCACAACTACTCCGCGCCCGACAACGATATCGCCTATCGGATGCTGTGTCTGCTTCAAAACCAAGCGGGCAGGCTACCCGGCTGGGACTGGGGTTCACTGAGGTCGATGCCATTTCTGCCGCGCGTGCGCGCAGGGCGGGTCATTCTCGCACCGGCGCGTTGGCGCCTTTCTGGCACGCATGCGCAGCGCCTCAACACGTTGCGTCCTGAAAGCGCTAGCGTCGGTGACATCACGCGATTCGTCGCGCGCTTACGTGACGAACTGGGCGTGCCCCGCTACGTCCGAGTGGGGAAATGGGACCAACTCCTCTCCTTCGATCTCGAGAGCCCGCTTGCACGGCGAGCGTTCATCCGGACACTCAAGCGAGGCAGCAACCGCATCATACGCGAACAACTCGCAACGCCGGACCAGCGACCCTTTCAGGTCGCTGGTGCCGCCCACCATCATGAGCTGGTGCTTTCCTACGTCCGCGAGAACGAACGCCACACTTCCGAACACCTAGGCGTGACGCGCCAGGAACGCCCAAGCTTACCCTTCACCGCCCCAGGTCGCCTGGTCCCACCGGGAGGAGCGTGGCTCTATCTGCGCGTCTACCTAGGCATGTCGGACGCAGACCGACTGATCGGCACACAACTGCCGCCGCTGCTGGAGAATGCTCGCAACGAAGGCCTGCTGCAAAGCTGGTTTTTTCTGCGCTACACCGACCCGCACACGCACCTCCGTATTCGCTTCGAAGCGCCGAACCCGGCCGCACAATCGGATCTAAGGCAACGCATCCTCGCGGCGCTTACGCCATGGATTGAACGCGAGGTAAGCTGGCGAGTTGAAGAAGGTACCTACGCTCGTGAGTTCGAGCGCTACGGAGCGGCAAAGGGCATGCCGCTAGCAGAAGCCCTATTCCACCACGATTCCGCTGCAATTGCCGGCCTCATCGGTACAGGGATCGAAGAGGAGGGGCGCGCCGCTTGGTCGCTCGCGACGCTGAGCTTCGTCTACGCCGCGCTGCTCCCAGATTTGGCGGAGCGGCGCGCCGCCATCAAAGGCGTTCGTGGCGCCTTCGAACGCGAGCATTGCGGCTCGAATGGCGACAGTGTGCGCGCTATGCGCCAGGCTATCGGCAAGCGATTTCGCGAGCACGAACCGCGTTTGGCCTGTCTAGCGGCCAAGCCCTGGACCGCGGGAGGTGAAGACTTTACGTCTGACGCACTGCGCGAGATATTGCCTTCGGACCTGGCCGACGAAGCCGTAGCTCGGTTCGGAGGGTGGGCGCGCGCCGCGGCGCCGCTACTGCAAGCCTACCTGCGGGACATGGAGTCCGGCGAGATTCCGCTCACGCCGAGCGCGCTTGCATCGAGCCTCTGCCACATGCACGTCAATCGCATGATGCGTCACTTTCAGCGCCAGACGGAGTACGTGCTCTACGAGTTCCTCGATAGGCTCACGGCGCGCGAGGCCAGCCGCGCCGCCGCGCCCGCACAGCGCTCCGAATAGCGCGAGAATCTCGGCGTTGGGTGACGAATACCGCCATGCTAAGTTCGGCGGATGACACCAGCCTACGACGGAGCCCCTATCCCTCTGCAGATGCTGGAGGTGGCCGGAGACTATCGCGAGATGGGGCGGGCGACCGGGGAAGCGCTGCGTCCGCTGATTCAGGGCTTTGTGACCGGGCGTCTGACGGCGCTACGCGCCAACTTGCTTGCAGCTCGCCAAGGCTCGTCCGACCTCTTCAAAAAGGTGGCAGACGAGGGGCTTAGGTCTCTCGCGCAGTGGGACCCAAATGGCTTTAGCGAGCTTGAGGCGTGCGCCGCTGCTGCCGGGGTTTCAACCGTCGACCTCTACGCCGCGGCATCGCTCACGGATTTTCGAGACGTCATCCTCTATGGCGCAGAACCGTTCCGCGGCGCGCCATGGACAAGCACTGC
>SLEO01000308.1 GCA_007124745.1 Myxococcales bacterium
GCGGTGAGAGACCAGGACGCCGCGCTCGACGCGCTCGCCTATGCCAAGTACCCCAAGCTCACCGAGTCCGAGATCAAGACGCTGGTGGTGGACGACAAGTGGATGGCGCGCCTGTCGGCCGTCGTGCAGGGCGAACTCGACCGCGTCTCGCAGACCCTCACCGGCCGCATCCGCGAGCTGGCCGAGCGCTACGCCACGCCGCTGCCGAAGCTCAGCGAGGAAGTGGAGACGCTCGCCGCCCGGGTGGATGCGCACCTCAAGAAGATGGGGGCGTCATGGAAGTGAAGGCCGGATACAAGCAGACGGAGGCGGGCTTGCTTCCGACCGACTGGGACGCGACGCAGCTCGGTGCGCTCGTCAAAATCACTAGCGGCACGAGCCCGTCGTTGTTTCGCTTCTCTGGAAGCGGCATCCCCTACTTCAAGGTGGAGCAGCTCAGCAACTCGGAGAAGTACCTCAGCGTCGCCGACACCCCGTACCTGTTCGAGCGTGGCCCCATCGTTCCGGCGAAGAGCGTCGTCTTTGCCAAGAGGGGGGCTGCGATTGCGTTGAACAAGGTCCGCATCCTCAGCGAGAAATCGTTCATGGACACGAACCTGATGGCGTTGACGCCTCAGGTCGGCCTTGACTCGGATTACCTGTTCTACGCGCTTGGCTTCATCGGTTTGTGGCGCTTCGCAGACACGACGTCCGTTCCGCAGATCAACAACAAACACGTCAAGCCGCTGGCGTTCCCGTTGCCGACCGTCGAAGAACAACGCGCCATCGCGGCGGCGTTGAGCGATGTGGATGCGCTGCTGGGCGGGCTGGATCGGCTCATCGCCAAGAAGCGCGACCTCAAACAGGCCGCCATGCAGCAGCTCCTGACCGGCCAGACCCGCCTCCCCGGCTTCAGCGGCGCGTGGGAGGTGAAGCGCTTGGCAGAACTCGCGCACATCAAGACCGGTAGCCGCAACAACGAGGACAAGATTCAGGACGGGGAGTATCCGTTTTTCGTTCGTTCGGAGGTGGTTGAGCGAATCAACAGCTACTCGCATGATTGCGAGGCAATTCTTGTCCCCGGAGAAGGTCGAATCGGCGACATCTTCCACTACATCAACGGACGATTCGATGTGCATCAGCGCGTCTATGCCATCACTCAGTTCAAACCGACCGTGTCAGCCAAGTTCGTCCATCTCTACATGGCAATGAACTTTGGCGCCTGGGCCATGCAGAACACGGTGAAGGCGACTGTCGACTCGCTGCGTCTGCCAACTTTCCAGACCTTCGCATTACTGGTGCCGCCGACGAAGGAAGAACAAGCCGCCATCGCCGCCGTCCTCTCCGACATGGACGCCGAGCTGGCGGCACTCGAAGCCCGCCGCGACAAAACCCGCGACCTCAAGCACGCGATGATGCAGGAGCTGCTCACCGGAAGGACCCGCCTCGTATGAAGCTCTCCACTGTCCTCGACCACATCGACAGCGGGCACATGGCGCTGCCCGAGTTCCAGCGCGGCTACGTCTGGAACCGCGACCAGGTGCGCGGGCTCTTCGACTCGCTCTACCGCCGCCATCCGGTGGGCGGCCTACTGGTCTGGGCGACGGAGTCGATGACCGCGACCCATCGCGGCGACGGCGCGCTGGCGGCCGGCGTGGTCAAGCTGCTGCTCGACGGCCAGCAGCGCATGACGTCGCTTTACGGCGTCGTTCGCGGCAAGCCGCCGAAGTTCTTCGACGGCAACGCACTGGTGTTCACCGGGCTGCGCTTCCATCTCGACGTTCAGAGCTTCGAGTTCTACCAGTCGGTGAAGATGAAGGGCGACCCGCGCTGGATCGACGTGACGGAGTTGATGGACAAGGGCACCGCGGGGCTGGGCGAGTTCGTCACGCGGCTGACGGCGCAACCCGGACTCGCGCCGAAGGTGGGCGAGTACGTGGGCCGCCTGAGCCGGCTTCTGTCCATCACGGACGTGGATCTCCACGTCGAAGAAGTGACCGGGCCCGACAAGTCGCTGGATGTGGTGGTGGACATCTTCAACCGCGTCAACAGTGGCGGCACCAAGCTCTCCAAGGGCGACCTTGCGCTGGCGAAGATCTGCGCCGAGTGGCCCGAAGGCCGCGAGGCCATGAAGGCCAAGCTCAGGGAGTGGGCGAAGTCGGACTTCCACTTCAACCTCGACTGGCTGCTGCGCTCCGTGAACACGGTGCTGACGGGTGAGGCCAAGTTCCAACATCTACATGAAAAGAGCGCCACGGAAGTGCAGGACGCGCTCGCACGTGCCACCAGGCACATCGACACCAGCCTGAACCTGATCGGCGGCCGGCTTGGACTGGACCACGACCGAGTGTTCTTCGGCCGGTTCGGCGTTCCGGTGATGGCGCGCTACCTCGACCAGCGGCAGCAGGCCAAGCTGGGACCGATGAGCGAGAAGGAGCGCGATAAGCTGCTCTTCTGGTTCGTGCAGGCGGCTATGTGGGGGCGCTTCTCGGGGTCTACGGAGTCGTTCATCGATCAGGATCTCGCGGCGCTCGAGGGCGAAGGCGACGGCCTGGATAAGCTGCTCGAACAGCTGCGCCTGTGGCACGGCGGTCTGCGCGCGGAGCCGGGACACTTCACCGGCTGGAGCCAGGGTGCGCGGTTCTATCCCGTACTATATCTGCTGACGCGCATGGGCGAGGCGCGCGACTGGGGCACCGGGCTGCCGCTCAAGGCGAACCTGCTCGGCAAGATGAGCCGCCTGGAAGTGCACCACATCTTCCCCAAGGCACAGCTCTACAAGCACAAGCACCCGCGCCCGGAGGTGAACGCCCTCGCCAACTTCTGCTTCCTCACCAAGGACACGAATCTCGACATCACCGACCGGTTGCCGGAGGAGTACTTCCCGCAGGTGGAGGCGGCGCATCCCGGAACGCTCGCATCGCAATGGATTCCGGCGGATGAAAAGCTGTGGAAGATGGAGCATTTCCGCGACTTTCTCGAAGTGCGCAAGGTGCTGCTGTCCGCCGAGCTCAACCGCCGCATGGAGGAGCTACTGCACGGCGACAACCGCTGGCTGGCCGGTCCAGCATCTGCGGCGCCGACTGCTATCTCTGGCGGAGGCGGCATCACCAGCGAAGCGGAAGAGACCGAGATTCAGGCGCTGAATGACTGGGTGGAATCTCAGGGTTTGCCGCGCGGGGTCGTCTCCTACGACTTCGCCGATCTGCAGTCCGGTGAGCAGCGGGCCGTGTTCGATCTTGCCTGGCCGAGCGGACTGCAGGTGGAGTTGAGCCAGCCGGTCGCGGTTCTGTTCGACGAGGACGCCGCCACGATCAGGCTGGCTAGTGAGGCGGGATTCCGGTGCTTCACAGAGACAAATGCCTTCCAGGGCTACGTCCAGAAAGAAGTACTCGGCGGGGCGGCTCATGCCTGAGAAGCCGCGCTCGGATGTCGAATCCCAGCACATCGAGTGGAAGGAGTCCTGGCGCGACGATCACCTGCGCTGGGTGTGCGGTTTCGCCAACGCCGAAGGCGGCGTGCTGGTCATCGGGCGCGACGACAGAGGGCGCGTGGTCGGCATTGCCGATGCGGCCAGGCTGCTGGAAGAGTTGCCGAACAAGATCCGCGACCTGCTGGGCATCATCGTCGAGGTCAACCTGCGCAGCGAACACGACCGGAAGTTCATCGAAGTGGTGACGCCGGCCTACCCCTCGCCGATCAGCTACCGCGGCCACTACTACCAACGCAGCGGCAGCACGCTGCAGGAGTTGAAGGGCGCCGCGCTGGACCGCTTTCTGTTGCGCCATTACGGCCGCACCTGGGATGGCTCGCCGGTGCCAGGCGTTGCGGTGGCCGATCTGTCCACATCGGCGTTGCAGCGCTTCCGCCTATTGGCGGCGCGCAGCGGGCGGCTGGATGAGGACGCGCTGCAAGAGGCGGACGCGGGTCTGCTAAAAAAGTTGAAGCTCACCGAAGGCAAGTACCTGAAGCGGGCCGCGCTGTTGTTGTTCCATCCCGACCCGCTGACATTCGTGACCGGCGCGTTCGTCAAGGTCGGTTACTTCCGCACGGCCGCAGACCTCGTGTATCACGACGAAATCAATGGCGACTTGTTCTCGCA
>SLEO01000061.1 GCA_007124745.1 Myxococcales bacterium
GATAAGCGCGCTCCCGAAGCCCAGCGGCGCGCCATGCAGACCTTCAAACCGTATTTCGTCGAGCGTCGCCGTCCACCGCGCTAGGCTAAGTGTTCATGGGGGGCATTTTCAAAAATGCCCCCGGGTTTCCGGGAGTGAATCCCGCAAAACCTCCCCCAAAAAACCTGAAGCTGCGCGCGGGGCCCCAGCACCCGCTTGCTCTTTCCTGCCGAGTTTTCGCTTTATCGACCCCCTGAGCGCTTACCGCTAGGCTAAGTGTTCAGGGGGGCATTTTCAAAAATGCCCCCGGGTTTCCGGGAGTGAATCCCGCAAACCCTCCCCCACTCTGCCGTCGAGGTGGCCTAAAGCTGCGCGCGGGGTCCCAGCGCCCACTTGCTCTTTCCTGCGACGTTTTCACCTTTCCGGCCCCCTGAACGCTTACCAGTGCCTTGTACGAAACGCGTCCTGAAATACGCGTGATTGTTGGGACTTTTGACCCCTCGGATGGGGCCAGTGGGCCTCGCTAGAACGCATGACCCTAGCGCTAGCGTGTGCGCGGGAGTGCGCTACTTTAGAGCTGTGAACAAACCGGTAAAACAACCTGCACATATCGACCATCGCGACGAGGTGCAGTGGGCCGGTCAGCGTCGCGACAAGGGACTGAGTTCCCAAAAGCTCAGTCATGAGCAGCTCCTCGGTGCGGAGCTCGACGGGCGCTATCGCATCGTGGCGCTGCAAGGCCGCGGCGGCGTAGGCGTTGTGTATAAGGCGATGCATCTTGCCCTGGACCGGCCCGTGGCGATCAAAGTGCTCGATGCTTCCTTCGCGGGTGACGCGAGCATGCGCCAGCGCTTCGAGCTTGAGGCGCGCATGCTGTCTTCCCTCGCGCATCCACACATTGTGCCGCTTTCGGACTATGGCGTCGCGGGTGGGCTGCCGTACCTCGTCATGGAGTTTCTCGACGGCGAGTCGATGGACATCCGGCTGGCGCGTTCGGGTGCACTGCCCCTTCCCGAGGTCATCGGCTTTGGCGTGCAGGTGCTGCGGGCCCTTGCGTTTGCGCACGCGCACCAGGTGCTGCACCGCGACCTGAAGCCCGGCAATGTGTTCATTCAGCGTTTGGGTAGCGCGGGAGTCCATGTGCGACTGCTCGACTTCGGCCTCGGCAAGTTCGTCCGGCCGCAGCAGGCAAACCGCAAGCTCACGGCGGCGGGTGTGGTGATGGGCACACCGGGCTACATGGCGCCGGAGCAGGCGGCGGGTGAAGAGATTGGCGCCGCAGCCGACGTCTACGCGTGCGGCGTTTTGCTTTACGAGATGATTACGGGACGCATTCCTTTTGCCGACCGCAGCCAGACAGACATGCTGCGCGCGCATCTGGTGGAGCCGGTGCCTGCATTCAAGGTGATACGGCCAGACCTCGATGTTCCTCCGGCCATCGAGGCGGTGGTGCAGCGTGCCATGGCCAAGCTGCCCGAGGAACGCTTTCGCGACGGTGGCGCGATGCTCGCTGCGTTCGAAGAGGCAGCGGGCGTGACCTCGCTTGCGCTTGCGCCCACGCCGCCGCGAGGCACCGGCGCCCTGAGTGAAATCGCCAACGCGCCCACCGCCATGGCCCTGTCCCCCACGGCTGCAGCCGGGGAGCATGTTTCCGGTGTGCACCCGCGGCCGCAAGCGCCGCACACGGCGGGCGACCAGACGACCGGGGTGTCGCAAGCCGGCGGTAGCAGGGGCGCGGAGGCGAGCGCAGGTGACGGGCGCAGGCTCTGGTTTGGGCTACTGACGGGTCTCGTGGTGCTCGGCCTGGGTGCGGCTGCGTGGTTCGCGCTGGGACAATCAGGTTTAAGAGAAGGTGTGCCGGAGTCCGAGGTAGGCGCCGCGTCGCAAGAGACCACACCAGCGCAGAACGCTGCTGCGGTAGCGCCGGATGCTGCCGACCCTGCGCCCAGCCAAGGCTCGGATGCGGTGCCGGGAGGCGCGGCGGGTGACAACGGTAGCGACGACGTTCAGGCCAACTTGGACGCAGCAGCGCGCGAGGGGGTGGTCACTGGCGCGAACGCTGGGATCGTCGCCGAGGAACCGCGAGGTCTCGAACGGGTGGACGAGCGTGCGGCGTCACCGACACCGCTATGGGAGTACGGCTTCGAATCGCCGTCGCCCGAGGCGCTCGCACCGTTCGAAGCCCGGTTGGAGAGCGGCGGAAGGCTTTCCCGAGATGAACTGCGGCGCCTGCGCTCAGTCCGCTTGATGCATCCCAAAGATCCGCGCCCATCCTTGGTACTCGGGCATCTCTTCTTCGCCCAATCCTGGTACAAGGATGCGACGCAGTGGTACGGCGCTGCACTTGAAACCTCCGGTGAGGCGCTGCGAGACCGACGACTCGTGGAAAACCTGCTTGTGTTGGCGACCACACCCTCGGCGTATCGCGCCGATGCTGCGCGTCTTTACGCCGCCCATGTCGGCGCCCAAGGGCTTCCGCTCGTCGATGAATCGATCAACCGCCACATCGACGAACCCCAGCGCATACGCTTACTCATCCTGCTCAAGGAGCGTATCGAACGCGAAGCGCTCGCCGCAAGCGAGGCCGCAGTGCCCGCCGACAACAACACGCCCACGAAGTGACAGCGCACCATCCGGTGGTCCACGCCATGGAACCCAGGTCACTTTGGTACTAAGCCTCCGTCCATGACATCGGCGACGTGGGATGGGCAGCTTATCTTTGAACGGTCGCGACGGGGACGTTCCGGCGCATCACTGCCTGCCCTAGATGTCCCGCCCATCGATGCGCAGGCGCGTTACGGCGTGCTGGCGCGCAAGCGCGACGCGGGTCTGCCGGAGGTGAGCGAGCCCGAGGTGGTGCGCCACTACGTCAACCTCAGCCACGCCAACTACGCGATTGACCGCGCCATGGTGCCGCTGGGCTCCTGCTCGATGAAGTACAACCCCAAGGTCAACGAGTGGGCGGCGCGCCTCGATGGCTTTGCCCTCGCGCACCCCTTCGCCGATGCGGAATCTACGCAGGGCGCCCTCGAGTTGATGTTTCGTCTCGAGCGGGCCCTCGCTGAAATATGCGGCATGGATGAAGTGTCGCTCCATCCCGCAGCCGGCGCTCAGGGCGAGCTCACGGCGCTCAAAATGATTCGCGCCGCGCATCAAGCCCAAGGACGCAGCCCGAAGCGGGTGCTCATTCCCGAATCCGCGCACGGCACTAACGCAGCTTCATGCGTGCTGAACGGCTTCGAGATCGTGCCATTTCGAGCGGGTGAGCGCGGCATTGTCGAGCCGGAGGCGCTCGCGCCACTGCTCGGCGATGACGTCGCGGCGTTGATGCTCACCAACCCCAACACGCTTGGCCTCTTTGAATCGCACCTGCCCACGCTCGCAGAGTTGGTGCACGGCTGTGGCGGTTTCGTTTTCGGTGATGGCGCGAACCTGAATGCGCTTCTTGGTAAAACCCGCCCGGGCGACCTCGGCATCGACATCATGCAGTTTAACCTGCACAAAACCTTCACTACGCCGCACGGTGGTGGCGGTCCGGGATGTGGGCCCGTGGCCTTCAAGTCGAGCCTCGCGCCCTTCGCGCCCGTGCCCGTCGTGGCGCAGGACGAAACAGGGCGCTACTTCCTCGATTCCGACCGGCCACAGAGCGTGGGCCGGCTCCGGGGTTTTGCTGGCAACTTTGCGATGATGGTGCGCGCCTACGCCTACATTCGTGAGCTAGGGGCCGAAGGACTTCGCGGCGTCGCTGAGACCGCCGTGCTGAACGCCAACTACCTGCGCGTGCTTCTAGAAGAGCGCTGGCACCAACCGTTCCCGCGCACGTGCATGCATGAAGTCGTGCTGTCCGACAAGCACCTCAAGGAGACGGGGTGCTCCACCCTCGATATCGCTAAGGGGCTCATCGACCACGGGTTCCACCCGCCCACCGTATACTTCCCCCTTGTGGTGAAGGGTGCGCTGCTGATTGAGCCCACAGAGACTGAAAGCCGAGAAACCCTCGAACGCTTCGCTTCCGTGCTGAACGCCCTCGCCGACGAAGCCGCGAGCGCCCCCCAAAACCTCAAGGAAGCTCCTCGCAA
>SLEO01000245.1 GCA_007124745.1 Myxococcales bacterium
GCCTCGCCGAGTTGGCGCAGCGCGACGTAAGCAAGCACCGTCGTGAACATGTGGCTGTGGCCCTCGACATGCAGGCCAAAGCCACCATCCGCATTTTGCTGCGCTAGCAGATAGCGCACCATCTCGTGCCGCGTCTCGGTATCGAGTTCGTACCCCACCACCCGCGCTGCACCGACGAAGAGCGGCAGAAGAAAAAGCGGCCCACCGTAGTCACCGCGCCAAGAGCCGTCTTCACTCTGGCTGCGCCCAAGCCAGTCGAGCGAACGTCCAAAGTGCGTTAAGGCGTCGGCGACGAGATCCGACGCGTCCGTACCTGGCGCGCGCGCTTCGACGACGCCTGAATGTTCTGCGCCGAGGTCTTCACTCGCGGCGCTTGGGACTCCGGTGGGCTGTTGCTGGGCGCGTTGATTCACGCAGGGCGTGATGACCCGTGCGCCCGATGACGGCAAGGAGAGCCGCGTCGGACCTGAGCCATCCCCAGGGTGAGCCTGGGGGACGAAAACCGCCGGGGAATGGGCCTTTCGTGCGCGGACCCACCCACCCCACCCTACTTACTCCAGCCTCATTCCCCCGCGGCTTTCTGCGTCTCGAGTTCATGAGGGGATCGCTCAGGCGTCGGACGTGCGCGGGCTAGCGGCCGACCTCGCGGGCGAGCTTGCTGAACGCTATCTCGAAGGCGATGGGGCGACCGTGGGGGCAGTGGCCTTGGAAGGGTTGGGCGCTGTCGAGCTGGTGCAGCAGCGCTTCGCATTCCGCTACGGTGAGGAGGTCTCCCGCTCGAATGGCGGCGTGGCAGGCCATCGTTGCCAGGTGGGTGTCGATGCGGTCGCCGAAGCTGCGATCCCCTGCGTGGGTGAGTTCCGCCAGGACATCGAAAAAGAGCGCCTCAGGGTCAGCTCGGCGGGCGAAGAGCGGCGCTGCGCGCAAGGCGAGCGTCTTGGGGCCAAGACGCGAGACCTCGAAGCCCAGGGCTTCAAGCTCATCCTCGTGGGCCAGCGCCGCTTCCGTATCGGCTTCGCTCAGCTCTAGCGTCACTGGGAAAAGCAGCGCCTGAGCGCGCAGTTTAGCTTCGCGGTACTGAGTTTGGACGCGGGCGTAGTGGATGCGTTCGTCCACTGCGTGCTGGTCGAGAATAACCAGACCATCGGGGCCTTCGCACACGATGTACATGCGTCGCACTTGACCTACGACCCGCAGGTCAGAAAAGCGCCGCAGGCCCTCGGGATGCGCGGCGCGCAAGGGGTCGAGGAGGGGCAGGGTGCCGGCTGCTTCACCGCGAGCGGACGCGTGGGGTGACTCTTCGCCCTGGGGCGGTGCGTTGGGGGTGGGCTCTGCCACGGGCACGCGTGAGCCCGCCGGGCCTGATGAGAAAAGTAGGCGTTCGGCGTAGCCCAAGCTGCCCGCGCCGCTTGCGCCCCGCCCCGGAGTGCTACGCCCAGGTAGGGCAGCCCTTACGTTGGCAGCGCCCGCGCCGCCGGGCGCACGCTGGGCCACCGCACCGACGCTTTGAGCGCCGCCCCCGCGCGCATCGCCTGCATGATGGTCGAAGCTAGCGTCTGCCCGCTGCCACGGCTGGGCGGCTGCGTTGTCACTTGCGGTCTGGACGTCGAATCGCGCTGTGGTGTTGCCGCTTTGCCCGTTGCGCTCTGCGGGATACGCGCTGCCGACCGGGGATCCCCAGCGGTGGTGGGCGAGGGCGTAGGCGAGGTTGCGGCTGAGCGCGCGGTAGAGCGCTTCGCCGCGCAAAAAGCGCACCTCGAGCTTCTGGGGGTGGACGTTGACATCGACCTCCGCGGGGTCGAGCGCCAAAAAGAGGGCGCCGGCGGGACTGCGTCCCGGTGGGATGACGCTGCCATAGGCAAAGGTGAGGGCGCGCGCGAGCGCCCGGTCCGTGACGTAGCGCCCGTTCACGAAAAGGTAGAGGTGGCTGTAGCCCGGGCGGGCTTGCTCCGGCGGCGTGAGCAGGGCTTCGCCGGAGAAGCCTTCGCCTTCCAGCGGAAAGGCCGCTGGACGCAGCTTGCCGAACACTTGCTGAAAGCGTTCAAGCGCGCTGCCGGCGGCGGGCAGCCGTTGCAGCATCTTGCCATCGCGCACGGTTTCGAAGTGAATGCCCGGCGCCGCCAGTGCCAGCCGCGTGAGCACGGTGGCGCAGGCCCCCGCTTCCGCCGCTGTCGACTTGAGAAACTTGCGCCGCGCGGGGACTTTGGCGAAAAGCTCACGAATATCGATGCGCGTCCCCACGGCCGTCCCGACGGGCGTGATGCGCGGCGGTAGACCGGGCTGGCTGCTGAGGTGCAGCCCGGCGCCGTCTTCTGCGCGCCGGGTTATGATGTCCACTTGCGCGATGGCGGCGATGGAAGGCAGCGCCTCGCCGCGAAAGCCGTAGCTGACGATGGCCTCAAGGTCGTCGAGCGCGCGTACCTTGCTTGTCGCGTGACGTTCCAGCGCCAGCGGCAGGTCGGTAGCATCCATGCCGCAGCCGTCATCGACCACCGCGAGGTGCTCGCAACCGCCCCGCGCGAACTCGACCCGAATGCGACTTGCGCCGGCATCGAGAGCGTTTTCGACGAGTTCCTTCAGGATGCTCGCCGGCCGCTCCACCACTTCACCCGCCGCAATTTGGTCGATGACGAGGCTATCGAGGCGGTGAATCGTCGGCACGTCGAGCGGTCTAGTACGGCGGGCGCCTACACCCAAGCCTACATGGCCCCCCATCGGCACCGCAGTGGTGACGCGTCGGGATGCCAGCGGCCCGCATCTTTGGCGGCGCAGGCCGTCGTTGATTCCCTGATACCCGGAGTGTTAGCTTGGAGGGGACCCATGCACCCATCCTCCACCACCGGAGATCCGCTGGTCGGTGTCGTCCTAAATGGGCGTTACCGCGTGATCGGCCGCCTCGGCGAGGGGGGCATGGGCCTTGTCTATGAGGCCGAGCATATCGTGCTCGAAAAGCGCGTTGCCGTAAAAGTGCTGCGGGACGAGAGCAGCTCGCGTCCGGAGATCGTTGAACGCTTCCGCCGGGAGGCGCGATCGGCCACCCGCATCGGCCATGCGCACATCGTCGACATCTTCGACTTCGGAGAAACCCCGGGCGGCCAAAGCTATTTCGTCATGGAGAAGCTCGACGGCGAGGACCTCGCCGACGTGCTCGCCCGGGAGGGCTCCATAGCGCCGGTGCGTGCGGTGCACATCGCGCTGCAGTGCGCCCGAGCCCTCGGCGCTGCCCACGCGAAGGGCATCGTGCACCGTGACATGAAGCCCGAGAACATTTTCCTGACGACCCGCGACGGTCAGACGGACTTCGTCAAGATCGTGGATTTCGGCATCGCTAAGATGACGGAAATGGAAACCACCGGCACCGGTGACGGCCGCAAGCTCACCAAAACCGGGATGATCTTCGGCACGCCGGAGTACATGTCGCCGGAGCAGGCGGCGGGAAAGCCCCTCGACGCCCGCGTCGACATCTACGCCCTCGGCGTGATCCTCTACGAAATGTCCGCCGGCCGCGTGCCCTTCGTCGGTGACACCTTCATGGGCATTCTCACCCAGCATCTCTTTAACGAGCCTCCGCCGATTCGCTCGCTTAACCCCGCCGCGCAGTTGAGCCCCGACCTCGAAGCGCTGATCGCCCGCGCGCTGAAAAAAGACCTAGAGGGCCGTGTACCCAACATGGACCGCTTCGCCGCCGAGCTGTTGCACGTAGAAGAGGCAAAACAGCTCGGCGAACTTTACCGCTCGGAAGACGGCGATTCCGGCTTTTCGACGGCGCGGCGCATCATGGCCGAACTCGGCGAGCCCGCGGACACGACGTACCGCGGCGGTACCGGTCAGGCCGCTCGGCTGCGTACCGAGCAGATGATCCAGGATTCGGGTCTGAAGCGCAGCCGCTTCCGTTGGCTGTGGCCGCTGCTCGCCCTGTCGTTGGCGGCACTCGCAGGCGGCGTTTGGGCGATGTCCGAGCCCGCCCCGCCACGGGTCGTCATTCCGATAGAAGCGAAGTCCGGCGACTCTGCCGCCGCTATGGCGGATGCTCTCGCCGCGAAGGATGCTCGGGACGTCGACGGACAGCGCGCTGCCCGCGACCAGGCAGGCCCCGGGCAAGCAGACGAAGCCGAGGCGAAGGCCCAGCGGCCCTCTCACTTCAAGATCTCGCTCAAGACCAAGCCCGAGTCCGCGGAGGTCTTCGTCGAAGGCCGTGGCAAGCTATGCTCCGCGACCCCCTGCACCTTCGAAGCGCCCGCCGACGCCCTCGTGGAGATAGTCGCCAGCGCCGGTACATCAAGTGCCAAGACGAAGGTCAAAGCAGACCGGGACCGCGACGTCACACTCACCTTGGTGGCGGATAAAGCCCCGGCGAAAAGCCCGCGGCCATCGGGCAAACGCGTCGCACCTCGGCCGCGCGCCCCGGCCTCCAGCACGACGACACCCGCGCCCGCGCCCAACCCGAGCCATTCCCTCAAGAAGCCCGACTTCATCTAGTCGCCGCAAGCGTCCCACAGAGCCTCTGTGGTGTACAGTCAGGCGACCTTACGTGCGGTGCTCAAGCATCCACTTGCCTCACTGGGCGGTCCTGTCACCTCTCGGCCTCCCAAGTGCTGCCTTTGCCCTTGTCCGAAAGTTCTTCGGTCATCACACCCTCCGTCACTCGGAGTCGCATGAGGCAGAGTTGTTCATATTGAAACATTTTGATGCAGTGTGTTTCAAGGGATAGAATCTTGTAATCACATGTATAATCAGGTAGTTGGGCTACTCATCCGGCCTGGAACGATAGCTGCAACGCTTGCTATGTCGGTAACGACCAGGAGGAAAGAAAAGATGAATAGCTTACACACTAGCTTGCATACATTACTACGGGATCATGCGTGCTTACTTGGCATGGGCTTGGCTGCGCTTAGCGTCGGCTGCTCTTCGACGAACGCGCCTTCGGACAGCGGGACTTTCGGTCTAAGCGACCTGAGGGCATCTGCGACGAGCCTGCTGGGTTGCAGGCAAGCCGGCGCTGAGTGCCGCGTGGACGGCAACGCTGAAGCCTCCATCTGCATTGCCCAAGAGGCGGAGTGCGTCACGGGTACGAAGGACCCCGAGGCAGACGTCTGCGCGGGCGAGTTCCCGCCAGGTTCGGCTGACTTTCTCGCATGTCTAGGACTTAACCTTGAATGCCAGGACGCACTTCTTAGCTATTTTTCCAGTCTTGAAAGGGGTGACCTCCAGGGGATTGAACCGGGAATCTGCGAGGCAGGCGTCATCGGTGAAGGGCTGACACCAGGCGCGGGCTGCTTTATCGGGGGATGCGGGAGTGAAATCTGCTCGGATGATCCCCACGCCATCTCGACCTGTGAGGCACGGGAGACGGACGCTTGTTATCAGCGCTTCGGCGTGTGCGGTCGGCAGGAAAACGGGGCATGCGGCTGGAATGATACCGCCAACTTGCGCGCCTGCCTCCAGAAGCCTGGAGACCAGATTTCGGGCGGCTGCCATGTGGGTGGCTGTTCGAATCAGCTATGCACAGATGAGCCTGGTGCCGTTTCGACGTGTGAATGGCTTGCCGAGTATGCCTGCTACCCCGAGTTCGGCGTCTGCGCCCGCCAGGCTGACGGTGCCTGCAACTGGACGCCGACGGACGATCTGAGCGCGTGTCTCGCGTCCCCGCCCGACGCCTCTGTGTTGTAAGCGGCCCTACCGCATTTGGGCCCGCTCGCCATAACTATGGTTCGAAACTAAGCCGTTGTGCTGTCGTCTGGCAGCACAACGGCTCGATGCGTCACCGGCCTGAGGGGTTGAGCCAATTCATCCCGCTTGAACTTCATGGACGGCACAGCGCCTTGTGTGCGGTGGCGCCTTCGGTCAAACCGCAGCGGGATGGACGCGTTAGTACCCGAGGTTGGTATTGTGATGGGCTCCCGTTCGGACTGGGCGACGATGGGTGCGGCGGCTGCCTGCCTGAAACGCCTCGAAGTGGCCTATGAGGCGCGCGTGGTCTCGGCGCACCGGACGCCGGACGCTCTCTTTGCTTACGCTGAGACCGCTCAAGCCCGCGGCGTGCGCGTTATCATCGCGGGCGCCGGTGGCGCGGCGCATCTGCCGGGCATGCTGGCGTCCAAGACGGCGCTGCCTGTCCTCGGCGTCCCCGTGCGCTCCGCAGCGCTCAGCGGCCTCGACTCCCTCCTGTCTATCGTCCAAATGCCCGGCGGTATCCCGGTCGCGACACTCGCTATCGGTGAGGCGGGCGCCAAGAACGCGGCGCTGCTGGCCGTGAGTATCTTGAGCCTAACGAACCAGCCGTTGCGCCAACGTTACGAGGCGTTTCGGGAGACGCAGCGCGCGTCCGTCGAGGCGGATGCGTTCATCGAGGCGTACGACCCGACCGAGGTTCGGCCGTGAAGCTGGGTTTGCTCGGTGATGGGCAGCTCGGCTGGATGCTTGCCGAAGCTGCGCAGCGGCTCGGCATCGAAGTACGCCTCTGGAGCGCTGCTGGGACGGGCACCGCCGTACGCCTGTGCCCGGACCACGTGGTGGCGCCGCTCGACTACGCCCCTGCTGAGGCGGCGGGCGGACCGAGCGCCTTCGATGCCTTCTGTTCGGGGCTGGACGTTGTCACCTACGAGCTTGAACACCTGTCGCTCGGCCTCGTGGAAGCACTCGCTAAGCGTGTGCCCGTGCACCCCGCGCCGGCGGTGCTCGCCCTGGCCCAGGACCGTTGGCTCGAGAAGGCTGCGCTTGCGGCGGCGGGCCTTGAGGTGGCGCCGCATGCGCCCTGCGCAGACCGCAAGACGCTCGAAGAGGCGCTCAGAAGCGTGGGTTACCGCGCTCTGCTCAAGACGCGGCGTGACGGCTACGATGGCAAAGGCCAGTGGCGTCTCGATAGCCCAGAAGACTTCGAACGCCTGCTAGGCGCCGAAGACGCGGGCCACTTCAGATGGCCTGCCTCCGGCTGCGTGCTTGAGCGGCGCCTGCGTTTTGACCGCGAGCTCTCCCTTGTGCTGACGCGCGACGCCTCGGGCGCGTTCGCCGCGCATCCGTGGACGGAAAACCGCCACGAACACGGCATTCTCTACACCTCCCGGGCGCCGGTAGCTCTGCCGAAGGCTGCGGCCGAGGAGACCGAGGCGCGTCTGAAGGACTGGCTCGATAGTCACCGCTATGTCGGGACGCTCGCGCTTGAGTGCTTCGAAGTCGATGGCCGTCTCGTCGCTAACGAAATAGCGCCGCGCGTCCACAACTCGGGTCATTGGACGCTAGACGGCGCCCGGACGTCCCAGTTCGAAAACCACATTCGCGCCGTGTGCGGCCTCGGCCTTGGCTCCGCCGAAGCGCGCGGTCTTGCGGCCATGGTCAACGTCGTCGGTGTCCCCGCCAACCCAGAACTGCTTGCCCGCATTCCGGGCGCGCGCCTTTACGACTACGCCAAGGCGCCGCGCGCACGGCGCAAGCTCGCTCACATCAACCTCTGCGCGGATGCCGATGCGGCCCTCACCTCGGCGCTGGCTGCACTCGAAGCGCTTGTGCCGCCGCCGGAGCCCGCACAGTAGTCGCGGGAAGCGCTACTCGTTGAAGAATCCCGCGTCGAGGCCAGGAGGCAACGTGCCCAGCGAACAGACCGCCTCGCAGCTTCCCCGTTCGAGCGGCGAGCGGTCGATAGGGCAGCAGGAAAGGCCACCGCCACAGTCGTTCTGGGTTTTGCAGGGGTCGCCTTCACCGCCCTTGCAGCCAACCGTCCCCAAGACCAGCAGGGCGCAGGTGACGGCGATTGAGGCCCACTTGCCACTGCGCTCGCCACGCACATCGGCCGCGGCGGTGCACTCTATAGGGCCCGCCTCATGCTGGAAAGAACTTCGCATAAGGCTAGGAGGTGGCTGAACTCCGCCGTGCTTGCAAGGCGGCGCGCAAGAGGGGCGGGACGAGGGCAAGCATTAGCCCTGCGCTAAGCCATTGGCTCGTGCTCAGCGCCAGCCACGGATCGCGACCGCGAATGCCGTCGGCACGCAGAAACTCGAGAACAAAGCGCCCGGATGCGTAGAGGCACAGGTAGGCGGAGAAGCGATGGCGCTCGGTGACGAAGCGCTCGCAGAGCCACGCCGCGCCGAGCACCCACGCCGCCTCGTAGAGCGGTGCGGGGTGGCGCGTGACGCCATCCCAGGGCTGGCCAGAAAACGCTTCCATGGCGATAGCGTGGGGTGCCGCAGCTTCAGCAGCGGCGGCTCCCGCCTCCGGCGCGTAACGCACCGCCCAAGGAACATGCGCCGGGCGTCCGAAGCAGCAGCCCCCAAGCAGACACCCGATGCGCCCCACCGCCTGCGCGCAGGCCAGTGGCAAGACGCTCCAGGCAAGCCATTGGCGGCACGGCACATCGAGGGCACGCGCAAGCCCCCAGGTGGCAAGGAGCGCTCCCCCGAACCCGCCATAGACCACAAGACCGCCCCGCCCCGCGGCCCCCTGCGCGCCATGCACCAGCAACGCCAACCCGTAGGCCCCGGCAGCGCCTCCCGCCGTCGCCGCACCGATCAGCGCCACGCCAGCGCCGGGGTCAGCGCCCTGCCTTAGAATGCGCCGTAGAAACAATGCGGCGCCGAGGAGCCAAGCGCACGCCAACGCCAGCCCGAAGCTATAAACGGGGTGGTGCGCACCACCGATCTGCAGAACGAAAGCAAGGGGACGCATCGCTGCAGGAGCCTACGCGCCGAACGCGCGCGCGGGTCGCTTTTTCGAGCGTGAGCCGGATCCTTGGGAGAGCAGAGGGGCGCCCGAAAGCCAAGGAGCGCTAACGGATCCATCCGTCGTCCGGGGGCGTTAAGCGCGAATCGGGAGGGCCTTGAGCGCGGCGCGGCCGTTTTTGACGTAGACGCTGAAGCGTACTTCGTTGGCCCCGTGCTTGGCTTTGATGTCTTCGCTGTTTTTGGCGATGGTGCGTGCGAACTTTTCGAGGGTGAGCCCCTCAATGACTTCGCCGCAGCTTCGCTTGACGCGCACGTACTCGTTGAAGAGTTCGGTGACATCGCTGGTGCCGCCCTCGGAGCTTGCCGAGCCCGTGTTGCGCCGCGCTGCCGAAGGCTGGCTAGCGGATGGTACGGAGGTTGGCCGGTCCGAGTCCGCGCTAGCCGCTGCGGGGCTATGCGCCGCGTGCTGTCTAGCAGAAGGAACATCGAACGCGCCGCCAGCCTGAACGGTGGTACGCTCGTCCTCGCCGAGGCCGACGTCCGTTGGGCCATCGTTGGCGAAGTCGGTGCCCGGGCCCGCATCACCCGCGGTGGCGTGCTCAATCGTGCGCAGCAGTCCCGCGGCGCCAGCAGCTTGCTGCGTCTTCAGCGCAGGAAACGAGTTTGGAAGCGTCGTTTCCTGGCCGCTTGGGGCCTTGGCGAGCGCTTGGGCAAGCGCCTCACCGCCGGGTGGTGCCCCGGCGTCGCCACCTGAATGAACGCTCGCCGTACTTTTCGCGGTGGCGGGCGCCTCTGCGCCGTGTTCCATCGGCGATGTGAGCTCCCGATCGGCGGCGTCGGAAACGGTCTCCCTCGCCGCTACAGCACCTGCTTCGGGCGTCGCAGGTGTCGGGGGTAGCTTGCCTTTGTGCCGTCCCGTTGCCTCGGGTGGCAACGGCGGTGCGGGCCCGCGACGTGACTGGCTAACTTCCGACTTCTCCTCCGCGGCTCGCGCCTGCGCGCGGGCGTCCGGCGCGGCCGGAATGTTCGGCTTGGGGATATCTCCCGAAGTGCCCGGGACCCACGGGAGTTTCGCGGTAGGGCGCTCGGCATTGGGGAGCGGAGCCTCGCCCGAGTTGCCGAAGGCGAAGGTCTCAAGGCTGCCGTCCTGCGCTTCGGGCGCGGGTCCGAGCAGTGCGTCCAGGTTCGGATTACGTCCCCCGGCGGCACCGCCACTGTCGCTCGCTCCCTCGAGGAGGCGGTTGATGCGGGTGGCGGCCTGGAGCAACGGGCCGCCGAGTTGCTCAAGGGGCAGCCGTGGCGCGCTCCGCGCGCGCTCGGCGGCCTCAAGCGCTTCAGAGAAACGTGTGAGCGGCCGATCTCGCTCACTAGCGATTGCGAGCTGGCCAAGACCCGCAAGGAGCAACCCGAGCGCCAAGGCCCCCGCGAGCCACGGCCAGAGGGCGATGATATGCGCCCCGTGGAGACTTGAGAGAATGGCCAGCGGTGAGGCGGCTTCACTGACGGGGCGTAACGCGACCACGGAAACGAAGGCTTCGGGAACCGTAGTCCTAAGCGGGCTCACGCGCGCTAAACGCCTTAGCTGCGGTAGCTCAATCGCATGGTTCGGCGCACCCTCGCCGCCTCGCAAGGCTTGCACGAGGGTTTCGGGCAGCGAGCCGGCGGAGTCCGTGAAGAGGTCGGGCGCGCTTGCCGTGAGCAAGCTTGTGCCGCGGAAAAAGGCAAGCTCAGTGCCGGGGATATTCTTGGCGATGCGCGTGGCAAAGGCTTTGTCGAAGCGCACGCCGTGGAGCAAAGCACCCGCAAAGCCGTTACTGTCGATAATGGGTCGCGCCGCCATGCGGTAGACCTGACCGCCGTAAACCAGCACGTCGTCCAAGATGTAACCGTGCAGCGCCGCCTTCACGATGGGCAGGTTGCCAAGGCCCGCGCCCGAGGGCACGGAAGCGCCGCCGATTTGCCCGACGACGTAGCCTTTAGCGTCGAGCGCGATGAGCATGTCTGCCCGGAGCTCGCCTAAGACATCCTCATTGAGTTTACCGAGACGTGTTTCCGCGCTCTGGCGATGGGCGTCGTCCACCGTTCGTAGCTCCGTGCGCCCGCCTGCCTGCCGTACGGCTTCCGTCAGCGCTCGGTCCACGGCGACACTTGCGAGGGCTTCGGTGCGTGCGCTGGCATCGACACGCATCCACAGCTCGAACTCGTAAAGGTCACGGGTGAGATGGCGTTCGACGGCCTGATCTTGCTGCGCCGTTGACTGCGTGCCCACGAGGATGACAGCGGCCGCTAAGGTACCCACCGCCAGGCCACACAGCAGAAATAGAGCACGGGAAAGCGTCATCGGGCTGGGGCTTCCGCTGGTAGAGGTGTGATGTCAAACGTACCGAGGGTGACCTCGCCGACCTTGGTGACCAGCACCTCGCGTGTCGCGACCACCCCTTCAATACCCAAGAGGTGAACCTTGTAGGTACCTGCAGCCAGTGACCGCAACGCGAAGTCGCCCCGGCGATCGATCGGGGAGCACGCGACGAGCCCGTCGAGAAAGTAGAGCCGGCCGATCAGATGACCGTGCTCCGTCCCTCGCATGTCGATGTGTTGGCCGCCGCCCGCGGAGAGCTCGATGGTCGCGCCGCCGGCGACGGGCTCGCTGAAGGCTGGAATCTCGCTGGCGGGAGAGGCGAAGGCGTAAGCCACGCTATCGTCGTTGCGCAGGCTGCCTTTGCCGCCCGCCTGTGCGACGCCGACCGCATAACGCAGCCCCCCATGCTGCACGACTACCGGGCAGCTCGCGTTGGCCTTCGCGGCCCCGGAGTCCGCCGCGTCACCTCCAGCCGCATCGCGCGTGAGCGCGATCACATAGGCCTGCTCGTAGGGAATCTGCAGCGGCAGCGTTGGGATGACGCCGTTGGGCCGCGGCGTGAGGTAGGCGCCGAGACGCGCCACATCCACCGCCGGCGATGTTCCTTCGATGCGCCCCAGGATATCGCCCGCGACCGCGGTGCGCGGCAGAGCGGAAGGCGTAAGCGCGAAGAGCGCAGCGACCGTCAACGACGCAGACTTACGCGAAAAACGCCAGGCGCCCAGGGGGCGGCGCGCTTGTCGCGACTGGCCGCCCACACGTGATGACGATTCAGCCATGGCTGGCTCCGCCACCCAATGACCCGTCACCCTGTGACCCCCACGGTAACCTGGACGCATGCTCCAGAGAATAGCCCCTCCCGCCAGAAGGGGTCAATGATTGCCGAAGTCTGCGCCTCCTGGCGCGGCGAGCGAAAACAATGCTAGACTCGCCGCCCTGCCCGGAAGGCGCCTTGAGCCTTCTGTGATCCACGGCCGAGTGGCGGAACTGGCAGACGCGCCGGATTCAAAATCCGGTGCCCGAGAGGGCGTGTCGGTTCGAGTCCGACCTCGGCTACTACTTACCCTTGCGATGTAACCTTTCAGGGGGTCCAGAAAGCAAAAACGCTGCGGAAAGAAGCAAGTGGGCGCCCTGGCCCCGCTTGCCGGCTTTAGGCCACTTCAGAGGCAGCGTGGGGGAGGGGTTGCGGGATTGACTCCAGAAAACCCGGGGGCATGCGTGTAAAATGCCCCCCTGAACAGTTGCCTTGCGATTGGGTACTTGCGGCCGTGGTCGCGGGCCACCGTTGAGGAGTTCATGGATGGATCGCACTCAAGTGCCTGCCTGCGGTTTAGCGAAGTCCGCTTAAGCTTCTGGCGGCACTTGGCTCAGCCCCCACGGGGAACCTGACGGTGTCGGGAGGCTTCGCGCTCAAGTGTCGCAAATAAGCGCGCCAGCGTCTGTCAGCTCCGGCGCATCCCCGCCACTCCCTCGAAGCGAAATGCCTGCACTTCGAGTCTGCTCCATGAAAAGGTCGGAATACGAGCAACTTAGGCGCTCTAGTATAACGCCCTCGTCTGTCTGTATAGAAAGGCAGCCTTCGGTCACATGGTCGCCGCCCAGATGAAGCATATTTGAAAGATCCATCTGAGTTGGCGTGGGTAGCTGGCGGTAGTCCGCAAACTCTGAGCCGTCTTCGCTTAGTTGATAAACAAACGCCATGCTCATGAGCGCATCTAGCTCAGTGACCGCAGCATGGTAGCGGTTGTCACCGTCGCTTTCCGGATAGAGGGTCGCGCCAACGCACATATCCTCGCGCGAGGCGGGGCACAGTCTGGCGATGAGACCTGATTCACGCCCGTCGGGTTTGCCGAAGGCGCCTTCACTCTCAATGGCGTAGCTGAGCCCCTTCGCGTGAATGTAGAAGCAGTCCGCTTCGGGCCCGTCGGAAACCACGAATGTGTCCAAGTACCGAGGCTCATCTTCAGTGATGTCGTCTAGCGATAGGGTGCCAAAGGTGACCGGCCTGGCAGCCTGAGTGTGCGCGCAGCCGAGGCGCTTCGCCCCGTCTGGATTGGTCTCGATAGCGTGCTCCGATGCACGGCAGTAAATGTTGAGATGATTTTGTGCTGTGCGTACCGGGTCGTTTTCATCGGACTTTCCATCGATAATATTTGTAAGTTCTTCCACAACAACCATAAAGTTTTCAAGAACCAGGTCGACCTCAACTAAATCTTCAGAGTCCGTCCCATTAGGCGAACGGTCATCCGCAAGTGCGGCGAGGAGTGCCTCTCGATCAACGGTGCCCTGAATCGGCGCGGTGGCCGCAGCCTGTACTACACCACTCGCAGATGTTCCTGAAGGTGATGTACTAGCGCTTGCCACACCGTCTCCACCGACCGGAACTAGGCAAGTGATTGTATCAGAGGGCCCAGTGCGTCCAGAGACCACCGGTGTGCAGCCAGCATCGATTAGCCTACTCACTTGAGCGTCGTAGACCTGACCGGCTCGGTGCTCATTCCAGCGTGCCTGTCCGAGGCGCACTGCGGCATACGCGGTAGCGGTGCCAGCGACGACCAGAGCTGCCTTGGCGAGAGTCGCTACCGACAGCACAGTGGCAGTCCCTTTCAGTAAACCAGCGGCAGGCTTCGCGGCCGATGCCCCAAGCGCTTTCTGGCTAGCCGCCGCTAGCCCTGCCTTTTTTGTTATCGTCTCGGCCGCCGTCTGCGCGGTTTGCGAGTACGTTGGAGGTGGGGGCGGCGCCGGTCCGGGGGCTTTGGCGCCAGGGGCTGTTCCAGGTGGTTTCAAAAACGAAGGTGCTGGCGGCTTTCCACCTCGTTGAGCGACATCGTTTGCAAGCTTAAGCCGTTTTCTTAGCAAGTCATTCAGCTCTTTCTCGACCCGAGGGGTCTGAGGATTCTTTCGGTAGTTATTGAGAGATCGGCCTTCCTTAATTTTGGCGTCAATCTGATTATCCAGGTGACGTATGCGATTGTTGGCGCCGAAGTTTCTGGCTGCATTCAATAACTGTCCAGCGGCGTTCCGCGCCGCGTTCCATGCGTTTCCAACCCAGTTCTTTTCTATGTCGATGTCTTGAGCCGAAGGGGGAGGTGCCGCGCATGAAGCGCTGAAGATGCCTATCAGTATGGTCGCGTAAGCGATGACGTAGTGTACACGGGCCCTTAAGGCTGACTCTTCATCACATCTCACAGGGGCGCGTGAGGGCTGGGGTTGCGCGGAGGCTGGAGGTGTGATCGACCATGGTGCATGGAGCATCTTGAGCTGAGGGACCGGCAAGGGTGGGCGGA
>SLEO01000350.1 GCA_007124745.1 Myxococcales bacterium
CCCAGAGTGACGACGCGCCTATCAGCATCGAAGTGCCTCTTTCTCAGGGTGTGGCGGGAGCTGTGGCGCGTACGGGCGATGTGGCCGTCATTACGGATGCCTACGCTTCGCCGCTCTTCAGCAAGGATTACGACGCGCGCACTGGTTACGTCACGCGGTCCATCTTCTGTGCGCCCGTGCGCTTCAACGGCCAGTCTGCTCCCGGCGCGGTTGTGCAGCTACTTAACAAGCTTGATGGCTCCGTCTTTGGAGAGCCCGATAGGCTGCTTTTCGACACGCTCGGGGCCCCGCTTGCGACCATTCTCAACAGCTACCAGCGCATCTACGCGATTGCGCAGCGGCATCGCGGGCTCGCTGCGTTGCTGCGGGCGAGCGAAAGTTTGGCCCATGCCGTCGACCTCGGCCAAACCCTTGGGGTCATCATTGAGCAGGCGACGGAGCTTATCGGCGCCGAAGCCGCTACGGTATTCCTCGTCGACGAGGTCAACGATGAGCTTTGGTCGAAAGTCGCGACGCAAGACGGGAAAGGGGCGCTCGAACTGCGCTTGCCCATCGACAAGGGCCTAGTTGGGCATTGCGCCACCACGGGGGCGGTGGTCAACGTCCCTGATGCTTACGTCGACCCCCGTTTTGACCCTACCGCGGACCGGCGTCACGGCTTCCGCACGCGCTCGGTCCTCTGCGTTCCCATCTTTGACGCCAAGGGTAGGGTGACGGGCGTCACGCAGCTCATTAACCGCAAGCAAGGTACCTTCACCAAAGCCGACCAGCGGTTTTTAGCGGCGTTCAACGCGCAAGCATCGGTTGCTATCGCCAACGCAAAGCTTTTCGACAAGGTGTCGCTCGAGCAGCAGTACCAGCGCGACATCCTGCGCTCGATTACCGACGGCGTCGTCACGACGGATATCGAAGGGCGCATGGTAACTGTCAACGACGCGGCGGCGCGCCTGCTCCATCTCCGGAGCGCACCCCGAGACCGCATCCCGAGCCATCAGGTGCCGATGCGCGAGAGTGAAGTGCCGGCAGGCGTCAACGATTTCCGTCAGTTGTTTTTAGTAGATGTGCTCGACTTGCCCGCGGTGCGCTCGATGCTTGGTCGTGTGCTGAGCCGAGGGGAGGCCCACTACATAGCGCAGCAGGAACTAGCCCTCGACGCGTCGCAGACGGGAGAACTCAAGCATGTCGTGAATGTAACCTTGTCTCCGCTGTCAACGCCCGACGGTCAGCGGCTCGGAGCCGTCGTTATCCTAGAGGACGTCAGCCAGGAGAAGCGTATGCGCTCGGCGCTCTACCGCTACATGACCCCGGCGGTGGCGGAGCAGGTCATGTCGCAAAACGAAGAGTCGCTGATGCTCGGTGAGCGACGCGAAGTGTCCGTGCTTTTTTCGGATATCCGAGACTACACCACGCTCACCGAGCAGCTCGATGCCGCCGAAGTCGTGGAGCTACTCAATAAGTATTTCGAAACGATGGTCGACTCGGTATTCAGCCATCAAGGCACGCTCGATAAGTTTATCGGGGACGCACTGATGGCAGTCTTCGGCGCGCCTTTACCTCTGCCGGAAACGCATCCGTGGATGGCTGCACTGACCGCACTGGATATGCGTCGGCGCCTAGCGGAGTTCAATAAGGTGCGGGTTGAGGCGGGACAAGTGCCGGTACGCGTGGGCATCGGCATCAATACGGGCGAGGCTGTCGCGGGCAATATCGGCTCCGCGCGGCGCATGGACTACACCGTTATCGGTGATGCGGTGAACCTCAGCTCCCGCCTTGAGGGTGCCAGTAAGATATATGGCTGCGACATTGCCATCAGCGATACAACGGTCGTTGGGTGCCAGGGCAAGTTGCGTGTCCGTGCGCTCGACGCCATCCGCGTCAAAGGACGCCAAACCCCCTGCACCATCTACGAACTTATCGGACTGGCCTCTCAGCCGATATCCGACCAAGCAGCGGCTTTTTACGCGCACTACGCAGCCGGCCGCGATGCGACGCTCGCACAGGACTTCGCCGCCGCTCAGGACCGCTTCACTTCGGCCCTCGCATTACGGCCGAGCGATAAAGCTACCCAGGTCCACCTCACCCGCGTCGCGGAATACAGCCAGAAGCCCCCGCCACCCAACTGGGACGGCGTCTACACTATGCCAAGCAAATAAGCCCCGAGGTTGGCGGAGCTACAATGAAGCGACTGCCGACCCTAACGATGGGGCATGCGGGTCATGTATTGGGTGCGGCAGGAGCTCCGACTAGCGGACAATCCGTGCCTCCGGGAGGCTGCTGCGGCGGAATGTCTGCTTCCCGTGCTGCTTCAACCGAAACGAGGCCGCGTCGAGCGTCCGTGGTGGGAGCAACGCGAGGGGCCCTTCCGTCGGCGTTTCCGCGCGGAGTCGGTGTCCGCCTTCGCGAGCGAACTTGAGCGGCGAGGTAGCGGCTTATTCGTTTGCGCGGAAGCCCGTGCGGGAGCGCTTGCAACCCTTGCCGCCAGCCTCCAATGCAGCCGCATTGTTGCGACCAAGCTTGCGGGTAGCGACGAAGAGGCTGAAGAGCAGGCGCTTCAAGTCGCGTGTAAACGCCAAGGCGTATCCCTGCACTTGCTCGACGGGCACACACTCTTTGCTGGGGCGCAGATGGCGGGAGCACCGGCGGATGCAAGTCGGTCGTTCTCGCGTTTCCGAAAGGGTGTCGAGGGCAAGCTAGCGCCTGCGGCGCCCCTGGCTGCGCCAGACAAGCTGCCGCCCCTGCCAGCGCTGACCGCCGAGGTCTCCAAGGGGCTTGAACGCTTCAGCCCGTCACATCCCTTTTTCGCCGCTGAGTTGCGTCAGGCTCAGCCCTACGCGCACACATTCGCACTTCATGGAGCCGCGGACGCAGGGCAGGCGAGGATGCAGTGGTTCATTTGGGAGAGCCGCTGCATTCGGCGCTACAAGGAGACGCGCAACGACCCGCTCGCGGTCGACGCTTCGTCGAAGTTCTCGCCATGGCTCGCTCAGGGAGCGCTTTCTGCCCGTGAGGTGTGGGCAGAAATAGTGCGCTTCGAGGCTACGCACGGCAGCAACGCATCGACCTACTGGCTGCGCTTTGAGCTTTTGTGGCGGGAATATTTCTTCTGGTACGCCCGGCATCACGGCACCGCTATCTTTGCCTCGGGCGGGCCAGGCACGGCTGCGGTCGGTCCCAAGGCAGTCGATGTCGGCGTCCGCTCAACGTCGGTCGTTGACGACGCCTCGGCAGGGTTGAACGGTGAGCGGTCCACCTGGGTAGGGCGAATACTGGAAGGGCTGACGGCGCCCCAACGCGCCGCGTTCGAAGCCTGGACGCGGGGTGAAACGGATGCGTCTTTCGTTAACGCGGCCATGCGAGAGCTGCGCGAAAGCGGTTGGTTATCCAACCGTTCGCGTCAGGTCGCTGCCTCCTATCTGGCTTGGCAACTCGGGGTGGATTGGCGCCTTGGGGCGGCCTGGTTCGAGTACTGGCTCTGCGACTACGACGTCGCCTCGAACTGGGGCAACTGGGGCTACCAGGCCGCTGCGCACCCCCGCAGCGACGCGCGGCCCTTAGACCCCGAATGGCAAGCCAATGCCTACGACCCTGACGGCGCGTACCGCCATCGCTGGCTTAAGCAGACTTAGATAAGTGCGAAATCTTTGCAGAAAAGCAGAGATGCTTCGGGGTTCTCGTAGCGCTGTCTCAGGTGCCGTTCCACCGGGAAGCCATGGCTGCAGCGCTGCGCGAGTGGCACGAAGTGTTCGCAGTCCTCGCAGGTAAATCGCAGCGCGAAGCGTTCACGCTCGTCGCGGAACCTTGCATCTTGGGGAATTTCCATGGCCGAGTCTCCGTAACCGTTCAGGGGGTCCAGATAGCGAAAACGCTGCGGGAAAAAGCAAGTGGGCGTTGGGGCCCCGCGCGCAGCTTTAGGTTTTTGGGGGAGGATTTGCGGGATTCACTCCCGTAAACCCGGGGGTATGCGTGTAAAATGCCCCTCTGAACAGCTACGAGTCTCCTATCGCCGAGACGCGCTCTTCCGCGCGTCTGCTTAGGCCGCTAGCTTACGCAGCACATACGTCAAAATGCCGCCGTGGCGCAGGTACTCAAGCTCCGCCGCCGCATCGATGCGCGCCACGACCTCAAAGGAGATGTCGTCGGCCTTAACCTTAAGCCGTGCTCCTGGTTTGAGGTCATCAAGGCCATGGATGCTGAACGTCTCGTGACCTGTAAGCTTGAGGCTTGTCGCCGACTCTCCCTTGAGGAACTGCAGCGGCAGGACGCCCATTCCCAAAAGATTCGAGCGATGAATGCGCTCATAGCTCTCAGCGATGACCGCCTTGATGCCAAGAAGTTGCGTGCCCTTGGCCGCCCAGTCTCGCGAAGAGCCCGTGCCGTACTCCTTGCCCGCGATGATGACTAGCGGCGTGCCCTCGTCCGCGTAGCGCATCGCAGCGTCGTAGATGGAAAGCGTGTCGCCACTTGGAAAGTGCACGGCGTAACCACCCTCCTTTTCCGGCGTGAGCATATTCCGTAGGCGAATGTTGGCGAACGTGCCGCGCAGCATCACTTCATGGTTGCCGCGCCTGGACCCATAGGAGTTGTAGTCACGTACCGAGACACCTTGCGCTTCGAGGTAGCGCGCCGCTGGCGAGTCCTTGGCGATAGAGCCGGCAGGCGAAATGTGGTCGGTGGTGATGGAATCGCCGAGGCGTGCGAGGACTCTTGCGCCCTCGATGGCGCTGGGAAGAGGCTCCGGGTCACGGCTCATACCTTCAAAGTAGGGCGGCTTGCGGATGTAGGTGGACCGCTCATCCCAAGCGAAGGTCGCTCCACCGGTTGTTTTGATGTCCGCCCATTCCGCTGGGCCCTTGGAGACCTGGCTGTAGCGTTCCGTAAAGAACTCCGAGCGAACGGCGTCACGCAGTGTGTCGCGTATCTCTGCGGTGCTGGGCCAGATGTCGCGCAACCAGACTTCAGCCCCGTTTGCATCCTTGCCGATAGGTTCATTGGCGAAGTCGATGTCCATCCGCCCGGCGAGTGCGTAGGCCACGACGAGAGGCGGCGATGCGAGGTAGTTGACCCGGGTCACGGGGTTGATGCGCCCCTCGAAGTTACGGTTTCCGGAGAGGACAGACGCTAGCGCGAGGTTGTCTGATTTGGCTGCTTCGGCAATGGCGTCGTGGACCGGCCCCGAGTTGCCAATGCATGTGGTGCAGCCGTAGCCGACCAAGAAGAAGCCCAGGCCTTCGAGCGACGTCAGCAGGTCCGCGCGCTTGAGGTAGTCGGTTACCACCTGCGAGCCCGGGGCCAGTGAGGTCTTGACCGCTGGCCTGACGCTCAGCCCCTTCTCGAGGGCTTTCTTGGCAACCAAACCCGCAGCCAGCATCACCGAGGGATTCGAGGTGTTCGTGCAGCTCGTGATGGCTGCGATGACGACATCACCGTCGCGAAGCACATCCTTGCCGCGTTCGCCGAGGTCGACGGCGACCTCACGACGCAACGCGCTAACGCTTGGGCTCGGGTCACCGCCGGAGGCGTAGGCCTTGAGTTCCGTCTCCTGCTCGGGCGACGGCTTGGGGAAGCGATGACCAGCGTGGTACTTCCGCCACGCTGTTTTG
Organism: Myxococcales bacterium; assembly: GCA_007124745.1. Taxonomy (GTDB): domain Bacteria; phylum Myxococcota_A; class Polyangia; order Polyangiales; family SLQV01; genus SLQV01. The sequence continues at coordinate 5,601 of SLEO01000350.1, forward strand.
GCGTCCGTGAGCGCAATGCGGTCCTGCGGTCGCTTCGGGCCAGCAATGGAAGGTACAACCGTCGCCAGGTCAAGCGTGAGCACCTCGTCGTACTCGGGCGCGGCGCTATCGCGGGTACGCAGCAAGCCCTGGGCCGTGAGGTACGCCTCCGCACGGGCGACTTCATGGTCGCTACGCCCGGTGAAACGCAGGTAGTTGAGGGTCTCCGCGTCGGCGGGGAAAAAGCCCATCGTCGCGCCGTATTCGGGCGCCATGTTCGCGAGTGTGGCCCGGTCCGGTAGTGTGAGCGCATCCAAGCCATCACCGATGAACTCAACGAACGCGCCGACAACGCCGTGGCCGCGCAGCACCTCCGTGACGCGCAGCACGAGGTCCGTCGCGGTGGCACCTTCCGGGAGCACGCCGTCTAGACGAAAGCCGACCACACTTGGCAGCAGCATCTGCAGCGCCTCGCCGAGCATCGCGGCCTCAGCTTCAATGCCGCCCACGCCCCAGCCCAGCACGCCAAGACCGTTGATCATGGTGGTGTGCGAGTCGGTTCCCACGAGCGTGTCAGGAACAAGCCAACATTGGTCGCCGACGGTCTTGTCGAGGACCAGCTTGGCAAGGTACTCAAGGTTGACCTGATGCACGATGCCCGTGTTGGGAGGAACGACCTGCAGGTTGTGGAAGGCGCCTTGGCCCCACTTCAGAAAAGTGTAGCGTTCGAGATTGCGCTCGAACTCAAGACGCAGATTCTCTTCTTGCGAGCGCAGGAGACCAAAGGAGTCGACCTGTACCGAGTGGTCGATGACCAAGTCCGCCTGCTGCAGCGGGTTGATTTTAGCGGGGTCGCCGCCCAAGGCCACCATCGCCTCGCGCATCGCTGCCAAATCCACCACCGCGGGCACGCCGGTAAAGTCCTGCAACACCACGCGCGCCGGCCGAAAATCGAGCTCACGAGGCTTGGATTTAGGCTTCCAGCTCAGTAGGGCCTCAACGCCGGAGGCCGCGCTGGCGTCGTCCGAAGTGTGTCGAAGGAGGTTTTCGAGTAGCAGACGCAGCGAGTAGGGCAGACGTTCGATGCCTCCAGAGCCATGCGAATCAAGCGCCTTGAGGCTGGCGTAATGATACGTCTTGCCGTCGACGGTAAGCGTGCGTGTGACATCCGGTATACTGTTGAGCGTCATTGTAGCCTTTCCAGGTTCAGCCTCGCCTCGGCGTAGTCTCACAGACCGGGGCCTCAGGCGTAGCGAGCCCGATAGGCGAGCCCGCGAGATGTCGACTGTGTGCGCCGCACCTCAGCTTCACCCTTATTCTGAGGTTAGGCCTACCATGCACTGGCAGTGATCTCTAGCGGATACGCATCAGGTGCCAATGGTCAAAGCTTTGGGCCGGGCCGAGGCATTCGGCGAGTTCCGGAGGCGGCATCGGACGGGTGGACTGAAACACGATCCACTCGAGCTTGCGCAGCAGTTCACAGCTCACCTTCCCTTCAACCCGCCGTTTAGCGAGTTCATTGGCGTCGGGGATGTACGCGTAGGTGGTCGCGAGATAGGTAAAGGAATGATTAAAGGTGACGTCCTTGGTCAGCGACGCGAGCCACGGCCAGTAGCGTAGCGAATAGCGCAGTGCGCCTGCACCTCGCTCGCGCTCATTCACAATGCCTACGTGAGAGGCGGCCGGTATCGCGTCGAGGAGCGCAGAGAACGCTTGCATCTCTTTGCGGTCGAACTCAACCTGCGCTGCTGCGTAGCCACCTGCGTGGAGTACATTGAAGGCAAGTGCCGCACTCACCGCCAATCCTCCAGTCGGTCGCTGTGGCCGCACGCCCGCAGTGGGGAGCGCCCCCGAGTCCCATCCCGACGTGAATGCGCGGCCTGGTACACATAGAAGTAGAAGCGCAAACCCCGTGCTCAGCGTGCGAGGCGAGATAACCTCAACATTGGGGATGTCGAAGGGGAGGATGGCGTAGAGAGCGAGCAACACAAGCCCCGCAATCCACAGGGTCATACGCCTAGCGTCTTGTAACCGTTCAAGGGGCATTTTAGAGACATGCTCCCGGGTTCTCGGGGGTGAGTCCCCCTCTGTTGGTCGAAGCAGGCTCTTCCCGAAAAACCAAAAGCTGCCTGTGGGCCGCCACCGCCCACTTACTCTTTTCGGCAGCGTTATTGCTTTCTCTACCCTCTCAGCGTTTACAGAGTCTTCGCCAGGTACAGAGGTCGCGTTGCAGCCGTCGCGACCCAGTGCTTCTCGCCTGAGTGAGCGTTCAAGCGGTTGCTCTGCTTCCGGCTGGCTCAGATGGGAATCAGTGGCACGGTATTCGTTGCTGCTAGCAGCCCGGCGCGCGTCACAATCGATAGTCCGCCATCTTACGTAGTGCCGTCCTAAACCGCGCAAGAAGTCTGCAAGACGTGGACAGGCCGCAAGCAAGGAAAGGCATCCAAGCCCAAGGGCGAAGCCGTAAGCGAGGGAATCAGAGATGCCTGCGTGCACACCCGAGAGATCATGGAAGAACAGGCGAAGTAGTGCGCTGGGTGACCGCCACCTGAAGCCACCGTCGCTTGGTACACTCCTCGTTCCCACCAGGTAAACCCAGGGCAATGTGAACGCAACGGCCACGCTAGGCAGCATCGAAAACAGGCTTAAATGACGGCGCCAAAGGAGTAGCGGAGCGATTAACCACGCTAGGCACCACCACAGCCCATGGGCGAGAAAGAGTGGGAGCTGGAGCAGCGCAAGGAGCCACGGCCTTATTCGTTCTGGAACCCGAAAAACACCCAACGCGACAAGCATCCACAGCAGGAATATCGGCCTGCCAACGATGAAAGAGAAGAAGCCAAAGCCCCAGTTGAGGTCGTAGACGGAAACCGCAGCGAGGGTAGGCCTGACAAGGCCTAATCCCAGCCGGTAAGCTGTCTCGTAGATAAGCCAGAGAAAGGCGAGAACTGCGAGCGACAAGATAAGTTTGGCGGCGACAAGGTCTGGAAGCAGAGTGCGCAGGGTTCCGAGCGCAAAATGGCCGAGTGAATTCGGCCAGGGGAAAGGTCTTAGCGCAAATACTTCTGAAGGATGCGACGCCCATCCGAACGCCTCCGATACCCTCAGGCCCACTTCGATGTGCCCCGGCAGATCTTGCATTAATGGAAAGCGAGCCGTCCAGAGAGGCAATAGATAACAGGCCGAAACCAGCGCAAGTGCCGTTGAACGTAGGGAAAAGAGTCGGCTTCGCTTGCTGTTTGTTGCCCGCTTTGCCAGAAATCCCTTAGTGGTAATCATTGTGTAGGAACGCATTTGCTCTTTTGGAAGCTTCAGCTCGGTCGTGGTTGTTGCTCGGCAACTTTGATCGGGCACACTCGAAAATACCGTTTGCGACCGCTTACCAACACATTGTCGATGTGTAGCCCCGTTACCGAGCGGATCCAACGGCGGCGAGGCAGACGCCTGCAAAGCGCTGCAGATAGCTCAAGGCAGCCGTTTTCCCAAAGGCCTCGGTGCGTTAGCGCGGACAATAGTTGTTGCGTTGTTGTTACTTATCGTTCACCAGTAAGCGGGGTATGATTCGCGGCCGCGGGGCGGGCACGGTCATGCGGGTCGCTTGGCAGGTGTGGGGAGTGGCAGCAATGCGGAGTAACCATGGCGTCCAACATAGCTGGGAAGTTTTGGCCTAATGTGCCAGATCCGTGCCTGAGTTCAGTGGGCTAACGTGGGTCGTACTCGGGGAGAGTATCGCAAATGACAACCGCCTCGCTGGCTTAATTCTCAAAGAGTGTAACAGTTGTGATCCGTGGCTGGCCTGTCCCGAATATCACCTCTGAGATAGAGCGAATGAGGTGTCGGCCTGGTGAATGCGCTTCGCTCTCTTTTATTCGCGCGGCGTAGAAAGAATGGTGTAGTAATCGTTCGGGGATGCCGGTACAAAAGGTAGTTGGTTTACGGTCGCGCGCGCTCGGGAAAGCGTTCGCGAACACGACACAGACGTGGAAGTGGAAAGGGAAGACAGTATGGCTCGACAGAAAACAGCTCGGAAGTTTGCAGGAGGTCGCGGCAGCGCAGAGGCTATCGAGAAGCGTCGCGTCGCGCGCCAGCTTAACTCGATGTTGAGTGGCGGCGTCAAGCGTGGCGCTAAGCTCGATGGGCGCACGGAGAAGCGCCGCGAGCGCCTTCTCGAAGAGCTGCGTGAGGGTCGTCAGGGCACCGCGCTCAAGCCCATCGACTTCGTTTCCCATGTGAACGAACTCATTGAACTCGGCGAGTCCGTGAGCAGTCTCAAAAAGCTCGGCGTCAAGTCGCGTCGCGTGGAGCCAACGGCCGAGCTCCTTGAAGTGGTCCGCCGCACCCAGCAAGCGTACAAGTTCAGCGAAGATGCGTGGAAGATGCTTGGCGTGGGCGTCGAGGACGAAGAAGCCTCGGAGCCCGTGGTAGAACAGCCCGCAGCCAAGAAGCGCGTCGCTAAGAAGCGCGCCAAGGCCTAGATTGCAAAGGTCCATCGCGGCAACGCCGCTTTGGTAGAGGGAAGGGCGGACTTGCCAGGAGGTAAGCTTCCGCCTTTTTCGTTTCGCGCGAGGGAGACGCACTCCCCTTTCTCTTGTCACGCACGGATGCGTCCATCTTAGCGTCTGCGTTTCGGCGCAAAAAGCGTCTAAGAGTCACGAAGGTCACGCGCTTGTCTGCGCATGGCCGCACGCGTGCGGCAACTATTGCGTTTCTCGGTGTTCTAGTTCACACTCAGGCCTCGCGGCGCCGTAGCCAAGTGGTAAGGCAGAGGTTTGCAAAACCTCCATCACCGGTTCGAATCCGGTCGGCGCCTCTGGATGAAGGGCGGGAGGCGGTGACATCCCGCCGAGAAGCGTATCGGGTGCCGCTTGTGGCCACGCTCTAGGGTGCCGTAGAGAGCGCCTGAAGTGCTTCTTTATGGCCTGGTGCTCGGTGGTCCGCAGCCGCCGCGAGCGCCTCTCCCCTTAGTTTTAAGCGCACCAATCCGTCGAATGCGAAGTGACGAAGGCTCTCTGACTCGCCGGTGCTCCATTGCTTGAGCGCCGCAATCTTTCCCGCTTGAGTAGGTAGGCCGGGCGCCTGGCCTGCTGGGCCTACGAGTGCATCGACCCAAGCCTCGTAGAGTCCAGGGTGCCCCGCTTGCTTAAGCCTGAAGAGAAAGCTTGTTTGTCGGGTGAGGACTTCGATGGATTGACCCCACATCGCGCGCGTGGGCGCAAGTGGGCTGCGCAGGTGAGTTGCGAGTTTGTGAGTCGATGCCGACGCAGACGTGAGTAGAGAAGCCATCGGCTGCAGGCTCCGCGGCGCGGACTCCAGCAACAGCGCATAGACCGCGGGAAGCGACCTCAGTGTTTCCACTCGAGTGACATCAAGCGCTTTGAGGTCGTGTCCACTCATCGCGATAGCTTCCGCCGCCGCAAGGCGGAGGTCGGGGTCCGCTTTGCCATCGGAGAGCAGCGATAGCGCCCGAGCTAAAGACGAGGCCGGTAGGGAAAGCGTGGCTGCCCGTATCAGTGGCAGTGCTCGTTCCGGGGTATCCAGGCTGGCGAGTGCCGTTCCGAGAACGCGCTCAAGCAACGCTTCATGAGCAGGAGGCGCGAGCGCGGGCCACAGGATTTCGTCGGCGTGTTTGATGAGTTGAGGCGCGCGCAGCACGCGCTCAGCCAGCACGCTGACCGACTCTTTGTCTTCGAGCCGTACCGCAGCGTACATGAGTAATCCGAATGTGCGTCTCGCATCGGGCTCAAGCTTCGCCTCGCTGCTGCGCTTGGCGGCAGCGCTTAACCATGCCTGCTCTTGAGTGAGCTTGCACAGCCCAACGAGTTCAAGCGCTGCGTGCAGAGCCTCGGTCATGCCGCGAAGTGAGGCGGTTACCTTTCCGATGTCCTTGTGACCGCAGGGCTGAAGATGGGCGAGCGTCTGGCCGATACGAACACGCGGCGCCTTTCTTTGTTTGTAGGCGTCCACCAGAAACGGAACGAGCGCATCGCCGGTGGCATGGGTCGCGATGAGGTCGAGCAGGGCATCCCAGCCGGCGCCTTCCTTCAACTCCGTCCATAATGACTGCAACCACGGAAGAGCAGCCATCTCGTCGAAAGACAGCAAAGCGCCGAGCAAGGCAAGCCGTGTCTGCGTTCCCAGCGAAGCGTCGCCGAGGCCCTGCTGCAGCAACGGGACGCTCCGCGGGTCACCGAGCTTCGCTAGGCGTCGCAATAGCGTTTCTCGTCGCGCCGCATCCTGCTCCACCGCGAGGAGGACACGATAGCCCGGCGCGCCGACTTCGGCGTCGATGGCCAGCACCGCTTCCGTTCGCGGGATTCGGCCGTCTCTGAGCGCCGTCGCAACTGCTTCGCTGGATGTCGTCTCGAAGCAGCGGAGCAGCGCTAGCGCAGAGGCCAAGACAACCTCACTTTCGGGCCGGTCCAGCAGCTTCGTCAACCCAGCTTCTGCCGCATCGGTGCAGCGCTGCGCCAATGTTTGCGTTGCGAAAATAACCTGGGCGTCAGACTCGGAGCTTAGCGCGCCAACCAGGACTGCGGGGCTAAGCGCACGACCAAACTCTGCCGCGCTATAGCCTTCGATTTGCTGAAGCTGGCCGTCGGCGAGTCCGGCGAGCGCAATCTTCTGACCCTCAACCGCACCAAGCTGCGCAAGCGCTAGGGCGACCGCCAGATGTTCAGCACCCGTCGTTTTGTGGAGCGCTTGCTCAAGATTGACGCGTGCACTCAGCGCCGCGGGCTTGCCGATGCGCCGAAGGGCAACCGCGGCCTCGTAGAGCATTTGCCCGCCGCGACTGACGTACTCGGTCAAGATGGGCACCGCGGCAGCGTCCCGCCGTTGTCCAAGGTAGCGGATAACGCGCAAGCTACGTGTGTCGTCGAGTCCCTCGGCGAGCGTATCGCGGAGAAAAGTTAGATCCTCCGGTGAGCCCCTCAGCAGGGCGTCTTCAAGCTGTGCGTCGAGCTTCTGATTGCTGTCGGTTAGGTAGAGGGCGCCCGCGACCATGGCCAGCACCAGGACTATCAGCGCGAGTACTAGCAACTTGGTGCGGACAGAAACCCGCTTACGCATCGCGGCCGCGAAGCGCGCTGTGCCGATGATCGATGAGGTAAGGCGCTCGACAAAACCCGCATTGCCTGGCGTGCGAGGTTCAAGGCCGCTCGGTGGTTTCGGCAATTGCGCCATGCACGGATGCTACCCAAAGCTTTTACGTCTCGCTAAGAATTTTGCGAAGGCCCCACAAGAGGGTGGCTGCCAATACGCACAGTCCTGCTCCGAGGAGGAGAGCGCGGCCCATGCCCGGGCGGGCATCTCCGGTAGCAACGGCGGTTAGCTCCACATCGTGAGAACTCGAGAAGTCGGCGATGTAGCGACTCGTGGCAAGTGTCGTCGGCTCGCGCGACTCAAGAACGAGCGCCCAGTGTTCGGGAAAGAAAAAACGCATGATCTCAGCGACCCGTGCCGGTTCGAAGTCGGGAAAGTAACGCAGCAGAGCCTCGCTCAAAGCATCGCTGAGCGCTTGCGCCGAAGGGTAGCGCTTACCTGCTTTGCGCTTGAGACTCCGCTGCAAAATGCCGTTGACCTCTTTGGGCACCGAGTCCCGAGTTCGGTGCACGCGTGGGGTCCGTGGGCTCTGTGCTTCGCGGACAAGGGCCTCGGGTTCCTCTGCCCGGAGGAAAGGCGTGCCCGTCAAAAGCTCGAAAAGGACGATGCCTAGGGCAAAGACATCGGAGCGAGCATCAAGCGTCTCACCGCGCGCCTGTTCCGGAGAGAGATATCTGTACTTGCCTTTGACAATGCCCGCGGTTGTGTGTGCGTGACGCAGCCGGCTCTTGGCGATACCAAAATCACTTACCTTCACGGCGCCATCGAAGGAGATGAGGATATTCTGGGGAGAAATATCCCGGTGTACAAGATTCAGCGGTTCGCCCTTTAGGTTGGTCTCGCGGTGGGCCGCGTCGAGACCACGTGCTGCCTCGGCCGCGATGTAAAGCACAACATCGACGGGCAGGTTGAAGCCGCTCTCAAGGCTGACCTTGAGCAGCTCGGCAGCATTGGTGCCGGCGACAAACTCCATCGCGATAAAGGTGTCCTCACCTACGCGCCCGAGTTCATAGATTTGCGTGACATTCGGATGGTCGATGTACGACGTGACGCGGGCCTCGTCGACGAGCGCCTGCTCAATCTCCGCATCACCGATGTAGTCTTCGCGCACGCACTTGAGGCAGACGAGCCGCTCAAAGCCGCCGATGGTCTCGTGCGTCGCGAGGTAGACGTCCGCCATACCCCCGCTGCCCACTAGGCGCGTCAAACGGTAGGGCCCAAGCGTGCTCGGGAGCCGCTTCATCGCCGCCTGGTCATTTCCGCCATCGTGGGCACAGGTTGACAGCTCACACAACTCCCCCGACTGAAAGCCTTGGGTCGCCTAGCATAGTTCCCATGAATGTGCGCCCCGTCCAGAGGGAACGTCAGGTGACATCATGCCTGGGTGAGTTAGTTGACTCGAGCCCGTTTGCGCTGGGGGCCTAAACGGGAAGCGTTTCGGGGGAGGATGAATCGGAAAACGTCGCCGGAAGTAGCAAGTGGGCGCTCGGGCTCCGCAGGCCGCTGCAGGTTACTCGGCAGGTCCAGTGGGGTAGGGCACGCGCGGGCGGCTCACGTCGCAAGTCAGCACAAAAGTCGCGCTGGCCCTTAAGGGGGTACCCC
>SLEO01000228.1 GCA_007124745.1 Myxococcales bacterium
AATTCGAACAGTGCTTATGGGCTGCGAAACCATAAGTTCCTTCTTTCGGCACTCCACATGGAGAGTCACCGAACCGTGTAGAGGCCGGCACCTAGTCTCGTACATCTCCGCTGACATCCCATGCTCCGACAGCGGCGTTGACCTCACCTACCATCTTGAGGTTCAGGTCGAGGGGGGCATCATCGACGGTGCGGTTTCTGGATTGCGTGACGGGTACATCCCCCAGGCCGAGCGCTTTCTGAACTCTGTTTTTCCACGACCACTCGGCCCAAGATCATACGATTAGAGACTAACCCGCCTACCTACGCGCCCAAGGGACGCGCTCGGCTGTCCGGGCAAGGTCAGCATCAGCGGCAGGACAGTGAGTCGACCTGGTCTGCTAGGACGGGGTGGACAGCGAGGAAGGGCTCTGCTCGGCGCGCGAGTGTGCAGGCGCCTGCCTCGTCGTTGTTGGCTAGGTAGGCGTCGATGCCGACGACGAAGGCGCGGGCATTCTCGCGGTTGTCGAGGTTGCGCAGAGCGAGTTCGACGGCGCGTTGCGAGTCGTTGCCCGCGAGCGGGTCAGCGAAAAACTCTGACCCGTGGTCGGCGAACGCGAGCGGATAGCGCGAGAGCAGCGAGTCATAACGCTCGGTCCCATCGGCTATTAGAGCGGTGGCTTCGGCCGTCCCCGGCACAAGCGATGCGAGCAGTCCGCGCGGCTCCGGGTCTTCGGTCTCTTCGTTGATGGCGCGGAGCAGTGCGATGGCACCGGCTTCATCGTCACCGTCGGTCGCTAGTAGCTCAGCCAAGTGCACGGTAGCGACGGCGTAGGACGGCAGACGCCTCAGGGCCTCCTCGTAGAGCGGCCGCGCCAGGTCACGTCGGTCCGCCATCTCCGCCCACATTACGCCGCGCTGAAAAGCCACGTAAGCATACGGGAACGGCGAGACGTCGCCGTAGCTTTCAAGGCCGGCGATGAAATGCGCGTCGGCATCTTCGAAGCGCCCGAGAACCGACTCCACGGAAGCGAGATTGACGAAGCTCTCGTAGCTCGGGTCCTCTTCGACGGCTTGCTCAGCCGCGCGCAGCGCTTCGTCGAGGTTGCGGTTCAGCGCCACGCTCTCGATAATCACGCGACTACGGCGCTCACTCGGCGCGACCTCAAGGGAGGCGAGAAGCTCGGCAGAGTCTTGGAAGCGGTGGATGGCGGACAAGAAGCGCACGCGAGCGAGCTCGATGTCGGTTGAGCTGGCAGGTGCGGTGTCGAGTAGTGCGGCAACTTCGTCGAAGTCGCTGTAGCGCCCGGCGTAACGTGCGCGGGCTAGCAGCGAGTCGATGAGTGCCACGCGTAGCTCGCTCATGTCCGGGCGTTGTTCGACGCTGACGCGTTGCGCATCGATGGACGAAGAAAGATTGCGAAGCGCTAGGCGCCCGTCTGTGGTGATGGGCTCAGACACCAGCCGTATCTCAACCGTAGCTGGCGTTGTGGGCGCAGTCGGTTCCGTAGGGTCCCCTTCAACCGGAGGCGTACCCATGTCGTCCGTCTCCGAAGCGCAAGCGCCAAGGCCGGGTCCGAAGACGAGCGCCGAGAGCATCGTAGTTACTAAGAGTCGGTCACGTTGAGTCATGGATTCTCTCCTAATCTAGCTATGTTGCGGATACAGATGATGAACAGGCGGTAGTTGGTCCTCGGCTGTGCGAATCCGCAGGGCGAGGTCAGCACTAATTTTGGGCGCGGAAGGCGCAGAAGGGGTGCTGCCAGGCAGGCAGGCTAGAAGAAAGGCGCAGGATGCTCAGCTCAGCCAGCAGCCTGCGCCCAAACGAGGAGTCTCCCCACCGGGAGAGCAATTTACCGCAGCGCTAGTCTCAGAGCGGTGCTGCAAGGAAGGGGAAGGTCGCGGGGTCATGGACCGCGTCCTCGTCCTCGGTGAGCCCGTCGTTGACTCCGGCAAGTATGCCCGCAGCGAGGACGGAGTAGCTTCTTTCGATAACGTCATCGAGAGGAGTGCGACCACCGCAGCCGCCTTCGCCCGCACCGATGGCTTGGACGATTTCGGCTTCGAGACCCAGGCAGGTGCCGCACGTTCCGCTGGCAGCGTTCACGTAGAGTCGGTCATCAGCGAGTATGCCAGCAAGCGCGGAGTAGCGGCCCGCCACCGCTGCTTCTCCTGCTAGAAGCTGATTGCCGCAGTTGGCGTCGAGCGAGTCTAACACGCCAAGCGCGCCCTGCATGACGGGCGACCAGGTGGTTGCCCAAGTGGAAGGGGTGTTGTCAGCGTTGTACTCATTCTTAAGCCGCGCCTTTTCAGCGTCGTCGGACCCGAATGTTCCGACAAGGGCGGTATTGATCGCCGGGCGTCCCATCCGGTCGATCTGGGCGCCGAGCATCGGCGGGTTTTCAGCGCCCCGAGGCCCCGCGACAACCGGCGGCGTTGTTTCGTCGGGAGGGGTCGTTTCATCCGGAGGTATGATTTCGCTCGGCGGTGTCACCGTGATCTCGTCGTCCGAACAGCCGCTTGCCATGATTAGGCCAGAGGCAAATATGAATGTCGTTGTCTTGATTATCTTATGCATGATTGTTCACCAAATCCTGTTAAATGCGAGAGTTACTGAGCGCGGTGTGTGCTTGCCCAGACTGCGAGAAGGTCACCGTCTGAGTTGACGACGTCACGGTCGATTTGGATAGCGAGCGAGAGCACGTTGTGGCCCGCGAAGAAGTCGGTTGCTTCTCCGTTACCTTCTGCGTCTTGGCCCTGAAGCATTCCCACTAACACGCCGGATGTGGCTTCATCGACGGCCGGGCAGCCTGCTGGGTCGACGTCAAGACCGCCCTCAACGGCGGCTACTGCCGTGCTCACGGCTAGGTTGAAGCCGGCAAGCTCAAAGAAGAATGGGTCGTTACGCAGGCCTGCGAACACGCGCAGCTTGCCGCTTTCGCTTGTGATGCCCGCTTCACTTGACGGGTTACCGGTGACGTATTCATCGCCGGCCCAGCACTCGATGTTCTCAGCGTTGTAAAACTGGCAGATGACCTTCGTCTCGCTGCCGTCTTCGTCGCCGTATGCGGCTCGGCTTGCGACGTGGAATACGTACTGCACGGATGTCGGAAAGGCGGCGTCTTCGCCAGCGTTCGGGCTGACGTTGAGCACCAAGTTAACCTTGTCTGCGTCTTCATTCGTCCAGGCGAACAAGTCCGTGAGGTCGGCGGTTGGCTCCGCAGTCACGGTGGCGGAATCCAAGTGGTCCGCGGCGCTGGCACTATGGGAGCGGGCTCCGAAGAAAACCGCAAGTGCGGCGGCGCCAAGCGCGCACGACGCACTTAACCAGGCAACCTTCCGCGCTCCGCGGGCAGGCATGAATCTATGTAGAAGTCGCTGTTCGTGTTTCATTGTTGTGTCTCCTAAGCGTGCGCAGCCACCTAGCTTGGGGGCGATCCCCCTGGTCGGTGACGAGCGCTTCTCTGACCGTGGGCCTCTCGACTCGTCGAGTTCGGCGGCTCACTTGGGGGACTACGCTCGCAGGAGCGTTTGGATCTCTCTAAAGCGCCCACCGCGCCACATTCGATAGGAGGCCGGGCGAGCCCAATGCATTGCGTTGCGCCCTTGCACACGCGCAGCCCGGGCGCGGAAGAGCGACGCCGAGACCTGCGGGCCCAAGCTTGTGCTAGAGGGCTACCCTCTGCGGCGGGCTTCAGACGAGGGTGAGACGATGAAGGTATTGGTAACTGGGGCGACGGGTTTCTTGGGCGGGCATGTGGTTCGGCTGCTGCAAGCGCAGGGTCATGAGCCGGTCGCGCTCGTACGGGCCTCGAGCAATACCAAGGCGCTCAAGGCAGCTGGCGTTACGTGGCGGGAGGCTTCGATTGAGCGGGGCGAAGGCCTAGAGGCCGCCCTCGACGGGATAGACGCTGTGATTCACGCAGCGGGCCTGGTGAAGGCGCGCTCAAGCTTGGAGTTTCACCACGTCAACGTCGACGGCACAGCCAACCTGCTCAAGGCCGCGGAGGCGCGAGGCGATGCCATCAAGGCGTTTGTCTACGTGTCGTCGCTGG
>SLEO01000192.1 GCA_007124745.1 Myxococcales bacterium
GAGACGGTCTCCAGTGAATCGCTTCACTGGGGTCCTAGGGAGTTACGGTCTCCCGGGTGGTTTGCACGCCTATCCGCTTTCACGTTTAGGCCAACTTCCAGACAGCGTCCCGCCTTTCGGTTGTCCTCTTTAGATACAAGGGAGCGCACTCATGGGTCGTCCCCTGCACGACAAAAACTCTGTGGGCGCGAACCCTCTACGTGTGGCGTTGCCGAAGCACTGTGCCGGCAATGACGTGACATGCGAGATCATGATCGACCAAAGCTGAGCCATCGACAACTGAAGACTCTGCCAGGAACTCGGCCTCCTCCCGACAGACATCCTCAGAGAGGTGCAGGAAAAGCTCGCCGACCTGATGGAGTACGGACCCCCGCTGGCAGTTGCCCCCGGACAAAAGTGGTGCGCGCAGGGAGCAAGCACGAGCGGGACGCTCCCCCGGGAAGCACGCGAGGAAAGCCTCGTCGGAGCGACGCTAGACCAGCACATCGTCTCATCCGGACTCGCCCTTACGGTCGCTGACCCCTAGCCGAGTGCCGCTGCCTGGGAGCACCCTCCGGTGTAAGTGGTTCGTGATAGCGTGAGGGTAGGGCAGGCACGCTGAGTCGCTCCGGTCTAGGAAGCCACTGGGCAATGGCGATGTGCTACCCTTGAGGGGTGGCTGAGAGCGAAAAAGACGCCTGGTTGGCCCATCGCACGCGGCTATGGCGGGAGGCCACACGCCTTGCGGCGCAGCACCCTGGTTACGACGTGTCGGACCTCTTCCATACCCTCCAGCACTTCGAACGGAGCCCCACTGAGCGACTTGCCTTGAGCCTCCGTTTCAGTCGCCTGCGGCAGAAGGCTCCAGCGCGATGAGCGCGCCTAAACTGACCGAAGTGTTCACGGCGTCGGACCTGGCGCTCTTTCGCGCCCTCATAGGGCATGGTGTGCGCTTCATGCTGGTAGGGCAGAGCGCGGCTGTGCTGCAAGGCTCGCGTGGTTCCACAGAAGATGTGGATGTGTGGTTTGAAGACGTCTCGGACACGCGCATTGCGGAAGCCATCACCTCCGTGGGTGGCTACTGGGCTAGTGGCTCATTCGGGCTCATGCCGCCTCAGCTCGGAGGCGGCGGCATCTCTGACTTTTTCGACGTCGTGGTGCACTGCGACGGACTGCGACGCTTCGCGGAGGAATACGCTGATGCACGTGAGGTCGACCTGGGGGGAGTGCGCGTGCCCGTTTTGCCACTTGAGCGCATTCTCGCGTCCAAGCGTGCCGCCGGTCGACCGAAGGACCTTGCCCAAATACCAGCCCTTGAAGCAGCTATTGTCGTCAGCAGAGACCTTGAGAGCGAGAGCTGAGCCTGTGCCGCTCCGCTAGCGCGGACTAGGCAGACACCTCCAGCGAGGAGCAACTCTGTCCCCGGCCCATGTGGGCGGTGCGCCGCTCCTTAGAAGCACCTCACGCGCCGCTCCTAGGGAGCCCCCGGAAGGCCACCGGCTATGGAAACCTCCCCGGGAGCGCGGCAAGCGCGGCAGCACCAGCTACGCGCTAGCCGAGGTGCCAGCCTAAGCCGGTCTCAAGTCCCGAGTGCGGCCTTCACCCTGAGGTCGGCGCGCGAAGCGGCGTGCGTCCAGTCGGCGAAAGGGAAGCATTGCCAGGTGCTTCGATGCTGCGGAACGCTCTCTGGAAGCGAGCCTGAGTCTCGCTCGCGTTCGCAGCCGCGATGACGCGTGGAAGCATTCGCCGAAACCGCACATCACGGCCAATACGCTTTAGCGTATATATCTTGATTTATACTCTACAGAGTATATACTCATATTTATACGCTGGGACGTATCAAGAAGTGTGGCCGGGTAAGCGTCTCGGTTTCACTCGGCGAGGAATCCATCATGGTAGCCAAAGTGCTTCACGACAGCATGACGCTCGGCCGGGCGCTTCAAGACGCGCGGCGACGATTGGGCTTGTCCCAGGCGGTGGTAGCGGAGCGTTCGGGGGTGCGGCAAGCGACGGTATCAGAGATTGAACAAGGACGAACGCGCGTTGCCTTCGAGACGGTATTACGTGTCATGAGTGCCTTGGAGCTTGAGCTTCTGTGTCAACCGCGGAGCGCGCAGCCGGAAAGCCCCTGGGAATAGAGGCGCAGGTGGGACGACGCTCACGCACGCGGGAACTCTTTGTGGCCATGAACGGTGAGTTGGTCGCCACCCTGACGCAGCACTCAACAACCGGGCTCACACTGCGGTATTCGGCAGGCTGGCTCGCGCGGCACAACGCGATTCCCATCTCCCTCTCGCTACCGCTGTCCAGCGAGCCTTACGTGGGGCCCTCTGTGGCTAGCTACTTCGACAATCTGCTGCCGGACAATCACACCATCCGCGAGCGCATGCAGCGCACGCTGAACACCGAAACCGCAACGCCCTTTGACCTACTGTCCGCGGCCGGCGCGGATTGCGTCGGCGCGCTTCAGCTAAGCCCGGGCCCGGAGATGAAGGCTGTCCGCGGCATCACTGCCACACCTCTGTCCGAAGCCGAGGTTGCGCACATGCTTCGCAGCTATCGGCAGCTTCCCCTGGGCATGAGCGAAGACGACGACTTCCGGATTTCCATCGCGGGCGCACAGGAAAAGACCGCATTGCTATGGCAGGACGACCGATGGTGTCGCCCACATGGCACGACGCCGACGACCCACATCCTCAAGCTTCCCATGGGGCGCGTGGATGAACGCGTCGACCTGACCACAAGCGTCTACAACGAGTGGCTATGCCTTGCGCTGGCAAGGCAGCTTGGCCTACCGGTCGCCAAGGCCGAGATTCAGCGCTTTGAGGATGTGTCTGTGCTGGTCGTCGAGCGCTTCGACCGTCGCTGGTCGCAGGATGGAAGCTGGATCATCAGGTTGCCCCAGGAAGACTTCTGCCAGGCGCTTGGCGTAGCACCTGCCTACAAGTACGAAGCGGATGGCGGCCCCGGCATCCAGGCGAGCCACGACTTGCTGATGAAGTCGATGCAACCGCTCGAAGACCGCGAAACATTCTTCCGGGCCCAAATCATCTACTTCCTTCTGGCGGCCATCGATGGGCACGCGAAGAACTTCAGCATTCACCTGCATGCACAAGGCCGATTCCGGCTTTGCCCTATGTACGATGTCCTGTCGGCCTATCCCACTGTGTCACCGAAGTTCCCTCTGCAGAAGCTCAAACTCGCCATGGCCCTCCACGGCAAGAATCGACACTATCGCCTGCACGAGATTCGCCGCCAGCATTTCTCCGACACCGCCAAGCATTGCGGTTTTCCTGTCACAACGATGGAAGACCTGCTGCAAGACGTCGTGAACCGCGTGGAGCCCGCCATCGAAACCATCGCCAAGTCGCTCAAGGACGACTTCCCTGCGGCCGTCGCCGACCCGATTTTCGCGGGCCTGCGCGGCGCAGCACGCAAGCTTGCCGCGGAGGGCAGCGCTGCGCCGACCAAAGGGTGACAACCATGCGTGATCGGTTAGGCGAGCTGCGTGTTCGGTTGAGTGTCTGAGCACGAGCGCGCCCACAGCCAAAAACCGCAGCGAACCTTTTGGAACGCGCGGGATGTTTGGCGAGGACGCACGGCCGGCTCAGGCCCTTAACCGGACACGCATGCCTTACGGCGACCAGCACATGGCCATCCACTTCGAAAACCGCAACGCGAAGTTCAAGCGCAAGCACTTCCTGGCGCTGGCGTCACGCTTCGCCATTACAGAGCGCGCCGTCGCCCATATGCTCGACCGCCTGCTCTCGCGCATCGCCACCCACGCCATCCACCTTGAGACCATCGGCCTCACCGCGCAGAAGACCGCCCACCTAGCGCGCACCATCGCTCAGCGTGCCCGCGACCTCACCTAGCGTGACTGGCGGCGGCGCATGGATCGCGCTCGAACACGCGGCTGATGCGTACGTTGTCGACATCGCGCCCGACGCGCTCTGAGCGTCCGCCACAGCCTGGCAGACCTCGCCGTCCGCGCGATTGAATCACGCTCAGTAGGAGCGA
>SLEO01000069.1 GCA_007124745.1 Myxococcales bacterium
CAGCCCTGCACACATCAGCCCTGCAGCAGCGACCCCGGCGCCACTCAACGCTGCCCAGCTATCCTTGCTTGAAGAGGCATCGACGGACTCGCTCTACTCACGGTCGGAGGTCGCAAAGCTCTTCGGACTCGCGGAAAGCCGGCTGCGGGCCTGGGAGAAGAGCGGCTTTCTGCAACCCGAAGCCGAAGGCCGGCGGGCGCGTTACCGTTTTTCCGACCTCGTTGAGGTGCGGGCCGCCAAAGGCCTGCTCGACCAAGGCATCCCGCTACGGCGGGTACGCCAGGCACTGGCGGCGCTGCGGCAAGCGTTACCGCCAGGGGTACGCCCCCTCGCTTCCTGCCGGATTTTGGCGGAAGGCGCCGAACTCGTCGTGCGTGACGGCGACGGCACCTATGAGCCCCACACCGGTCAGTGCCTCATCGAGTTCACGACGGCGGAAATCAGCCACGCGATCGTCACCCAGCTTAGGCCGCCGAAACCCGCACGCTTGGAGCAGGATGCCTACCAAGCCTACCTCGATGCCTTGCGCCTGGAAGACAGCGGTGAGGGCGCCAATGAGGCCATCGAAGCTGCCTACCGGCGCGCCCTGACCTACGACCCCACCTTCGTCAGCGCGTTGACAAACCTCGCGAACCACCTGCTTGGACAGGGGCAAACCGCCGAGGCGCTCTCGCTCTACCACCAAGCGTTAGCGCAACAGCCAAACCATCCCGAGACGCTCTTCAATCTCGGCCTGCATTACCTCGACGAAGGCGAGCTCGTCGCGTCGGCCCAGGCCTTCCAGAGCGCCACCGCCAGCGCACCCGCCTTCGCAGATGCGCATTTCAACCTCGCCATGGTGCTCGAAGAGCTCAATCAGTCAGCGCAGGCGCGGCCCCACTGGGAGCGTTATCTCGAACTGGAGCCGTCGGGCGCACTGGCGGTGGTGGCGCGTCGTCATCTTGAAGAGCTGGTGTAACGTCGGCCTGCCGGGGGGCAGGCCGCGTATCGAGGTCCGACGCGTGAGGGGGAGCGGGCGGAATGTGGTAGCGCGCACCCCCGTGGGGCGTCGCCCGGGCACAGGCCGCCAAGGCGAGGGCAGCCCACGCGAGAACGACGCTCCGTGCGCGTCCAGACCGGAGCAAGCGAGAGGCGGCTTCAATACGAAAGGTCACGGTATTGTGGCCTTTCCGCTCGCGTGTCCCTGCCACCCCGCTGGTGGGCGGGCTGACGCGCTAGCGTGCCTCGTTATCGAGCGCCACGACGTGAGCGCGGTTGCCTTGAACGTAAGCGAGCCGCTTGCCCGAGCAGTCGAGGCTGGGGAAAAGCGGCAGCGCTTCGGGCTCGCAGGGCGAGTTCTCCGCGCACACTTCGGGGCGCAAGGTGCCTGAGGCCTGTTCTTCGGAAGGCCAAGCGCCCTCGGGTAGCGCGATGCGGCGCAGCGATGTGGGACCGAGCGCGGCGTCCATGAGGTAGAAGGTGGAGCTGAGGTGCACCTGGCCATCTTCTTCGGTCTGCGCGAAGACGAAACGGTCACCGCAAGCGGCAAAGCGCAAATCATCTGCATCCCCAAGAGCATAAGCGGTCGCGTGGTCTAGATCACGGATGATGTAGCCCTCACCAAAGTGGCGGTAGGCAAGCCAGCGCGCAGAAGCCGCCACGCTGACTTCGACGATGTGGCCGCGCGCTTCCGCTACGACGGGTTCCCATGCACCCTCGTTCCAGACTTCTACACGGTCTTCGTGCTGGCGGACACGTAACGGCTCGGTGCGTTCGCGCGAGACGGGCTGGCCCGTTTTGTCTACGTGAAAAAATGGCACCGCGTACGCGGACTGACCCGCAATCCGATAAGAAATCGTCTGCCCATCCCCACTGAAGCTTGGCCGAAAACCCGCACCTTCGCGTTCTGTCAACGTCACCGTCGACCCCGTACTCAGCGTCCAGACTTCAAGTCCGGCAAGGTGCGTATCGGTCAGCAACACCTCAAGGCCGGAGGGCGCAATCACCGGCGGCCCGGAGCGCGGCGTGGCGCGTGTGGCGACAGTCGTTGCCTGAAGAACGGTGGCCCGCGGAAGATAACGGTCGATGTGGTGCATGCGGGGTTGCTTGCGCAGCGTCTCGACCACAGACGCTACCCGTTCAGGGCTGACGCCTTCAGAAGTGGCCACGCGTTGTCGCAGCGCGATGGCTGTAGAAGCGTCGCTGAGCGGGTCCCCCGTCGCGGCCATGGACTCACTCTCTGAGCCAGCGGCATTGTCAGCGAAACCGTTCGTGGCATTCGCTCCCGATTTGCAGCCCGCAATCCCAAGGCTCAAGCAGCCCAGTAGTAGGCCACTCAGGCAAGCGGTCAGCGCGCCTACCTGAAGCGACTTCCCTAGACCACCCGGCCTACGCATGGGGTAGGCGGTAGGGCGATAAAGGCCGGGCGCTTCCGGAACGCGGCGTCCCGCGCGCTGGCGCAACCACAACACGACGCCCAGCCACAGCCAAAAGACCCAGTGAGCGCCGCTATCCACTTGGCCAACAGCACATGCGGTCTGTGGGCCTCCGGCCGTTCCTTGCTTGAAGACGGGTGGGCTGGTTTCCGCTGAGCTCACAAGGTCCATCGCACGGGGATCAGAGAGGCTAGACGGGCCGGGCTCTGGATCGATCATGGGCACCTCTGCAGCCGCACCGGACTCCACACCAAGGCCGATGACACACCAGTTCGTCATCCCCGCGAGCACCGTGCAGGCTACGGGGCCGAAATTCTGCCCCTCGTAGGCCACAAATATCGAATGTTGACCCGAACGAAGGGTGGTCTCCCAGCTACCGTCATTCCCCTGAGAGGTCACGGCAGATGCGGAGCCCCCGAAAGACACCACTGCACCTGCCAAGCGCTCAGAGGTGTCCTCTGCTCCGAGCCCTCGGTCACGGTAGATGACGCCCTTGAGCAGACCGACCATCGGCACCTCTGGCTGGGGTTGGGCAACGGGTGGAGAGGGCACGGGAACCGGGGTAGGGGCGGGCGTTGAGGGGGTAGGGGTCGGCGCTGGTTGGGCTTGGCCGTGGTCGATGGGCAGTCCCAGCTGCTGAAGTGCAGCATGGGCAAGCGCCGTTCCAGCATTCTTGAGATGGGCATCCTCACGCAGCAGCCGAGCGTCGCCATTGCAGTTCGAGAGAAAGCCAAGTTCCGCGAGGATGGCGGGCATCGAAGAGTTTGTGAGCACGTAAAAATTCGCTGTCTTCACCCCGCGGTCACGCAGACCGAGCGCGTAGAGCTGACGCTCCTGGGCGCGCTCAGCGAAGCGGCGGTCTGCGCTCT
The DNA here is from genome assembly GCA_007124745.1 of Myxococcales bacterium. Classification (GTDB taxonomy): domain Bacteria; phylum Myxococcota_A; class Polyangia; order Polyangiales; family SLQV01; genus SLQV01. Next base: position 3,284 of record SLEO01000069.1, read on the forward strand.
TCCCCGAGCGATCATGGAACGTTTCGGTTCCATTCGCCGAAGGGTTGGTGTGGGCATTCAAGTGGATGGAAAGAAAAAGTTTCGCCCGGTGCTCGCGCGCGTAGGCCACCCGCCCCTGAAGTGACACCGTTGTATTGTCGTAGCGCGTCATCTCGACTTTAAGTCCCGCGCGCTGCAGGTGACCGTAGGTCGCATAGGCCACCGTAAGGGCGGCGGCGGCCTCCTGAATCCCGCACCCTACCGCCCCGGGGTCCGAACCGCCGTGACCTGGGTCGATAACTACGTCGTAGTTGGCGCGTGCGGTGTGGCTCAAGCCCCCGCACACAAGAAGAAACCCCGCCAACAGGCTCCAAGTGTAGCCCCATGGCGGCGTGCGGGGCTGCTCGCTTGTCTCCCGTTGATGGTTATCTCCAAGCTGCACCTGCATCGGAATGTTGCGGTATGCTTCAAGCGGTATGGTCGCTGAAACCCGCACAAGAATAGGTAAAGCAACGAGTATGCCGCCCCCCTACTTTTGCCACCTGGGTGCGCGCCTACCTACATCCTCCCACTGCCTAAACCGGCGCCTATAGATACGTTCGCCGTATCTGTTCAGGGGGCATTTTACAAAATGCCCCCGGGTTTACGGGAGTGAATCCCGCAAACCCTCCCCCAAAAACCTAAAGCTGCGCGCGGGGCCAGGGCGCCCACTTGCTCTTTC
>SLEO01000024.1 GCA_007124745.1 Myxococcales bacterium
CCCAGAGGGCAAGGCCCGTCAGCGCGACGATTTCGATAGGGAAGGCGCTCAACGTCGTTAGGCTGAGCAGGAAAAGCGCCGTGCCCGCCTTGGCGGAGCGGTAGGCCCACACATCGGCGATGGACTTGCACGCGGCCCGCAAGTCCGCAGGTAGCTGCTGGTAGATGCTTTCCCGTACTACCCGCTGCCAGCTGTAGTCCAGTGCCTTGATCACGACCTTGATCGCCAGCACGGCGGGCAAAAGAATGATGGTCGATGATGCGAAGCCTAGACCCAGAAAGCCAAACGTGGGGCCGAGGGTGAGTCCCGCGAGGTGACCACGCCGCGATGCAATCGCCCGCGCACTAAGCTGCAGCACCAGTGAGAGCGTGTCGGTAGCGATGTACGTCAGCGCAAAGAGGCGAGCCATGACAGCGCTCTCCGAACTCTGGCGCTCGACGGCTTGATTGAAGAGATAGTCTACAAGCACCAGCGAGGTTTGGGTCAGGACCACGAAAGCGATGAGCAGCAGCGCTGTAGGCGTGAAACGGACGTTGATGGAGGGCAGCAGACGCGTGGGTGTGGATGCTACGCTGGACTGGCTGTCCGAGGGAGCCCGTACGGCCTGCGACGAATCGGTGTGTTCTCTGCCTTTGAGGCTGCTCTCTGCGGTCTTGCGCCGCGGCGGCAGCCCGGTGAGGGCGGACACCAGGAGCAGGCCGCTTGCGACCAGGGTGGCCAAGAGCGCACGATTGTCCGTCAGATGCCGCAGCACCGCTGAAGCACTCCCTGAGGTACTCCCGAGGATCAAGGTTGCCCACGAGGCAGCGGACGCCTGCACGTAGGCGAGGGGCCCGAGGGCCAGACCGCCGACGATACCGCCCAGAGCTCCAGCCATGCAGAGCAGGCCGACCCGGTGTTCGCTTGCCTCGTGGAGCACCTCCCGGTGCGCGAGCGTCCAGAAGAGCTCGAGGACGCACACGACGTAAATGTCCTTAACCAGGTAGAGTACATAGAGCCAAGGCGTCGCGTGCGCGGCGAGCACAGCGCTTGTGGGCAGCGCCAATGCCGATAGGCCGATAGCAGCCCGCCAAACGTTGCGGACGGACATGCGCCGCAGCAGCACCATCTGGAGCGCGACGACAATGGGCATCAGGGCTCCTAGGCCCAGCCATACGTGCGGCAGCCGTGCGCTGCCGGGGCCCGCGAGGAAGGCGGCCTCCACCATGGGCCGACAAAGGCCATAGCTAGCCAGCACGAGAAAGGCTGTTGCTGGATAACGCGCGGGCACGAACGCCAACCCTGACACGCATCCCATCGAATGCCGATAGAGGGTTCGGGGGGACTAAAGCCTAGGCCCGGAAATTGCACTCGGGTTCCGGGGCACAACGTGGCTCGATTCGGCAATTCGCGCTAGCGTTCTAGTAGTTAGGTGGAGGTTTCATAGTGCCGTATGCATTTTAGGTGCGGCTGGGGTTTAATCGAAGTAATGCGGTGAGGAATCTAGGCGTTGCAACGTCTGGTGTGCGTTTGCGATGGGGCGCGTGAAAGGCGTCGCCAGGCTGGGCGGCCAGCGTGCGCTGATAAGGAACCTGGGCCCACGCCAGATCCGAGCCAGCGCCGTGCGCCTCAGGCGTCTTCGGGGGCTGACCTGCGACGGTCCTGGACTTAGCTTAGGGTCGGGGCAAGGCTTCAAGCCTTGGGCGCGTGCGTGTGGAAGGTAGGAAGCGCTTCGGCGTTTCGTGGTTGAGGCGGCACCTGGGGCCGGCGATGTAGACGTGATGGCGCAATCCAACAAAAAGGCCGAAGACGTGCCCTGGGGCGAGCGCACAGACGTGCTCGAGCCCCCTAAGATGATTGCGGGCAAATACCGGCTGGGTCGCCTCTTGGGCGAAGGCGGCATGGGCGCGGTCTACGCGGCGGAGCACGTCGGGCTTGGCGCGCAGGTTGCCATTAAGCTCCTCAGCGAGCGTTTCGTGAGCGACCCGAAGTCGCTCATGCGCTTCCGGCGTGAGGCGCGTGCGGCGGCGGCCGTTAAGCACCGCAACGTGGTGTCCGTCTTCGATACCGGCACAGACGAAGATGGTGTGCCGTTCATTGTGATGGAGCTGCTGGAGGGTGAGTCCCTTGCCGCTCTTTTGCGTCGGCAGCGTCAACTTTCCCTCGAGGACGCGGTGGTCATCGCCTGTCAGATCCTTTCCGGGCTCGGGATGGCGCATGCGCGCGGCGTGGTCCACCGCGACCTGAAGCCCGCGAACATCTTCGTTTCCCGCAACAGCCAAGGTCAGTACGCCGTCAAGATTCTCGACTTCGGTATCTCGAAGTTTGCGTCGGAACTGCGCACGATGGAGGTGACTGGGGACGGCGCGCTTATCGGGACGCCGCAGTTCATGGCCCCCGAGCAAATACAGCGGAAAAACGACATCGACTCACGGGCTGACCTCTACGCTGTGGGGACGCTTCTTTACCGGATGTTGAGCGGGCGCATGCCGTTCACCGGTGGAGAGTCACGCACCCTCATGCAGGCCGTCCTCCGGGGCGCACCTACGCCCATTCGCGAGCTGCGCGAGGAAGTATCGGAGGAGCTTGAGGCGGTTGTCATGCGCGCGATGGCCTGCGACCGCGATGACCGCTTCGCGACCGCCCGGGAGTTCTCCTGCGCACTCATCAGCCTCTTCGGCCACCTGCCGGTGTTCTCCGAGGTCGAGGTGCCCATCACTCAGAGCCTGAGTGAGCCCGACGATGATGACATTCCCATGCCGAATGCCAACATGTCGAACCTCAACCGGCCCTGGGCACTCGTTTCGGCGCTGGTCATCGGGTGCATCGCGGTACTTTTGACCCTCATCGTTCAGCGTACCCGCCCGGAGCCGGGCAATCGACCGGGTGAGGTAGTGTTGGGGTCGCAGGCGGCTTCCGGTACCGTCGTGGCCGAGGCACGCAATAAGCCGCTTCGTTTTGGGATTACGCGCTACCTCCCCAAAGACCTCGTGTTGCGCAACCACACGCCGCTTACGGTGTTCATGTCGACCGAACTCGACCGGAAGGTTCAGATGACGGTCGTCGAGGACTACATGGACCTCGCCCAGCAACTGCTAGCGGGTGACATTGATTTTGCGGCGTTGTCTGGCTACGCTTATGTGCGCGCGCAGCGCGCCTCGCCCGACCTGCATCTGCTTGCGACGCCGGTGACGCGGGCTGGCTCCAGCTACGAGGGCTACATCCTGACCCGGGCGGACAGCGGTGTTCACAGCCTGACTGACCTGCGCGACCAGGTCTTTTGCTACGTCTCGCCGACGAGCACATCGGGGTACCTCTATCCACGCGCGCTCTTTCGCCGCGAAGGCCTTAACCCCGACAGCGACTTCAAAGCCACCCGCTTCACCGGTGACCATCTCGCTGCATTGCGCGCGCTTTACTCCGGCGCCTGCGATGGCGCGGTGGTCTTCGCGAACATTCTCTTCGACGCTTCCGAGTACAACATGACGCCGGAAGCCTTCCGCATCTTGGCGAGCACGGACCGCATTCCCTACGATGCCTACGTGGCGCGCGCGGGCCTTGACCCCGCCACGGTGGACGCGCTCAAGGCCGCGCTGTTGAAGCTGACGCCCGGCGGTCAGCAGTCAGCCTCCGTCTTTGACGTGTCTCACAAGCTTCTCGGCTTTACGACGGTTACGGACGCCGACTACGACGGCGTGCGCCGCATCGAGCGCTACCTCGACGAAGAAAAGCGCGCTGGCAGCTCCATCGCCGCCCAAACCGCCCGACCGTAGGGTGATGGAGCAAAGGTTGCGCCTGCATCGACCGGCGGCCGGATCAGACGGAGAGCGCGTGGACGGAGCGCCTCCCGAGCCTCTCGGGACAATGCCCGAGGATGGGGGGCGTCCCGACCGAGGCGGCTAGCAAGCCGTCTTCAGGAGCCGAAGCTGTAGGTAAGGGCGGCGCCAAGCGAGAACGTTTCCGCAAGTTGGACACCGCCGGTCCATTGCCAAAGGGGGAC
>SLEO01000305.1 GCA_007124745.1 Myxococcales bacterium
AACGGCTCAAGGCCCGCGAAGTTGAGCACGCCGCCGCCCACCTCGGCCTGCCTGTACACTACGCCGGACGCAGCCTGACGTCGGCGCACCGCCCGCGCCGCATTCCGCGCGGGCATTTTGGGCGACGCCTCGTCATTCTAGAAGCGTGTTTGCGCCGGTTCGATGTTTCACCGCGCGTGCGTGACCGGTGGCTCGCGGCACAGCACGCGGCCGCCGCAGACGTCATCTTTGACCCAGACAAGGCCTGTCCTGAATCTGCCCCCTGAGCTACATGGCGCAATCTAGGGACTCGGCTCTGGGGCCGCTCACCAGCAGGCCACAGCGCCATTCGGCGGCCAGCGCTTGCAGCAACGCAGTCGCTGGCATCGCGGTCTCGGCCTGAAGCGCTTCATAAGTGAGGGACGCACCGAGTGCCTTGAACCAAGCCATGCGCGCGGGCGTGAGCAGCAAGGCTCGCGGACGCGCCGTTCGAGGGCAGAGCAGATACGCCATGAAGGTGGGCTGTTCGGGCAGCCGTCCCTGCTGCAGGTCGGCGCGGACGTCGTGACGGTAAGCCGCCAGACGGACGCTCGGGTTGAGCCGCAGGGCGACGTCATCCTGCTTTTTGGATGGCGCATCCTCGCGCTCCGTGGCCTCGTCGATGGCAGCGCGCGCTGGACCCGATCCGCCCGCTGCGCCCGCTTCGCGTGCGTTGCGCTCGCCGGCCGCTTGGGTGTCCGCGGTCGCCGCTGCTGACACGTCAAGATGCCGCAGTAACTCACGAAGCCTCGCGGAAGGTACCCCTCGGATCTCCCCCTGCAGCCAAGTCGGGTCAGGCGCCTCCCAACCGAAACCGGCATCGCTGAGCGTCGCCTCATCCACCGCGAGCCCCTGACCCGCAACGAATGTGCGCCAAGCATGATGCACCTTGTCGAGTACCGCAGGCTGCAACGCGCCCGCCTCGACAAGTTCAGCGACGGCCACGCACACAACACGTGTATTTTCTGACCACACGGGGCTCGTTCCCGAAGGCAACGCGCACACCGTGGCTTCCAGACGGGCACGCTCTGGCAAGGCGAGTCCCGTACGCAGGCCGGGAAACACGCGGTCGATAAAATACCAGCGCCGGCTCTGCGCTGAGCGGGCGTAGAAGTGTAAACCATGGGACCCGGCTTCCGGCGGTCGCCCGGGCACCTTGCTGGGGAGAGTGCTCGCCTCTCCCCAGGCGTCTTCGCTGCGCGGTACGGATGCCATGGCCGCAGGCGCTGGTGATGAGGCCACTCCCTTGCGCGCGGGCTCGTAGCGGTGCAGCGCGAGCGCCACACGATCGAGGTAGAGTTCAAGCGTCGTCGACATGGCGAGCTCCTGCGTCGGATACATCGGTCGCAACGGCCGGTTCGCGCATGTCGGCGTGGGCCTGCGAACGCCTGACGACCGCTTGAGGCCCGCCCGTTGAGCCGCGTTCCTCCGCGTGCGTGCTCCGGTCACCAGACAGTGCGCCACTGCCCGTTTCCCTCCGCGCCCACCAACGGCTCAGCCCGCGCTGAGTCGCGTGCTCGACGCGTTCAAGCACCGCAACCACCTGAGACCAGGCCCCGAAATTGCGCTCCCACTCGAAGCAAACCGGGATAGGCCCGATGCGCGCCACCGCTTCTTCGAGCAACGCAAGCACAAGCGGCGCCGGCGCGGTAGCGTGGGAGTCGAGCACGAGCCCCGACGCGGCATCGACGGAAAAGCCGCCAATATGCAATTCGCGGGCGGCACTCAGCGGTACATCATCCAAGGCAGCTATCGGATCAAAACCAAAGTTGAGCGCATTGACAACCCAGTTGTTGACATCGAAGAGCCAGCCGACCTCGCCCGCCAGCGCGGGTGGACTACGTCGCTCCGCAGCAACTGAAGCATCGGCGTGCGGCGGTGCGTGTGGACTCGATGCTCCGGAGCTCGCGGTTGGGGCCTGCGAGGCAAACAGCGCACGCAGGAACTCGGCTTCATCACAGGACGACGATTCCGGCCGCAGGTAATAAGCGGTGTTCTCCAGTAACACGGGCCGGCCGAGATGCTCGCTCAGCGCGAGCGCGCGGCGGGCCACGTGTGCGGCGTTCTCGGGGGTGAGAGGGACAGGCACAAGCTCGTGGAGCAGCTCACCCCGGTGCGCTGAGGCCGCCACGTGATCCGACACCCAGTGCGCCGAAAGTCCGTCTGCGAAGGCCCGAACATCCGCACAGAACGTCGCACTGAGGGGGTCGCTCCCAGCCACATTGTGGTGCACGGCGTGGAGCGTGATGGGGTAGGCTTCAGCCAACGCCGCGAGCTCGCGTGCGAGGCGCGGTCCACGGCGCAGGTAGTTTTCCGGGTAGACCTCAATGAAGTCGACGGGCACCTGGCCGCGATGCGCTAGTAGCGCGTCGCACCAGTCGTGCCGCAGCATCAGGCCTACGCAGGCCTGATGGGTTGGCGATGCGACCGCGCGAGGGGCTCGCGCATCACGCGCTAAGTGGTGTTGCGCCGCAGCCGCTGACCCAAGCGCAACGGGGCCCTGCCCCAGCGCAGCGGGCGCAAGCCAACCGCGCCTCGACTCACCTCTGGCGTCGAGGCTTCCGGTGGCCAGGCCTCCTCCGATCGAGCCCGGCTTAACTATGCCTTGATCTGGACCCACCGATTGCACGCACCTCGACATAGCGCATGCCTGCCCATAAAAAAAGCCACCCGCCTTGGCTTCAAGGAGGGTGGCTTTCCGTGAGCGGCGGCGCGCTGCCGCAGCCCGAGACAGCAGTTGAGACTAGAAGCCGCAGCCGCCTTCGAGCTCTTCCGAGGTGTCCATGGCATCCATGCCGCAGCCGCCTTCGGCATCGGCGTAACCGCAGGCACCACAGCCACCAACAGCCGAGCAACCGCCTTCAGCGGCGAGTTCAGTCTCCTGCTCAGCGGCGGAGCCACCGCAGGCGCCGGTCGCGGTCGTAAGGGCGGTGAAGCTCGCTGCAGCTACAAGTTCTTTCCAGTTATTCATAATCGTCTATCTCCCAAGGTTAGCGTGGGGCCGCGAGCGACCCTGGGGCAAAGACCATGGCGCGCGCTCGGACTGCCCAAAGCGCACGCCTGACCCGGAGCAACATGCCCCCGCCCCTGCATTGAAGTGATATCGTAAGTGCCTGGCGATATCTAGTCTGATTTTCGCACGCCCCGCCTAGCAGCCCTATTCGCGAATGGCGCCCTGCTCAATCCACGCCTCAATGAGTGGCCGCTCGTTAGCCGGCAACACCATCCGGGAGAAGTTAGAACCACAGTTCCCCGAAATAACTTGGAAGAAGAGGCTGTTCGCGGGGTCTCCAGGAACGACCCGCTGATTGAGTTCACCACATCCGAACGCAGCGCTGCCACCTCGTGCAGCATTCGTGACAAGTGCAGCAAAGGCTAGTTCCTCAGTCGCAAGGCTCATCCCCCCATTCGGGGCATTTGCCCCGTGGCAACCGTTGCAAGTAGCCAAGGCGGGCGTCTCCGCCCAAACGCGCGCGAAGGTAACGTTGGAGAGGTCCGGCTCCTCATTGGGATCGGGCTCGGGATTAGGGGTGGGCGTCGGAGCGGGAGTTCCGGGCGTCTCACCCGGAGGCGTCGTGGCGGGCGGTGTCGTGCCCGTAGGCTCCTCCTCCGAACCCGCACAGCCCAAAAAACACAACGCCGCTATCACAGATAAAGTTCTCATAAGCTTACTCCCTAGTCGATCCCCTCAAGGGCTTATGAAACCACAACTCGCGGCCGGATGAAATAGGGCGCGTGCATTCCGCGCGCTAGCCATGAAGGGTGCGCGCGAGACGCACACGTGCGTCGAAGACCGCTTCAAGCTCGGCGCGCGCTTGCGCATCGGCCAAAAAGGCCGACCGGAGACCTGCCCAAAGCAGCGTGACCACCTCATCAAAGGACGGGGCCAGGACAGATACGAGGCGCTCGAGTTCGGCGGTGAGCGTCGTCTTGGTCACGAAGCGGTTGTCCGTGTTGAG
>SLEO01000186.1 GCA_007124745.1 Myxococcales bacterium
GTCGATGACCCCCGCGAGTGCTGCTTCTAGACCGGCTGCCATAGGCCTCAGTCTAGAGCCAACCCGAACGCAAAGCACGCCGCAGCCCGTGAATCATCAACCCGCACCGCAAGAAGGTCGCTCCGAAATGAAAACCGACCACAGCCCAGCCCTTCCGCCAGCCTTGTCGGCCGCCACTCGCTGCGGACTCGAAGGCGAAACGCGTGGGTGCCCGGCTGCTACGGGCCGAAGCATGCAACGGAGCTGCCAAGGAGTGGCAAGTGCTGTTGGCCTCCGGGACGTGACCAACGTCGCAGTTCGGGGCGCGCGGCCATACCTTGCGCTTAGACACGCATGGCACTGGACGAGCGCCCTCTGCCTGTGCGCGGCGCTGAGCCACGCCTGCTCCCGCGACCGACCGGCCGCCCGCCCGCCCTTGAGCGAGACCTGTACCCAAGAAGGCGCCCGCTGCCAGGTTCGCCCCGGCGTCCTAGGCGTCTGCACCGCCACCACGATGGCCGGTTGCAACGACCCAAGTTGCCTACGCTGCGCGTCGCAGCACTGACCCCCGCTAGGCGTTCCGGTCCCGCCGTGCTGCCGCCGCTTGGGGATGCAAGCCACTGTGTCCATGCACGACAAAGAGGGCGCTTGGCTGCGAGTGACTCGAGCGTGATCCAAGGTCGCTGCAGGGACCATCTCGACGCTCACTCATGGGAGGCCTGAAACACGACGGAAGGGTGCTCCGCACTCCGCTCCGCGGTGCTTACGCCAGACCTGGTCCCTGCTCTGGCGGTCTATTGCCCACCGGCCCCGCCACCGGCTGCACCGCCACCAGCTGCGCCACCGCCGGCCCCGGCTCCGCCCGGTTGGGATCCACCTGCTCCGGCCCCTCCGGGTTGCGAGCCAGCGGTCCCCGCTCCGCCTGGGGCGCGGCCACCACGATTCATGTTGGTGTTGTGGTTATTGTTGGGTCTGGGTTGGTTGGTGTTCTGGTTGGAGTTTGTGTTCCGGCCCCGGTCGGAGATGCCGCGATTCGACTTACCGTCAGCGTTTGGGCGAACACCGGCGCCTTCACGAGAACCCCCGGTGCGGCCTCCCGAGCTGTCGCTGTTGGTGCTCGGTTGACAAGCCGACGCGAGTACGATGCTGAAGGGAAGGAGATAGGTAAGTACTGGTCGATGCATAAAGTTTCCTACTGTTAGCGCCCAGCGGCGCAGTGATGGCGTTAGCGAGGCCTTACTTTGCACTTTTCGATCCGGCCTGTTTCACAAGCGAACACAGGCACTTGGACCCACGCACTCGACTCCGCTCCGCCCTTCTCCATCAGAATGAAGCATGGCCTCATCAATGAGATGCAGCCCGCTTGGGCCCTCTGCCTACGAGCTAGACACATGGTCGCCACCGATTCACGCCGAGGCCTCTGACGGTGCAACCAACGTCAAGGCGGACCGCAGGCGAGCGCGGACTAACGCATCGCCGGGTCGCAAGACACGTGCGTGATGCGGCCCGCGTGGACGCTCCAGAAGTCAGCGTTCAGCCGCGCACGTTTTAACGTGCTCCTGAACGGTTACGCTGCGGGAGCCTAGCGATTCGTCTGTACATCGGTCCCGGAGCGACCGAATCCATCTCCGCTCGGGGTCGGACCATCACGATTAACGTTCGTGTTGATATCGTTGTTTGTCCCCGTATTGGTGTCGTTGCGAGGACTACTGTTGGCGTTATCGCTCGTGTCGGTATCGCGGTCGAATACGTCGAGATCCGAGTCAAGGTCGGCGTTGAGGCCAGCGTCCGCGTTGTGACGACTACCTTCGTCGCCACCTCCGAAGGTGTCGGTATCGGCATACTGGTCACAAGCCAACGCGAGCACGATGAGGAAAGCGAGGACAGAGGCAAAGAGTGGTCGAAGCATAGAGGTTCCTTGTGTTCGCGCTCACGGCGAAGTGATGTCTTTAGCAATGCCTCGCTTTGCAGATTTCGAACCAATCTATTTCACCATTAAACACATACACTTGGCTCAACGCAGCGGGCACGACGCAAGCGAACGCCATCATAATGAAGCATGCGCCTATTCACGAGATGCACCTCGCGGGGTCCTGATGCGCAGGACTCCGGGCCCAGCAAACCTGCGACTCACGGGATGGCCTATCCACACGGAGTGCTCATCACCGATGGCGTCCGTGCTGGGGCGGGGCAGAATCGGGGCGCGGGTGTATATACCTTGCGCGAGGACCGCGGAGAGCGACGTCTGGCCGGGATGACCTTCGGGCGTTTCGGCTCGCGTCAAGGTGCGCCCTAAGGAGATGCGAAACCATGAAGATGGGAAGAAACGACCCGTGCCACTGCGGCTCGAGTCAGAAGTACAAGAAATGCTGCGCCGCGAAAGATGATGCTGCGCGCGCCGCTGAAGTGGCCGCTCAGGCGGCGGAGCGAGCCGCCGAAGCAGCGTCGGATCCTGAAGCCAGCGCGCTGGCCAACGCCAAACCGTCCGTAAAGCGCGACAAAATGCGGCCGATGCCGGGCAACGCGCCCCTCAAGCCTCACAAGGGGGCACCACCGCCCGCGCCAGCGATGGTGCGGAAGCATGCCGTGTGACGGTGCGCCGCGCACGATGACCGATCCATGACTTGTCTACAGGATACACCGCATGCACATGGCAGCGCAGGCCGTAGTGTTCTGAGGGCGGTGTCCTAAGGGCGCCGCTCGAGTGGCTGTTCCCGAACCATCGCAGCTACGGTTCGAGGGCGGTGGCGGCCTGCTTTGCTTGCGGCGTGCTCTCGGCGTCGCGATAGTCGCACGTGCTGTGCCTCTACTCCCAGTCGTTCACAAGCGACCTTGACCTAACGCGGATGACCGTCTCGGCCGTCTAGGGCTGGGCGACGCTGACCGCGGCAGCAGTGTTGCACTGGGTCGGGCGGCTCGCGGACCGCTTCCCCTCCCGGGTCTATCTTGGTCTTGTAGCTGTGGGCCCTGGGTCTCCGGGAGTGACAGCAGGCACCGTCACCGGACATCAAGCGTTTGGAACGCCTTGGATGGGGTTGACTGCGTTGGGTTGGGCGTTGTTGTTGAGCGCGGGGGCTTTCGCGGGGCGGGGCTGGCACATCAGCCAGTGGTTGGTGAGCGTAGGTTTGGTGGCGCCTGTTTCGAAGGCGACGGTGTGGCCGCTAGCTTGGGACGCCGTGACGAGGCGTTTGCTAAAAGAGCAGCCGGCCCAGACGACAGCGGGTTTCGGGCTAGCGGTGTCGCCCGAGTTGCGCCTGCCAACGGCTAAGCAGCTATGGGGAGACTCATTGTTGTGCCCCGGGTCAAGCATATTGGTCATCTGCAGACTGTTCAGCGCCTCCGCAGGCGGCATGCGTTCAACGCGGGCGACCTTACTCGGGTCACCGCTGGGGTAGTAAACAATGAAGGCTTCGTGGCCCTTATTCTCGCCGCCTTTGAGAGTGAGGTGGTGGTACCAACGCGCGTCGTCCGGCGAGGCGCCGGAAGTCAAAAAGCCTGCGTAGCACCCTCGGTCCTCCACTTTCGGCGCTAGGGTGAAGCGCGCTACCAGAAGCTGAAAGCCGCGGGGCCCTGGCCCCATCACGTACACCCTGGTCGGGTTGTCAGGGCGGTCGAAGTAGACGAAGGCATCGGTGTGTTCAGGTCGCCCTGTCCGTGGAACCTCGGGCCCCTCGCAGGCTTGCTGGCTCCTGCGTGCGTCTTCATGGACACAGTAGGCCGCCAGAATGCCCGAGCCGGCGTTGTTGGCCCGTACGGCCTTGTCCCTTTTCAAAACCGCATCCATTTCCTGCAATAGCTTTGACAGCGCTTCGCTATCCGAATCTGTCGGAGCAATACGTGCTGCAGGAGGCGGAGCCGGCGCGTTGGCGGCAGTGACCGTAGTATCCTCTGCACGCATGCGTGATCGGTTAAGCGACAACCTCGTTGGAAACGAGGGCGTTTTTGGACTTTTTAGCGGATCTTGGGGGTGCGGGGGATGTGAGCCAGCCTCTCAA
>SLEO01000254.1 GCA_007124745.1 Myxococcales bacterium
CGGTGGCGGGCACGGTGGCGGGCACGGTGGCGGGCTGGAGGCACACGGCGCAGAGGTCGCCGGGCATGCTGCGGGACAGCACCAACTCGGCAGCAGCAGCGGGGGGTGCCTCCGGGCGGAAGTTAGGCAGCGGAAGCAGGCTGCGTTGATGGGGTCCAAGACCGCTAGGCGCCGTCTGTTCCGGGCGCTCCTCGATAGAGAACTCGTTCACCAGAAGGGATTCGCTCAAGCATAGCCGGCGCAAGAGCGCGGGGACAAAGCCCCCAAAGAACTGGGGCCGGAGCGACACCGACCGCGGCATGGACGCCATCGCGCCGGCCTCGGCGACGATTCGTTGGCCCGGCGCAAGCCGAACGCACAACGCCGCGAAGCTCGGCCGGTAGCGAATCTCTGCATGCGTCGGCGGGATGGACATAGTGGCCTGCATAGGCGCGTTTGGGTTCCGATAAATCCGAGCCCTTGACGTTAGTCCGGACGGCGGCACCTTCACAAGGAACTTTAGCCAGGTTGAGTTCAACAGGGTTGAGTTCAACAGGGTTGAGTTCAATAGGGTTGAGGTCGACAGGGTTGACGTCGACAGGACTCGGACCGGCCGGGTTGGCTCCGGCGGGTGCTTCTCGCCAAGTACGGGACCGCACTGTAGAGCGTGGGGCCCACCCCAAGGCGCCGCACCGGCGAACCTAGGCGGCGGCCCCCTGGCAAAACGTTAGACACGCCATGACCTCACTGCTGCGACTCCGGCGCTTCGGCCCGTTTTTCTTTACCCAGGCGCTCGGCGCCACGAACGACAACTTGCTGAAGGGAGCGCTGCTTGTGCTCATCGCCGTGAGCCATGAAAGCAGCGCGAAGGTAGCCCTTTTGAGCAACCTCGCGGCAGGCCTCTTTATTCTACCCTTTCTGCTCTTTTCAGGGGTCGCAGGCGAACTTGCGGACCGTTTCGACAAAGCGCGTCTCATCTACCTCACCAAGCTTGCGGAGCTTGGTCTGATGCTGCTGGCCGCCGCCGGTTTCCTGCTCGGCGCCCCGATCGAGATGCTCATCGCGTTGCTCTTCATGATGGGCGCCCAATCCACCTTCTTCTCACCGATGAAGTACAGCATTCTGCCGACACACCTGCGCTCAAGTGAACTCATGAGCGGCAATGCTTGGCTTGGAGGCGCTACGTTTATCGCTATCCTCGTCGGCTCCCTCGCCGGAAGCGCTTTAGCGGCGGAGGGTGCGCGCGGAAAAAGCGTGCTCGCTCTCGGGTTAGTCACGCTCGCGGCCGTGGGCGTGGTCACAGCGCGAGCCATTCCTCCAGCCCCGACCTCCGGTGCGCTGAAGGGCAGGCCTTTGCAGGTGTTCGGCGTCGAGATGCTGAAACGGTCACTAAAGCGCTACCGCCTGCGCGTGCTGCTCGGCGCCATCGCCTTCTTTTGGTTTCTCGGGGCACTCTACCTCACCCACATGCCGCTCTTCGTTCGCGACGCGCTAGGCCTGGGTCCCCGAGCTATCAGCGTATTTCTCGCGCTCTTCGCCCTCGGCATCGGCGCGGGCTCAGCGGGGACGCATTATCTAGCCAAGGGACGCATCGACCTCAGCATCAGCGTCCTGGGCCTCACCGGCCTAAGCATCCTGCCGCCGTGTTTGTTGCTGCTCCCGTTGGCCGGCGCGCACGGGAGCATGGGGCGTATCGCCCTCGGCAGCGCCATGATCTTTGGCATCGGGATGGCAGGAGGCCTCTATATCGTGCCATTGCTCGCTGCGATTCAGCGGCGCAGCCGTGCGAGCCAACGCGGTCGCGTCATGGCCGCAAGCAACTGGCTCAGCTCGCTAGCGATGGTCATCTCGGCTGCCTACGCCATCGCTATGACAGCACTGCTCTCTCGCGCAGGCCTCGGCACGCCGGACCCAAGCGCCGCCCACCCCGCAGGGGCCGGCGCACTCAGCACGGTCACCTACCTCTTCGCGAGCACAGGCATCCTGGGCTTCACGCTGCTGCTCCGCGAACTCAAGCGCCAACCCCGCCTCCGCCACCGCACCTACCGCCGCCTCCTGCACCTCAACCGTAAGGGTTCGGACAAACGCAGGACGCCAGGCGACGCGTAAGTCCGTTACCGACGCGCTCGACGCAGCCCCGCGGGTTTCAGCATGTCACCCTGCCACCATGAAACTAAGGAGTTGCCCTCGGACTTTTCATGCACGAAGCTGCAAATCATCTCGACGAAGACTGCGGGGGTTCGGCCTGTGAACTCTGCCAAGTTCCCGAACCCTGCGATGTCCGAGCCAACTGCGGGACCTTCTGCACTGTGGGTGAGTGCATCATCTCGACAATGGGCAAGGGGCCACCAGTTCCCTTTTTTGAGGGCTTCGAAACGGCGTTACCCGGCGGCTGGGACGGGACCACGTCCAACTCCCCGGCGGGTGCTACCATCTAGCGCACAAAGACGGGAGCATACCGTGGCAGCGATGCACTCCGCGTTGTCACAGCTTCGAACTTTAGGGTGTGAGTTCGAATGACGCGCGAGGCGCGGGACAAAACATCGCGCTTGATTTTCGTGTCAACGACCGAGCGCAGATCTTGTCCTCGTTCAGTCTAGACGCGGTGGGGACGGAGAACGCACCTGTCGTGCAGCCGCAAACCTGGCAGTGCTTTGAGCTCTTCGTTTTGGCGAATACTAGCGACGGCAGGCTCGAGGCCTGGGTCGATGGCGTCTCCTTCAGTGGTGAGGTCCGCGGTAACATCGGCAATGGCGTCACCCTCAACCGCATGCGGCTAGGCATCTACCAGTTCCCCTCCGACCCACCCGACGCCGACTTACTCTTCGACGACTTCACCAAGGACGGCAAGCTATGAACACGCGCCACCTCGCAAGAGAACATGGCAAAGGTTCGCGCCTTTTTCGGCGCGCAGACGTACGCTGCCCGTCTGACGGTGGCGCCCCGACCGCACATTAACGTGCTGGAAAGTTGGTGGTCGTTGCTGTATGTCGAAGGAAGCGTGGGGCGGGTGTTGAGTTTAGGGGGCGCGGCATGAACAGATTTAGTGTAGGTGATTTACGCGGCTTCGACGCCCGCGTCGTAGCGCAGTACAAGCACACCACGACTAGACAGGTTGGCGCCCTGACAGCGCGAGCCGGGGCGCAGCCGGGTGCGCTGGCGGGCGGAACCATGACTGCGCCGGCTCCGAGTGCGTTTGCATCTGGCTGGCTCGATCCGCTACCGCTGGGTCCGTCGGCTCTAAGCCGTAGCCGTCTCAGTGTGCTTGGTCCTAAGCGCCGTTGCTGTCGTTCTGGGTGCAGCGGCTGCCCCTACAGCGAGCGCTTTCGCCCCAGTCGCGAACCCGCCGAGCCCATCGGATGACGGGTGGGAAATGTCCTTCGCACGTTGCTACCTAACTCGCGCAGCCAAAAATCGGGCGATGCGCCAGGGACGGAACATGGCGCGTTCTCGGCGCCAAATAGGCAGTGCGCTCGCGTCAGAACTCGAAACACGCAATGCCCTGATATTAATCACACTTTCCCGCACACAGACGCCGAGAAAACGGCTGGCACAGCGGCTGCAGTGTAGGCTTCGTAGTTGGGCGACAGCGTGAAGGTAGCGGCGCATCCTAAGTGAATAGGGTGGCTGCGCGCACTGTCGATATACGCGAAGACGTAAGACGAGCTTCGGCTCGTAACTCCGGGAGGCCAGCCCCGACCCAAACTACCTAACGCACTCAGGGGCTGGCCTCTTTTCTGTTTATTTTGGGGGCATTTTACAAAATGCCCCCGACTTTCCGGGAGTTAATCCCGGAAAGTCTCCCCCGAAAACCTGAAGCTGCGCGTGGGGCCCCAGCGCCCACTTGCCTCTTCCAGCTACGCTTCCGGTCTTTCGTGTCCTTTATCGCTTTTGTTCCCCCGACTATCCGGGAGTGAATCCCGTAAAGTCCCCCCCGAAAACCTGCTGCTTTCCTGGGGGCATTTTACAAAATGCCCCC
>SLEO01000338.1 GCA_007124745.1 Myxococcales bacterium
CCTGCAAGCGGAAATAGGAACGCGTAAATCACTCGTGAATCATCCCCTCGAGACCCGTGCGTTTCTGGTTAGGGCCCAAAGCCAGCCTCGAAGCGTCGCTGACATGCTGCGGTTTCCATGGTTGTGTCACAACGCGCGAGGCTTATTCTCCGTCGAGCCAGGAACTTGGGCCCATCACACCGCTCGCTTAGGCGCCCGCGCTCATAAGCCCGGCGGCACGCTACGCCTACGCGGGGCGAGAAGCCGCCCACCCTGTTGATGGAGAGTACTCACCCAGACGCGCGCTGCCGGAGCATCATCCGGCAGGCTGGCGCAAGACGTCAACTAAGGCCTCAAGGCCGTAAGCGCGGGCGCCCTGGACCAACACCACCTCAGCGCGGGCCGGGTTGGCTGCTCGCCGCTCGGCAAGCGCCCGTTTCATCGCGTCGAGACTCGTGAACAGACGGTCCGCAGGCCGAGCGAGCGGCGCGAAAGGCTCACCCATCAGCCACGTTTCACCGATAGCCTGAGCATCAAGGGTCTCGACAACCTGTCGATGGAGGGCCTCGCTGGCATCCCCAAGCTCCCCCATCGCTCCGAGCAAGGCCAGGGTGGGTGCCCCCCGCGCGGCGCCTAGCTGGGCTAAGGTTTCAATGTTCGCGGTAACGGCCAGCGGGCTCGCGTTGTACGTCGCATCGAGAATGAGCGATTCCCCGGAGGCGAGCACCTCCAAGCGACCGGCCCCCGGCGTGAAGTGCTGGCCCATGCGCTTCAGAGCAACCTCAAGGTCAAGGCCCAGGTGGGCACAGGTCAGCGCCGCGGCGGCAGCGGGCATAGCCACCGCTGCGTTGGGCTGGCGCAGTTGCAACGTGAGGCGGCGGCCCCTTCCGGCGATGTGTTGATCATGGACTTCGATGTCGAGGGCACCGTCCGGCCGAAGCGCGGTGCGCGCAACGCGCATGTCGCTGCGGCTATCCGTGCCGAAGCTCGCGAAGGGCACGCCCAGGCCACTGAGCCGCGGCCAAAGCCGTGCGTCATCCCGAGGTCCAATCGCCAGCCCATCTGAGGAGAGCGTTTTCCACAAGCTGGCTTTTTCGAGGGTGAGCGCCAGATCGGAGGAAAACGCGCCGCGATGCGCGCCAAACGCATTGAGGACGATGGCGATGTCTGGCCGCGCCAACCGGCCGAGGCTTTCGATCTCCCCCGGCTGATTCATTCCGATTTCCACGATGGCGTAGTCGTGCTCTGGTCCGAGGCCAAGCAATGTGAGCGGAACGCCGAGGTGGTTGTTGTAGTTGCCCTGCGCGCCCCAGACCCGGCCCGACAACCCATCCGACAGCGCCGAAACCAGCAGCCTCGCTAGGGTGGTTTTACCCGTGGAGGCGGTCAGCGCGACGAGCTTGCCAGACCAACGCGCACGGTGGGCAGCGGCAAGCTGCCCGAGCGCTTGAACGGCATCATCAACCGCCAGCAAGGGCAACCCACCGGCGCGGCCCACAGCTTCGGCACTCGGTAGCGCAGCAATAGCGGCAGCGTCAGCCATGATAGCGACGGCGCCGCGCGCACTCGCCTGCTCAGCAAAGGTTAGGCCGTGCGCTCGGGTGCCCGGAAGCGCCACGAAGAGCTGCCCGGTCGTGAGCGCTCGCGAGTCGATATTGATGCCGGCGACGCGGCCGGCGCTAAGAGGCGCGAGCCAGCGGCCGCCGGTCAGCGCCGCGAGTTCGCCCGAGTCGAAAGAAGCCGTATTTGGCAACAGCTCCGCGACTGACCCCCTAGCCATGTGGCGAAGCCTAGGAGCCAAGCCGTCCCCGCGCTAATGGACGCCGCTGCGGCGTACCATGCTGCCGAAGGGCAGCCTAAACCAGTCGCTAAGGTTGGGCAGGAACCACGGGCTGGGTTGATCGCTCGGACTGGTGATTTCGATCGGTGCGGGTGGTCTGAGTTGTTGGTGGGGGAGTTGTTGGCGGGGGAGTTGTTGGGCGCTGCATTGACGGCGCTGTCGCGGCAGGCTCGAATGCGACGTTCACCCCGCAACGCCCCACCCCAGCCGCCTGCTGCGCCACAACGCGGTTGCCCTGCGATACCTGAACGAAAGGGTCGTCGGTTGAAATGGTTACGTTGTGGAGCAGGGAACGTTCGGGTCTTCTAGCGCTGGCACCCACAGGAAAAGATTCGTGAACCAACGTAGCCTGACCGCTTTGTGTCACTGACAAAAACAGACGCGGTTCGCGGGAGCGTGCGGGTCTGAAGCTCCAATAGCGACCACCCTCTGCAACCACAGGGGCCACCGCATTGGCCGCCGCCCAAGTTTCCGATGCGCCGCGTCTACAGCGACGGCTCGCTTCGTCGCCACCGCGACCGTCGCCACCAAAAGTACCCACGCAGTGACCGTCAGTGCGGATCTGACACCTGAGCTGCGGCGCCCCGCTCTCACTTTGGCAGTACATGCGATGAGAGGCATCCCAGTCCGTGCGGCGCACAGCAGTCGAAAAATGTGCGTAGTAAGGTGCGCGCATCTCACAGCTCAGTGCCACTCCCGTCGCCTTTAGCCCTTGGCGCTGCTGCAGTGCCAGCCAAGCCGTGAGGTCGCTCTGTTGCGCCAACTCCCGGAACAGGTGCCCCCAAGCCGCCACCGGCAGAGGCTCGGAGAAACGAGACATTCGCCTTCCATCCGCCGTGTTCTTGCCGTCCTCATACGATTCGGCGGGGTCGACTGCACACGCGCCAAAACCGGCACAACCCAGCGCCGCCCCCAGCGCGGCCAGTCTCCCCAAAGCCAACGTGTAGACGCGATACCCCCGCTTCAGCTGAACAGTCATCTGACATCTCCTCACGCGCTACTACCTCACCCGGCCGCAGCCTAACCCCGAAGAGACGTTTGACGAGCTGCATAGGTCATGTTTCTGCACAGTTATGCACGTGACCTGGGCTGATTTGTCTCAACGACCCACGAAACGTCCAAACATGCGCATTTCCGCCCTTGAGAACTCTAGGCACTTTCTATGCACCAGACCTAGGAACGTCGGCGCGTCTCGGCGCGTTCACCCGTTCACGCCTCACAGGCTGAGGCAAAGTCGGCCGAGTCACCGCTCTCTGTTGTTTTTTGCGGTCGACAGCGCCAAGAGCGGAGGCGCCAAAGACAACTTGGGCGTTCGTGACGGCGCGCAGGCGCCGTGAGCACCATCGGGCGTATCGGCCGCGGGACGCGCGTCACCGGCCGAGTGTATGCGGCTGAGGGGCTGGACTCCAGTGCTCACAGTCCAATGCCACCGCGCGGTTCGGGAACGCTCGGGATCATTCGCGAGGCCGCACAGACGCTCCAGATCATGCTGCACATGCGCTAGTAGCGAAGTGTGGCGGCAAGGCCGGTCTTGGTCGGCATGGCGCCTGGAGGAAGTACCACAACGCGGCCTCCCTTGGCGGAGACGACTTCGCCGAGATCATCGAGGAGGTCGTCCACATCCGGGGCATCGAGGGGCGCGAGGGATATTGCGCCAGTCGAGTGGTCCAAACGACCGGGATAGGCGCGGCCCGACTCAAGTAGCAGTGTACCGATGCGCCCTTCGACACCCGCACGCGCAGCTTCCGCAAGGTCGGAGATACCGTTGCCCTGCGCCTGCGCATTGCCAAAGTTCTCGGCGTATTCGGCGAGGCTCGCAGCGTAAGCCGGTGCAAAAGCCTCCCAGGCGCGCGCTTCGAGGTCTTTGTGCGCAAGCGACTCGGGGTCGATACTCAGCCCAGGTGCGACCAGAAGGCTGTTTTGACTAAGCGCACGAAAGTGCCCCTGGTACTCCGGTAGGCAGCAAAGAAGCAAAGGCAGCCCCGAAGGCTTGCTGACGTGCTCTGTGACTGCGCGGTCCACCGCACGGAAAAAGCGCTCGCGGTCATTGTCGACTTCATCCGCTTTGCCGCCATGCCCGTGGCGCATCGAGGACCCCAAGCCCACGCCACCATGGGAGGTGACGGTC
>SLEO01000155.1 GCA_007124745.1 Myxococcales bacterium
CGGCGCGTCAACGGCGTGAATCGTCACAGATTTGCGCTAGGCTCGCGCATGGCGATTTCGACGAAACCGGCCGGGGATACTCGGGTGCTGCGTGAGGCCCTCACCTTCGACGACGTCCTACTCCTGCCAGAACACGCGGACTTCGTACCCCACGAAGCCGACGTCCGCACCCGGCTTACGCGGGACCTCGAGCTGAATATCCCGCTGGTATCCAGCGCGATGGATACGGTGACGGAGTGGCGAGCCGCGGCCACCATGGCCCGTGAGGGTGGCCTCGGGGTCATCCACAAGAATCTCACCGTCGAAGCGCAGGCTCGGGAAGTGCTGCGGGTAAAGCGGGCCGAAAGCGGGATGATTGTGGACCCCGTCACGAGCAGCCCCGAATCTAGCCTCAGAGATGCGTTGGCGCTGATGCGCGAACACAACATTTCCGGCTTGCCGGTCGTGGACGGCCCCCGGCCCGTCGGTATCCTCACCTCCCGCGATCTGCGCTTCGAGACCAATCTCGACCAGCGCGTTGCGGAGGTCATGACCCGCAACCTCGTGACGGTGACGCCGGGTGTCACCGGGGACGAGGCCCGCGAGCTTTTGCACAAACACCGCATCGAAAAGCTGCTGGTCGTCAACGAGCAGGGCCACTTGGTAGGCCTCATCACTATCCGGGATCTTCTGCAATCCGATAGGTTTCCCACCGCGGTCAAGGACTCAATGGGTCGCCTGCGCTGCGGTGCCGCCGTCGGCGTCGGCGAGGACCGTGTGGCGCGTTGTGCAGCGCTGGTTGCCGCAGGCGTGGACGTTATCGTTCTTGACACCGCCCACGGCGATTCACGCGGCGTCCTAGAGGCCATCGCCGACATCAAGCGGCAGCACAGCGAGATTCAGGTGATTGCCGGCAATATTGCCAACGGGAACGCGGTCCGGCGCCTAGTGGAAGCCGGAGCCGACGCGGTGAAGGTCGGCGTGGGTCCCGGCTCCATCTGCACCACGCGCATTGTCGCTGGCGTGGGCGTGCCCCAGGTGAGCGCCATCATGGACTGTGTTGAGGCAGCGGCCGCTCTCGACACCCCTGTCATCGCCGATGGCGGCATCAAGTTCAGCGGCGACCTCGTTAAGGCCATCGCGGCGGGAGCCAATGCGGTGATGGTCGGCTCGTTATTCGCCGGCGCCGATGAGGCGCCCGGCGAACTTGAGATCTATCAAGGCCGCACGTACAAGACCTACCGCGGCATGGGATCCATCGGCGCAATGAAAGCGGGCTCCAAGGACCGCTACGGCCAGAGCGGTGTCCGCGAGGCGACCAAGCTTGTCCCTGAAGGAATCGAAGGGCGCGTGCCGTATCGCGGTTCCCTCTCCAGCATCATCTACCAGTTAGTGGGTGGCCTACGGGCGGGCATGGGCTACACGGGCAACCGCACGATTGATGACCTGAGGACGCAGGCGCGTTTCGTCCGTCAGTCCCCTCAGGGGCTTCGGGAGGCGCACGTGCACGACGTGATGGTCACGGTGGAGGCACCGAACTACCGCATGGACAGCTAGGCGGAAACAGCGCGAGGGCGCGGCGTCTGCCCAGCCGGTATCGCCTCAAATGACGTCGGCTAAGTCGGAACAATCAGGCGCAGGAGCGCCAACTAGGTCTTCCAGGAGAGCACACCATGCATGCACGCAGCGGCAGCCTGACACCCACGATTCTCATCATCGACTACGGTTCGCAGTACACCCAGCTCATCGCGCGGCGCATTCGCGAGCAGCGGGTTTACTGCGAGATCGTTGACTGCGGCATCAAGGCAGACGCCGTTGCGGCGCTGCAGCCCCAAGCACTCGTTCTATCCGGCGGACCAAGCTCGGTTTTTGACGAGGGAGCGCCCGGCATCGACCCGAAGCTTTTCGAGCTTGAGCTGCCTATCCTGGGCATTTGTTATGGCATGCAGCTTCTTTGCCACGCCTTGGGCGGCAAGGTCAGCGCCGCAACACACCGAGAGTACGGCCCTGCTCAAATTACGGTACTCGAAGCGGACGGCTTATTCGCGAGCTTTGTGCCCGACGACATGCTCGCCGTCTGGATGAGCCACGGCGACCGGGTCGACGCCCTACCCCCGGGATTTGTGGCCTCGGCCCAAAGCCCAAGCGCGCCACTGGCCGCCATGGCAGATAAAACGCGACGCATTTACGGGCTGCAGTTCCATCCGGAGGTCGCGCATACGCCCCAAGGCACGGAGCTACTGCGCGCCTTTCTCTTCGAAATCGTGGGCTGCGCTCCAGACTGGACGCCGAGTTCCTTTGTTGAGTGGTCCGTCCAGGCGGTGGCGCGGGACGCTGGCGCCGGCCAGGTGATTTGCGGCCTAAGCGGCGGAGTGGACTCTTCGGTGGCGGCGGTCCTGGTTGAACGGGCCATCGGCGACCGACTTACGTGTATTTTCGTAGATAATGGCTTGTTGCGGAAGCACGAGGCGGCCGGCGTCGTGCAGATGTTTCGCGACCAGATGCAGCTCAAGCTGATTCACGTCGACGCAGCCGAGCGCTTTCTAACGGCGCTCGCGGGCGTCGAAGACCCCGAGGAAAAGCGCAAAGTCATCGGGCGCGTGTTTATAGAAGTATTTGATGAAGAGGCCGCCAAAATCGGCGACGTCGGCTACCTCGTTCAGGGCACACTCTACCCCGACGTGATTGAAAGCATCTCGTCGAAAGGGCCGAGCGCCGTCATCAAAAGCCACCACAACGTCGGCGGCCTCCCGGAGCACATGAAGCTCAAGCTCATCGAACCGCTCCGAGAACTCTTCAAAGACGAGGTACGCGAAGCGGGCGTCACCCTCGGCATGCCCCACGACATGCTCTGGCGGCAACCCTTCCCCGGGCCTGGTCTCGCCATCCGCTGCCTCGGCGAAGTCTCCGAGGAAAAGCTGCGCATCCTCCGCGATGCGGACGAGATCTTGGACGACGTCATTCGCTCCGCTGGCCTTTACGAAAGCGTCTGGCAGTCCTTTTGTGTCTTGCTGCCGGTGCGCAGTGTCGGTGTCATGGGCGATGGCCGCACTTACGAGTACACCATCTGCGTACGCGCCGTTGAATCCCGCGACGGCATGACCGCCGACTGGGCACGCCTCCCCTATGAGGTCCTCGCCCGCGCCTCCTCCCGTATCATCAACGAAGTACGCGGCTGCAACCGCGTCGTCTACGACATCTCCTCCAAACCCCCCGCCACCATCGAATGGGAATAAGCGCGGATGGGTCCGGCTGCGGTCCCGCTGCCAAATGCGGCCGAACGCAACCCATGCGCTGAGACGAGCGGAGAAAAAAATGCAGAGGGGGCGCCGGTGCTACGCAACTGGCGCGCTAGGGTGACCGAGGTCTGCGGGTCGCGCGATGTGCGCGATCGGCGACGTGGCACACTCCAAGCTAAACGAGACCCCCATGGTGACCTTGCCCCTTAACTGTCAACCCACTCGCCTAAGACATGGCCTCCTCCCCCTCCATGTGGGCACAGTGCTTGAGCATCTTTGGCTTTTCGCCGTGTGCCTCATGCTAGCCAGCGCGTGCGCGTCGGACATGGCCGTGGACGGGGAAGCGGAAGAAGGCACTGACGCCGGCAACGTCGATACGGACGAGCGCACGCCGGCTGAAGCGGCCGACGGGGATGATGCGACCTCGACCGAGGGTGACGAGGACGCGAGCGCCCTGCTCTGCCCCGGAGACCTTCAGGATTGTGACGGTGACCCCTCGACGGGCTGCGAGACCGACACGTCTAGCGACCGTTCGCACTGCGGCGGCTGCAACGCCCCCTGCCACGGCACATGTGCCGACGGCATCTGCAGCGACCCCATACAGCTCGCGTTGTCGATCAGGCACAGTTGCGCCGTGCTGGGAAATGGTCAGGTTAGCTGCTGGGGAAGCAACTACAATGGCGAGCTAGGCCACGGAACCAGGGGCTACATCGACCCCTCTGTTGGGCTTGTCCTCGACCCTACGGAAGGGCTCACTAGCCCCACACCTCCGGCGGGAACGTTTCCCGTCGCTGCTCTGCAGCCTCAACGCGTATTGCTTTCTAACCACACTCCCCTGGAGGGCGTGCGGTCGGTCGTCGTCGGCGAACATCACAGTTGTGCATTGACGGTGGACGGCCACGTGTATTGCTGGGGCGCGAACCACAAAGGCCAACTCGGCGCCAATTTCCTCATAGGTGCCCTCGCGCGCGCCGTTCCAGTTGTCGGAACACCCTCGGGACTCGGTTCAGGGGCTCGGCTTAGCAACGTGGCCTCAATAAGCGCAGGCTGGAACCACACCTGTGCCGTCCTGACTAACGAACGCGTGGTCTGTTGGGGCGATGATGCGGCAGGGCAGCTCGGTCGGGGTGGCGAAGATACGATCAACGCGTCGTTCTCTAGCCGCCCTGTGCCCATGGTGAGTCTATCGGGTGACCCCTTCCTAGGCGGTGTCAAGCAAGTAGCTACCGGCGACTTCCACACCTGCGTCACTTTTGAGGAGGGCATGGCGTGCGTGGGTTCTCAAGGCAGCGGTCGACTCGGCAACATGATGACGTCGGGGATTGTTCGAACGCCCGTTGCCGTACGTCACGTCAATCTTTCGGGTGGGCTCTGGCGCGAAAGCCCACGCGCAATGCAGGCGCAGCGCTGGGGCAACTGCGTCTTGCTCGAAAGCGGCAACGTTGCTTGCTGGGGCAATCCCGTTCACGGGCGGCTCGGCAACGGTTCTCTAGCTGTAAGGTCTCGCCCTGTACTCGTCAGAAACGCTGGCAACACCGGTCCACTTACTGGGGTCACGCAGCTCAGCGCGTTTGATGCGCATGCGTGCGCTCTAGTCGAAAGTGGAGAAGCGTTCTGCTGGGGATGGAACAGGGATTTCCAGCTCGGCATCGACACCATCGTTGCAGACACAACGTCCCCGACGGAGTCCTCGGCGCTGCCACGCGCCGTGCTTGACCCGGCGGACGGCTTGCCGCTACGGGGGATTGCCGAGATAGCGGTCGGCACGTTCCACACCTGCACCCGAATGCAAGACGGGCGTGTCCTGTGCTGGGGACGGAGTACGTCCGGGCTCACGGGTCAATCCACCAGTTCCAGACCGAGACTTGCCCGCGAAGTCACATTTTCTGAAGAGGGGTAGTGCCCTGCGGTGCAGCCCGCACCCGACTCAACCCTGGGCCAGTGCTCGTGCCGATTTCGCAAAGGATAGCTTTCGCCATGTTCCATTCCTCATTTTCATTGCTCCCCCGCTCGACCAAACCCGCGCGGACACGGCTCGCCGCGGAGTCGCCAGGCAAGCGCGGCGCACAGCCCCATGGATTATTCGACAAAAACGCCGAGGGCGGTTGCGGCTTCGCTGCGTCAATCCCGTGCGTGCGCTACTCACTCGAGCGCTTCCTTCGCGGCGGTGAACGACTTCTACGGATTGCGCTCAGCCTAGCCCTTGTGGCGGTCACGGTTCTGCTCGCAGCCTGCGCCGGTGATGCCGGCATTGAGGATTCCGTCGGGCGTGAGATGGGCGAACAGGCACCGGAAACCTCCGCCGAGGCGGTCAATCCTGACGCCGGGGTGAGCGGGGCCATTTGCATCGCTGGTGCGCCGCAGCAGGACTGCGATGGCGACGCTAGCAACGGTTGTGAGACCGACACCTTTACAGACGTTAACCACTGCGGCGCCTGCAACAGCCCATGCGCTAGTTCCTGCGTCGAGGGACGCTGCGCCGACCCTATCGACCTCGCGCTCAACTTTGGCCGGACCTGCGCACTGCTCGGTACCGGCGAAGCCACCTGCTGGGGCCTCAACTATTACGGTCAACTCGGCAACGGTAGCGGCGGCACTGTAGATGGTGGACCACTGCCTACTGAAGGCACCGCGCTTGAACCACCGGATAACGAGGCCGCGGAAGTGGGGCTGGAGCCGACGTTCGTGCAACGGACACTGGGCACTCCGCTCCGCAATATTCGACAACTCGCCCTCGGGCTGCACCACACGTGCGCACTGGTCGGTAGAGAGGGCGCCGTCTACTGCTGGGGCGCAAACTACTTCGGACAGCTCGGCGATGGGACCCTCTCACCTCGCCCCTACGCGGGGCCGGTTCTGGCTCGCGAAGGGACGGCACCGCTGACGGGCATTACGTATCTCAGCGCTGGGCGCATGCAGACGTGCGGTGTCACAACAGAAGAGCGTGTCGTGTGCTGGGGCCGCGAACGGTTCGGCTCGCTTGGCCGAGCCACCGGGACAGATGGAACTGAGCGCGCTGTTCAACGTCCCAGCTACGTGCTGTCGCAGGATCGAACACCTCTTGACGGCGTTAGGGCAACGGCGCTCGGGGCCACGTTCTCCTGTTTCTCCCTCGAGACCGGACTCGCCTGCACCGGCCAAGCCTTCAACGGTAGGCTGGGCAATGGTACGGGTGGTCCTAACGTCGATCTAGCAGGGCCTGTCCTCGGCCCCTCTGGACACGGCGTGTGGACACAGCCGGTTTTGGCTGTCACCAATGCGTTTGTATCCCAATGCGTGCTCACCAGCGGAGGCAGAGTTGCTTGCTGGGGCAACGGTGGCGAAGGGCAACTCGGACAAGGTGACCTAGCGATCCGGCGGAGCCCTGCCTACGTCCTGGACTCGCAAGGAGAGAATGTGCTTCAAGGCATCAGAGACCTTTCGGCAGCATCATCGCATGTCTGCGCAACCACCCAGGAAGACCAAGCCTGGTGCTGGGGTTGGAACGAGTACCACACCCTAGGAAACACGCTTGACGCGAGCGAACTTGCGGATGCCGGTGAGCGCTCGACCTTGCCCGTCGCCGTTCTCGACCCCTCCAGCGGCGAACCGCTCTCGGATATCGATCGGGTCATAGCTGGTCGAGAACACACGTGCGCCTTGATGCGCGACAGACGCGTCCTTTGCTGGGGCCGCAACCGCTACGGTGAGCTCGGTCAAGGAATGAGAAGCGAGGCGCCCGCACTCGCCGCCGAGGTTAGGGTTCACCCGAACTAGGCCAGCGCTGACGGCGCGGCAGCGACGCCTGACACGTGAGCACTGGGCCGGCCTGACCTTCCACGCAAGTGCGGAGCGCTGCCGGTGCTCAGGGTTCCCAGGTAAGGTCGACGCCCCAGCTTGCTGGGGGTGCGAACATGATGTCTGTGCCTAGACCGTAGGGATAGCGGATATCGAGGAGAACACCTGCGTCTGCTCCGAGAGGACCGGCCGTGCTCGGGCGGTAGTAGGCGCCAGAGGGGTCATCGCCTTGGCCGGCATTCGCGGTGTAGAAGCCCTCGACATAAATCCCGCGCACCACGCTCTTGAAACGGTCAGGCACGAGACGGTCCGCCTGAATGCCCGCGCGAAAGCGCGTGCTGCGGAAGCCGTCCTCGCCACTTTCAATCGCGAGAATCGGCAGCAGCTCACGGGATTGCCGGCGAGTGACCACCGTCAAAAAGCTTGCGGTGATGCCTGCCAAGAAGGAGGCCGCCTGCTGTCCGGCTTGCTGTTCGCTGAGCGTGGTACCCGACATCTGCTGAGATTGCAGGCCGCGAGAGCCCGAAAGCAGGAGCTGGATGATTTCCGCCTGGTTATTGCTTTCCGTTGAGGTGAACTCCACCCGCGGGTCCGAGAGCCGGCCGGTCACGGTGACCGTCACCGACGCCCCAGGAGACGAGCGGAGTGGGTGCACCGCAACCAGCGACACTTGCGGGTCAATCTCCGTGCTCCGGGCGAAACTGAGACTGCCGCGTTCCACGGCAAAGCGCTGAGCACCTACGTAAAACTCGCCCGAGTCGATAAGCACAAGACCATCGACTGTCAGCTCATTCTCTGCGGAGACCACGTTGAGATCCAATGACACTCGCGCCTCAAACGTGTCGCTCTTGATACGCAAGGTGTCGGGAGCAGACAGTTCTAGCTCGATGACGCTTTCTTGAGCGGGTGTCGCAAGTTCTCTACGTGAGGTAACGACCGTGACGTCGTTGTGCAGCTCCAAGCCCTGAAATGAGCGATTCGCTCCTCCAGAGACATCGAGGCTCAGGCCACCCAAGTCAACTGCGACGCGGCTGTAGGGGTCACCGAGCTGCGCCCGCAGCGCAGCTTGTCCCTGAACCGTCGCCAAGAGCGAACCCTGGTTCCGAGCGGGAAACTTGTCGAAGTTCACGAACAACCTTGCTGTGGTTGTCTCCGGCTCCCGCAGCGACACCGTGCCGTGGACGTCGATGCTGCCGTCCCTATCCTCGGCCCGCAGCGTTTGCACTTCAACGGTCTTATTGCGCAAGACGAGGCGGCCGCTCACGTCGGAGAGCTGCTGGCCTAACGCCTCTACTTGGAGGTAGCCCTCGGACAAAACGAGACTACCCGACGGGTCGAAGTCATCGAGGGTGCCGCGCGCCACAAGTGAACCCGTGACAGCGCCACCGATGCGGGCGACGCCCGGCGTGAGCACCTCGAGTCCCTCGATGGGTACGCTCACGAGGGTGAGGCGGCCGAAGTGGACCGCATCTCGCTTGATGGCAAGGCCTGTCGTTTCCGAACTCTCGAGGACCAGCGACCCACCGAGCCCCAGCTCCGCATTGCCACCGGGCCAAAGGACTTGGCCGCTGAGGTCGAGCCGCTCGCCGCGTAAGAAGAGCGCGAGCCGGCCGGCCGCTGGGTTGCCCAAGGCCCGTGGGACGCGGTTATCGGAAAGTTGAATGCCGCGCTGTCCGATGATCTGCAGACCCTCGATGCTGAGCACTGCGTCTCCTGACCGCGAGTCTTTTGCGAGGTCGTTAAAGATGAGCTGACCGCTCAGCGTACCGCGCAACACATGGCAACTAAAGGGCACGGCGGCGAGCGGGAAGCGGTCGAGGCGTGCGCTGACGCGTTCCGGCGGCGTGGGCAGAAACGCCGCGCCGCTGAGCCAACTCTCGATGGGTAATCCCATACTAGACTGGGCAAACAGTACAGCCTGACGCCCGGCAAATCCCGTTACGGTCACATCAAGCCCCGGGTCATCGAAGCTAACACGCACCTGAAAGCGAGGCGGCGGCACGAGCGCCAAGCAGTCCGCCCCGAGGTCCTCGGGGAACTCGAGATTGATGCGCGCCATGCCCTTCGGTCTGCGACCAAAGCGATTCAGCGATGCTTTCCCACCCAGGCGCAGCCCAGAGAACATATCGGGCAAGCGCGCTTGAAGCGTGGATGGAAGCTGCTCCCAAGCGCGCGTCGGAATGTGAAGCGCCACACCCCAGGGCACGACTTCCAGAAGGCGACGGAAGAGATCAGGCTCGGAAATCAAAAGTACAACATCGGACAGGATGGATACCTCCCCCTCCACGAGCGGCCCGTGGCGGTCGCTCAGAGCACCACGCGCCACGAATCGCCCCTGGGCGTAGGCGCCATCGAAGCGCGCACCCACGGGCGGAAGGTCCGGGAGGATGAGGTCTTCGAAGGACAGATGGCCCTCGAAACTCGGCGCTAGTAACGGACCGGACACATCAAAACGCCCTGAGGCGCGCCCGGCCGAAAGTGGGAGGCTCGCGTAAGGCTTCAGCAGCCCCGCGAGCACGGAGAGGTCAACGGACACAAGCTCCGACTGGACATCATACACCGCGTTCTCGAAGCGCGATTGCCAAGTGGCACCGTCCATGAACAGCAGCGCCGAGCTGCCCAGATAAAGCGTACCCAGCTCACCGAAATCGAACTGCCCGTCGAGGGTGGCCTCACCCTCCGCGAGTACGGTACGGAAGACGAGATTCACACGCTCAGCTTCAAAGATGCCACCGTCACGGAGCTGGCCGGTGGCAGTGAACTCGAGCGCTTCCCGCTGCCCACTCAGGTCAAGCCTCGCGTCGAGAAGTCCCGAAAGATTAAGGCCGTCAGCGAAGAGCAGCCGGTCGATCTGCGCGACATCCAGCCGCTTCACGCCTATCGAAAGCGCCTTGTCCCCGTCTACCCACCACTCGCCGCTTACGTTGATGGCCTGCCTTTCCGAACTCAGGGAGAGGTCAGCGACGGAGACGCCCTTGAGCGGCCGGTAGGTCAGCTCGCCGGACTGCCCCTCCCAAGCATGGCCGGCGACGTCTGCGCGCAAGCTGTCGAGATGCAAACGCCAATAGCCGCGGCCCGAGACGCTGAAGCGAGCCCGGGCCTCCAGCGAATCTCCCCTCCCGAGATAGAGCTGCGCCAGCAACGCGTACACCGATGAACGCCGGCTCATCTGTACGCGCGCGCTCTCGATGCGCCGGTCCATGAAGACCACGCCGCGTGCGCTCATCTCGAGCAGCGATGTCCCTGGAGGGACTTGCGCGAGGGGCAACAACGGCCCGCTTACCTTCATCTCTTCGGCGCTGAAGTCGCCTAGTTTTAGTCCCGTGCCGACGAACGCACCTTCAAATGCCGGTGGACGGTCCGGACCCCCCCGCAATGTGCCCCGCCCAGAAACTCGGCCATCGGCGAGAGGCAGGCCAAGCGCCCGCATCCTCGACACGTGACCGATGTCGAGGTCCTCCGTATCTACCTGCAGCGCGTACGCGCCATCGACGCCGACGCTGCCCCTCAGGCGCACGGCACGCTTGCCCAGCGGTACCGTAAGGCTGCTGATGTCGAGGCGTTTATCCGGAAAAAAGCGCGCTCTCCCCCGGACTCCCGCGACTGTGAGGCCTTCCCAGCTTAACCGCGCGTGGCTTAGGGTGATGTCCGCGGCTTGGAGCCGCGCGGGCTCCGCATCCTGGGCAGCGCGTACATGAAAGGCGGCGTCGGCCTTCGCGGTCAGTGTGACGCTGGGCAGGGCAGCGTCGAGCCGACCGAGGTTGAGTTTGGTGGCGGCGACGCGCAAGGTCTGCGGCAAGAGCCCATCCAAGGTGGCGCGCGCATAGACATCGCCGCCCTGGATGTCGTGAAAGCCCACCTCCGCGGTGAGTGCGGTGATGGGACCGCGCAGGCGCAGATGCCCGTGACCCTCGCCCGTCAGGGTCCGCTTCGGCACCACGCCCACCTGAGCGAGGCGTTCGAGGCGCAGCGGCTGGGCATCGAGATCGAGTTCAAACTCGCCAGGACCGTCCCCGGACTGACGAAACCCCATCGCAAGATCGAAGTGCTCACGTCCGATATGCGCCGCCGCCCAGACACGGGCCCCCACTTCAAGATCGGTCGATATCGATGCACCCACATTTTCCACGTGCGCGACAAAGGGGAATGGACCGACCAAGTCGCCCGTAAAACGCTCAATGTGCACGGACACATCGCGATTGACCTCGAGACGCCAGAAACCGCTCACGTTGCGCACCTCAAGCCCCTTTACCCCCAGCGCATCGCCCACCACCGTGAACTCCCGCACATCGAGGCGCTCCACCCGCGCTCGGATAGGAGGTGGGCCCGGCAACTTGCCTTCGCGTGGCGGCGGAATGAACGCCGTGACCATCGAAGGCAGAAGGTTTTCCTCCTCATAGAGGCGGATAAAGCCGCGTTCCGCCGAACCCGCCGCAAAGTGCAACTCGCCTCGGAGCAGCGGCAGCCAGTCGAAGTGCAGGGTGGCGCGCTCTGCCGCAATGACGAGGCGGCCCTGACCGTCGAGCACGGATGCATCACTGGCCTCAAAGGAGGTAAAAGAAAAATGCTCGACCCGGCCGATGCGCAGCGTGCCTTGGATGTGGGTAGAGACGTAGTGCGTAAGTGCCTTGCGCCCTAAATCTCGGGCTAAGTCGCTCTGCGTGTTGAAGCCGACGCTGAGCGCAACCGCAAGGAGCGCCAAGCCATGCCAAACAAGAATGCGGTAAAGACTCAGCACGTCGCGACTTCAGCCCTCGGCCAGCGGGAGCTTCCAAGGATGGCTTACGATAGACGCCACAGCGACCGCCGCACCCCCAAAAACACGCCCACGTGATGCCCGCAGAGCACCCGATGCGCGCGGACCAAGCGAACTAGAAAGCATTGCCGATGGTGAGGTGGAAGGCACCGGGAAACTGCACAAAGCCGAGGTTGACCAAGTAGTTGGAAGTCGGGGCCTCCTCGCCGATGATGCGCGCGCGATCGACGAGAAAGCCGAGGTCAGCGCGCAGCGGACCTACCGGCGTCAGGTAACGAAAGCCGAAGCCGACGCTCGTGTTGAGGTGGTCGAAACGAAAGGTACTGCCGCGATGCACGTCACCAAGGTCCGTAAAGATAACGGTGCCGAAGGCCTCGGTTAACATGGCGCGAAGCTCGAGGGATGCCT
The DNA here is from genome assembly GCA_007124745.1 of Myxococcales bacterium. Taxonomy (GTDB): domain Bacteria; phylum Myxococcota_A; class Polyangia; order Polyangiales; family SLQV01; genus SLQV01. The sequence goes on from SLEO01000155.1 coordinate 12,160, forward strand.
CCCAACGGCGCAAGCCGCCTTCGATGCCATCGCCGAGGTCACCGGGCACGAAGCCGCGGTTGCCGGACGCACCGCCGCCGCGCAGCCGGTAACGCTCGGGACCAAGCTGGGAGCTGAGCGCATCCAGGTCTTCGTCGCTATCTTGTATGAACAACATGCCAAGGGCGAAGCGCCCCGCCAGTACGAGCTCATAGGGGAGCGGGATGTAGAAGCGTGTGTCGGGCGTCGTCCGGAAATAGCGCCAGGAAGCGGGCAAACCGTAGCCCGCCTGGTGAAGTCCCAAGGTCGCGTAGAATCCGCGCGTCGGGTAGGTGGGGTTGTCGCGCAAGTCTAGCGAGAGGTTCTGCTCCCAGAACATCAGGAAGTAGTCCGCCGGGGCGCGGTCGCGCACCTCCGTCACAAAAAGCCAGTTCGCGTGGATGCCGACGGAGACCGAGAGGCGACCGCCGAAGAAAGTACGCTGAGGCGCAAGGCGGGCGTCGAGGTCATGGCGGAAGAAACGCGCCTGGAAGGGGTCCGGTCCAAGGTCCCAACGGACGTTGGCATAAAGCTGTGTGCGCTGTTCGAGAAACGCGGGTTGACGAAACTCGATCATCGCGAGGTTACCCGGCGAAGGAAAGGAACCGCCGGTCTGGGGAAAGACCTGGTCAAAAATGAGGCGTGGTCGCTCTTCAATGCGAATGCGGCGCAGACCACCGAGGAAGTTCCGGTGCTCCGCAATCGCCAGAAGATGCACGTCCCACTGGGGCACGGTCTGGTCCTGGAAGTTGGTCGTAGTGGAGAGCGCACCCGCCATCACACCGACGCCAAGCCCGAAGCGCGTCAGCCGCCCGGGTGCGACGCGGATTTCCACATCCGCGATAGCTTCCTCCTCCTCAAGGAGATGCGGGATGACCTCCACCGATGAAAACGCACCGAGGCCGTAAACCTCGCGCTGCGCCTCGTCGAGCGCTGAAGCCCGAAAAGGTGAGCCCTCCTTGATGTACGCGGACGCGAGGATCGGGCGCACCGAAAGGTGCTTCTGACCTGTGACGTAAACCCGGCCGAATCGAAAGCTAGGCCCGGACCGCAGCTCAAGGTAAACGCGGGCCTGACGCAGTTCCGGGTCAACCTCCACGCGTCCGGAAACGGTCCCCTTCGCAAAGGAGGCCTCCGCAAGGGCCCGGGTGAATAGCCGCCGTGTCGTGTCGTAGAGTTCTTCATCGAAGGGCTCGCCCACGCGGAGCCTCAACGCATCGTCGAGCTTATCCTTGAGCTCTTCGCTCAGCTCGGTGGTGCCCTGGACCTGGATCCGCTCGACGAGGATCGGTGCGCCCTCACTCACCGTGACGCTCAAGTCCGCCGGACAACCGCGGCCCTGTTTCGTTTTGCACGGTGGCTCGGCGGCTGGAAAACGGTCGCCGGTCTCCGCGCGCTCCGGTGAAATAGCCACCGCATGGACCTCGGCGTCGTAGTAACCACGCGCGCGAAACCAGCGCTTGATGCGGTCCACGTCTCGTTGGAAGACGGACTCATCGTAGATAGGCCAGCTCGACCATGCCCACGTGAAGAGCTTCAACTGCAGCCGCTTGCCCTTGAAGGGAGGCTTGCCACAGGGCGGGTCATAGCCGCGACCGAGGTTTAGACGAAACGCGCTGCGCTCTTGGGTTGCAAGACACGCTTTGACAGACTCGGGATCGAGGTTCTCAAGACCCTCCACGCTCAGCGACCGCACCCCGTAGCGGGCGGGTGGAATACGCGCGACGCATCCCGCAGTGACACACAGCACCAACATGGCGGCGGTACGCGTCCAAAATAGCGACCGAGGGCACGA
>SLEO01000295.1 GCA_007124745.1 Myxococcales bacterium
CGCGCAGCCTCGGTTCTGCGCGAGAACGACCAGACTGCTGCGTTGCGGGTCGTTCTCGCTCGATGCGCGGTGGACTGGGAGGGGGAGGCGCCTTAGGCCGCGCAGCGGCGCGCGAAGGCGGCGCCATGGTACGCGAGTTGATTTCCTGCGGGTCCGCCGGTCGCTGCCCCTGTACCGGCACCTCCGGCCGAGCTTCCTGGATACCCAGGTAAACCGAGGCAAACGCGCGCGTGTCGCCTTCGTAGTGCTTTTTGATGGCGGCAAAAATGGCGGAGGGTCGTGCGACAAAGATTTCAATCGATCGGCGCCCCGAACTCATCTGCAGATGCTTGGCAACTTCGTATTCCTCCAAGTCACCTGCAAGCACGGTGAGCTTTCCCGAACGCGGGTCGTCGCGCACGGGAAGCACCAGCATTTGCTCCGCCAAACGTTGCGGAATGAGCTTGATGAGGTCCGGCGCAACCTTGAGGCGCGCGATCTTCTCCGTGGAGACAAAGCTCGTACCGTGCCGCGTGGCAATACATCGGAGCACCGCGGCCTCGCTCGCCGCGTGCGCCTCAACGACCGCATCGATGATGGGTCGCCGCTTGCTGGTCGCAAGTTCCTTGACCTTCGTCTCAGCCTGCGCAGAAAGCACACCGGCCCGAATGAGGGCTTGAAGTAGCTGTTTGTCGGACTCGCGCAGAATGACGATACCCTCAAGGAGTCGCTAGCATCGGGAGCGCAGCCGGCGCTACGGCCAGCCTAACGCGCGCTCCCCAGGCGACCCTTAGAGCATAAACGATCAGGGGATGCGTGGGAACACTCGCCGCGAGCGGCGCATCCAGGGCTACCCCGCGATGCGTGCACGGAACGCGACACCAGGAGCACTTCTCAGGCTATAGTCTCGGCGTGGCCGCCTCGCGAACAACTGACCGCGCAACACTGATGCACGTGCGTCGCCTGGGACTGCTGAGCGCCGGGCTTCTTATGGGTCTGGGCTGTGGCAGTCAACTAAGTTGGCGCGATGGACAGGTTCAGCACCGCGACCTGACGTTTGAGATTGCCCACCCAGGGCCCGATTGGACGCAAATGAAAGTGTCGGATCGCGGTACCGCGGCCTTCGAGCGGAACGCGGACACCATCCGCGAAGTCAGCGGCCGCTGCGGCAGCCGTCACGACATCCCGCTGGAGGTGCTGCGGCGACACCTTCTGCTTGGCTTTCGTGACGTATCATTCGTTGAGGAGCAGCGTCGGCAGCTTGTAGGCCGCGAGGCCTTGGATTCACGTATATTGGCAAGCCTTGACGGCGTGCCGCGCCAGCTTCGGGTGGTCGTGCTCAAAAAGGACGGCTGTGTCTTCGATCTCCTGGAAATCAGCGCACCTAGCGCAGCGGCCGCCCTCCCATCCCAAGCGCAAGCCGAAGAGGCCGCAACGCCGCAGACCTTCGACGACGACGCAAGTGACTTTTCCGCTTGGCTTGATACCTTCCGCGTGCGGCGGACACCCCGCCTTAAGGGGGGCTAAGCATGAGCAAGAGTCCCCTAGATGCGCTGACGCTGCCCTTGGGCCGTCGAATCCACAGCTTTCTGCAGGAGCTTGGAGCGGTGACGCTTCTTTTGCGCGATGTGGTGATGAACATCGTGCGCCAGGGCATCGACTTCAGCGCGGCCGTGACGCAACTCGAGCGCCTCGGCGTTCGCTCGCTCGGCCTGGCAGCGGCCACCGCCATCTTCGTCGGTCTGGTGATGGCGATTCAGTTCGCGGTAACGCTCGAAAAGTTTGGTGCCATTGACAGCGTCGGCCGCATCGTCTCGCTGTCTCAGACCCGGGAACTCGCTCCGGCGTTGACGGCGCTCGTCGTCGGCTGCCGCATCGCCTCGGGACTAGCAGCGGAACTCGGGTCGATGGCGGTGACCGAGCAGATCGATGCCATCCATGCACTCGGTGCCAACCCGGTACGGAAGCTTGTCGTACCGCGCGTGCTCGCGACCACGCTTGCGATGCCGCTGATGACACTCTTCGCTTTGGTGCTGAGCATCGTGAGCGCGATGATCGTGTCGCACTTTAGCTTCGGCGTCTCTGCAAGCTATTTCCTGGCCTCCGCGCTCGACACCGTGACGCTTTCGGATTTCGGCGCCGGCATGGCTAAGACACCCTTTTTCGGCGCCATTATCGGCCTTGTCGGCTGCTTCTATGGCGTGAATACAACCGGCGGCACCGAAGGCGTTGGCCGTGCCACGACAACAGCGGTCGTCGTCGTCTCCATTTCGGTGCTGATTGCAGACACACTGCTCACGCAGCTGCTCATTGCGCTCTGAGAGCGTGGGCGCTTTGAAGGTGTGGCCGCCCTGAGAGCGTGGCCGCCCTGAGAGCGTGCCCGCTCTAGCGCTCCGCGGCAGCGGCTTCCGCGCGGCGGGCGAGTTCCGCAACGGTGGGCCATTGCGGCGCGGCTAGGGCGTCGCAACACAACGTGCCCACGGGAATGAAGCGGTCTTCGCCCCGTGCGCCCGTTAACGCAAAAAGCGGAGGCGTATAGGGCTCTTCCGCTTCGATCCAGCGCACAGGAATGCGAAAGTGCACCTGCGCCAGGACGCCCACAAGGTCGCACAGTGCCAGCAGTAGTCCCGGCGGCGGCACGGCGCGCTGCGCGCAGAGCTCAGCTCCAAGCCCGTCAGCGCGTTCACTTAGGGCGTCAAGGTTTTGCCCACACCCCCATAGGCGGCCCAGCGCGAGCACTCGCTCTCCAGGCACCGCACCGAAGGGCGCGGACACCTCAGAAAGCGCCGCCTCCGCGCCGGTCAGCGCGCTCCCCTCGCCTTCGCGCAGGTGGCCAAAGAAGGCGAAACTGTCGCAGTCAAACGTGGCTTCGGCGCGGTGCTCGGCTTGAAGCTCGGCGCGCACCCTGGCTGCAAGTCCACGCTGTAGTTCGAGGGCGGGGGGCTCCATGGCCTCAAGCCAGGGGTGTGCGGAGACCCGGAGCTCCGCCCCCCCCACGAGCCAGAGCGCATGGCGCTGGGGCTTGAGCGCTTGCGGCATGACCGCTCTTGTCAGCGCTAACGCCGTGACGGCTTGCTCGGCAGCTAGGCCGGGTTTCGCGTCTGGCGTGCCTTGAGCGGCGGGCACGTCAAGTGCGACAAGTCGCGGTGGCTCAAGAGGATGCTCAAAACGCAATAAACGATAGTACATAATCTGAACGATTCCCCTATGTCTCGAGACCCAGAAAGACCCGGGGGAATGGGTCTTGCGCAAGTATGGCGGGGCGGGTGGGTCCGCGCACGGATGGCCCATTTCCCGAGGGCCTATTTCCCCGGGTCTTTCGTGCCGCCAGCGCTTTGAGGGGATGGTGCAGCGAAAGAAGAAGCGTTAGGCGCGCGTTCGCTCCGCGTCCAAGCGCTCACCGAGATCGGACCAGCGCTGCACCGCAGCCTGTGCCCGGCTTCGATGCGTTTGTCGCTCTTGCTCTAGGGTCATGAGCTTCGCGGCGTTGCGCTCGCTGGCCATGGCAGCGTCTAAGCGCGCTACTTCGGCTTCCGCCGCTGCAGCCTCCGCTTCCGCTGCAGCGACCTCACGCTCTAAACGCTCCGTCGCTCTTGCTTGGGCGCGCTGCGCACGCTCGGCTTTTTTACTGCCCTTCGGGCCATCGCCGGAGCCATCGCCGGCGGTTCCCGGGATGGCGTTGCCGCCGAGCATGACCTCCTTGTAGCGCGCGTAGTCACCTGCAAAGGGCACAACCTCCCCGCCCTCAACCACCCACAGCGCCGTGGGCAGCTTGTGCAGCAAATCCTGATGGTGAGACACGATGAGCACGGTGCCCGCAAAGCTTCGCAGCCCCTCGATCATGGCGTCACAGGACTCAAGGTCGAGGTGGTTGGTGGGCTCATCGAGGAGAATCATGTTGCCCGGTGTCAGGCTGAGGCCGGAATAAGCCAGCCGCGCGCGCTCACCACCACTGAGCACCGAGAGCTGCTTTTTCTGCGCTTCGTAGTCGAAGCCGAGAGCCGCAAGGATGCCGCGAATGCGGCTTTCGCTCAGGTTGCGCGCACGGTCGTAGGCCCACTGAAACACCGTCTCGCTGCCACTGTACTCGTCCTCCAAGTGCTGACCGATGAAGAGCGGTTCTACCCGCGCGCCGAAGCGAACCTCCCCTGATTGCGGGTTAAGCACGCCAGCGATGGCCTTCAGCAAGGTGGACTTACCTGCCCCGTTCGCACCGACGATAGCGACCTTCTCTCCCGTGCGAATTACGGCGCTGGCGCGGCGCAACACCGTGGTATCGCCGTAACCGAGGCTAACGTCTTCAATCTCGAGTGCGGTGCGGCCGCAACCCGGCGGCTCCGGCAGCCTGAAGCTCGGCACGCCCTGCTGCGCCGCAGGCCCCTGTCGCTGCGCATCGAGCTTTTCTAGCTCCTTGATGCGGCTTTGAACCTGCGCCGCCTTAGAGGCCTGCGCCCGAAAGCGCTTAACGAACGCGTCGATTTCCTGAGCGCGCGTCTCAAGCTTGGCCTGCGTTCGGGCCTCGGTTTCCGCGCTCTCCTCGAGCTTGGCGCGCAGCGCGCTGCGATTGCCCACGAAGTCTACGACCCGGCCAAGCTCGATAAGCCATAGGCGTTTGACGACCTCGTCGAGAAACTCACCATCGTGGGAGGTGAGGACGACGGCCGGCTCGTAGCGCTTGAGGTACTCCATCAGCCACAGGACGCTGGGCAAGTCGAGATGGTTGGTGGGCTCGTCGAGGAGCAGCAAATCCGGGCGCTGAAAGAGCGCCGCGGCGAGGGCGACGCGAAGCCGCCAGCCCCCGGACAGCTCACCACAACGCATCGCCTGCTGTTCCGGCGACAGTCCGAGACCCGCTAGGACCGAGGCCGCCTGCGCTTCGCCATAAATCTGCTCGAGGTCGCCGAGGCGCTCGGTGAGTTCGCTCAGGTCCGATGAGGCAGCAAACATGCCTTCTTCATCGCCGTCACCCTCGAGCGCCGCAGCCAGGCGCTGCTCTGCATCCTTGAGTCGCTCGATGACCTGTGTGCGCTCCTCCGCCCTAGACAGAAGAAACTCCGTGGGCGTCAGCGCTTCATCAACGCGGGTGTCCTGACTGACATGGGCGACGCGAAAGAGCTTGGGCCACTGGACCAGACCGCGGTCCGGCGCACTCTGCTTCGTCAGCAGTTTGAACAGTGTACTTTTACCGCTGCCATTCCGGCCTAGAAGGCCGATCTTATCGCCTGGGTCAATACGTAGTGAGACGTCAGAAAATAACGTCCGGTCGCCAAAGGCAACTTCAATGCGTTCACAAGTCAGCACAACTTAGGTCCTTCATAGCTGAGCCATCCCCCAGGGTGAGCCTGGGGGACGACAACCGCGGGGAAATGGGCCTTCCGTGCGCGGACCCACCCACCCCACCATACTTACTCCAGGCCCATTTCCCCGCGGCTTTCTGCGTCTCGAGTTCATGAGGGGATCGCTCAGCCTTCATTGGCGTTCGGGGGTCGGACGAGCGGGCGTTGCAACCCCTGTCCGGTCATGCGTTTGCCGCTGGCAAGCGACGCCCCCAGCCGTATCGTTAGCGGGAAAACTCGGCGGGCAAAGCGCCTAACCTCACCGACAGCTCTCGTCGGTCACCATTCCGCAGCACGCTCAGCTTGACTGTTTTGTCCGCACCCTTCATTGCCACCGCGTTGCGGAGTTGGGCGCTACTCTCGACGGCAACCCCATCGAGTAACGACACCACGTCTCCAGCCTCAAGGCCTGCAGCCTCTGCGGGCGTGCCCCGACCGACCTGCGCGATGAGCGCGCCGCGTTCACCGTTGATACCGAGGCGGGTGGCGGCCTCGGTGGTCAGGTCCTGAATAATGACGCCGAGCCACCCCCGCTCGACGCGGCCGCGCTCAAGTAGGGACTGCATGATGGGCTCGATCATCTTCGTCGGGACCGCAAATCCGATGCCCTGATGCCGGTCGAGCTTCTTTAACATGGCGGTATTGATCCCAACCAGATGACCTTCCATGTCTACTAGAGCCCCACCGGAGTTACCTGGATAGATGGCTGCATCCGTTTGAATGAAGTCTTCGTAGTCCGCAATGCCCACGTTGGCACGACCCACCGCGGAGACAATGCCCATGGTAACGGTTTGGCCAAGGCCGAACGGATTGCCGACGGCTAGCACAATGTCGCCGAGTCGGAGTCGGCTGGAGTCTCCCAGTGGCAGAGCCGGCACGGTCTCTCCCTGGTTAAGTTCAAGCTTCAACACAGCAAGGTCTGTCTGCGGGTCAGTTCCGGCGATCTCCGCCGAGTACTCGCGTCGGTCGGCGAGAACGACCCGAATCTTCACAGCATTTTCGACCACATGATTGTTGGTCAGAACCACCCCATCTTCGCTTACGATGACCCCGGAACCCAAACTCTGCTCTTGTCGATGACGGGGCTCGGCAAATTGGCCGGGGTAGCGCCGAAAAAAGGGATGGTCCGGCGGCATCCCAGGCTGAACGCCCCTCGGACCGCCAACAGTTGAAAATATATTAACGACCGACGGCACGACCTGCGCGGCGATATCAGCGATGGAGGCGCCTTGCTTACCGCCACCTCCCAATGCCGCTTGGGGCAAAGACTTGAGGCGCGGAACGCTGTCAGGAGCCGCAAGCGCAGCGGGCTGACTTGCCGGTTCCGTCGTCTTTGTGTCACTTTTGCCCAGAAAGAGCCAAGCAACCGCGACTGCCAACAGCACCGACCCGAAGGCCACAATCCAGGCGGCTACCGGCCGCTTGCGGGAATCATTCACAACTCGTTATCCTTTTGCCGTCAAAGCGGGCACACCCTCGGGCTATTGGCCCGTTGACTCGATGTGCCTATTTACCCGATGTGCGCGTCTCTCCTGGAGCGAATACAGCTTGGGGCATCCACTGAGGTTTCTCCCCCGTCCTCTGCCAATAATCACGCCGGTCCAGCGGCGCACGCGTCACATTACCCTGGCGAAGGCGCTAACCGGGCTCGCCGCGCGTCTCGAATACCTCGCGCATCGCAGCGGTCCGCGTTTCCGCGAGGCGCTGCTGCAGGGCGCGATGCTCCTCGCGCCAGCGCGCGAGCTCCGCGGCTACTACCGCGCGAAATGCCTGCCTGGCACCTGTCGTGTCGTTAGGCTCAGTCTGCGAATCCGAAGCTACGGCTGGAAATGTCGCCGCATCATCGATCTGGCGTAATAGGGCTTCAGCGCGCGCAATGGCATCGGCACGCTGCGAGACCTGCGCAAATCTGCGCGCCTGAAACAACATTGTTTGCCACTCTCGCTCCTGCGTCACGCCTGCCATACCTCGCATCCTTCGGACAAGCTCGACGTTAGCACAGTCTCGCCGGGCCGAGAGCCCCGAAGATCCCGTGGGAAGCGGGGAGCCGGCGCCGTCCGATGAACGGTGCGCATGCACGTTGGCGACGGAGCAAGGTCTGAGGCATAAACGTGCGGACGGCCGTGCACCCCCCGCCGCACGCTGTCGAACTTCCAGAAATCATGCCAGCGCACCAGCCATTTCCGCCGGATTCTAGCCCAGGCACCTCCGATGCCGGCGGTCTGCTGCGCCAATCCGCCGGCGAGGACAGATCCGCGGTTGCGCAACCTGTGCCCACGACCGCAACCGCCGCACATGAGCAGGAACTCCGGGATAGCCTTCCGCCCCCTCCGGGTGAGGCGCCTGCTTTCGACGGCGCTGGGGACGGCGACTGCCGGGCGCTGCTCGCACGAGGCTGTCATTTTAAGGGGACGCTCGCCTTCGAGGGCTTTGCGCGCATCGACGGCACCCTCAAAGGCAAAGTGGTCGGCTCAGGACTGCTCACCCTAGGACCCACTGCAGAAGTTGAAGGCCTCATTCAGGTGGCCAACTTGATCGTGCTCGGTGGCCGGGTTCGTGGGGAGGTTCGCGTTAGCGAGAGCGTGGAACTCGCGCCGGGCAGTGACGTCTTGGCCGAGCTTGAAGCCGAGTCGCTCTACGCCGCTGATGGCGCAATGATATCCGGCAACTGGAACGTGCGACAGAAGCCGGTTTCTTTGGCGGTCGAGGCATTTCCCCCTTGGCTGGAGCGGGCGCCGAGGTGACACAACGCACGTCCGAGGCTCACTAAACAGCGCGCACTTCCCGGTTGCGGAGGTCCGCGCATCGGTGCGGGAGGTGAATGCAGCGCTGCGCTTTCGCGTCGGAGCAAGGTACCGCTCAGGCACACCCCCATAAAGGTGATATGTTTGGGGGAGGCCAACGTTGGAGGCGCCGCCCGCCGGCCCCATGCCTCGCGCAGGGGCTGTGACGCCGGAGCGGTCGAGGTGACTTATGACAACCCTAACATGCCTTAATTCTGAAACCTCTGGGCGCGATGCGTCGCTGGTGCATGCGACCGGTGCCAGCGTGCAACCGGCGGCCTCGGCGCGGCCCGGGTCGGCCTCCGGCCATAGATCACGCTCGGGTCATATCCGTGCGCGCCTGGCCTGTACTTTCCTGGTAGGCGGCTTAGCGCTCGGCGCTTGGGGAGCGCGTCCTCTGGCAGCCGCACCCCTGGAGGCGATCGACGCTAGACACGTCGTCGATAGCGCGACGAACGAGTCCTGGGGTGAGGCGACCGCCACCTTGGATGTTCCCTACGCCGAACTCCTCACCTCCCTGCGGGACTACCCGCACTACGCCGACTTCTTTCCCCACGTATCGACGTCGAAGGTACTCGCCCAACAAAAAGGCAAAGCCTTGCTCTACCTCGAAGCAGGCTTGCTCCAGGGTGCGTATAAGATCTGGGCGCAGGTCATGCTTAAGGAGCAAGCGCGGGCCGATGGCGGCACCAACGTCATCGCTCAGATGAAAGAGGGCAATGTCTCGGACTTTCGCGCGCGCTGGGTGCTAACGCCTCTCGATGAGGGCCGGCGATCGCAGCTTTCCTTCCGGATATTTCTAGCTCCCAAGCTGCCGGTTCCGTCGGCGTTGGTCGACAAAGAGAACGTCAAAGCCGCCAAGAGGGCTATTCGTGCCCTGGTCGAGTTCACGCGCGCCCGGCAGACCAGCGCCTAGCGCATCCTCCTCAAGCGCCCTTGAACGATCCCCCTCATTTCTCGAGAAGTAGAAAGCCTGCAGTACGTGTGGAGGGGCGAGCAGCGTCCGCGCACGGAAGGCCCATCGCCCGGGCACTTCGTCCCACCGGCGCTTTGAGGGGATGGTTCAGCAAGCGACCCGCCCCCGTTCGACCACGCACTAGGCTTCGCCTGAAGCGACTGGTGGCCGGATAGGTACGTGCGTTCGGCTCGCCCCCCGAACCTATTGCGATTGCCCGGTAAATAGCGCGGCAACTAGGACGTCCTGCGGCACTTGTGCCGCAAAAGCCGAGAACGCGCGCGTAACGACCGTGTAAACCGGCCCTTGGCCGGGAAGCGGAGAAGCGCCCGCTCCCGGGCCTTGCCGCAACTTTTGGCGCATGGTACCCCTGGCGCCTCCCGCGGGCCGTCGAAGGCCTTGGGAGCGGTCGGTTGTTATGCTGCTATCCCAGGGTTCGATTATTGATCTGGATGGGACGTTTTTCGTCCAGCTTGCGCTATTCGCCGTCGCTTTCTTCCTACTGCGTGCGCTAGTATTCCGACCCGCCTTAGGGGTCATCGAGCAGCGGCGTATCGCGACAGAGGGCGCCCAGCACTCTGCGGAGGATCTCATCGCGAAGGCCGACGCCCAGCGACAGGCCTATGAAGACGGCGTCTCTAAGGCGCTGAAGACAGCCCAATCCGAGCGCAAGCTCATCATCGATGAAGCGCGTTCAAGCGTCGAAACGCGCATTCGCCGGGTAGAGGCCGACTCGGACGCCGTGGTGGCGCGGGAGTTTGAGCAGGCGACCGCCGAGGCGCGCCAAAGCGAGACGACGCTACAAGCCTCCGTTGACGACTACGCCGACCGCATCGCCGCGAAGATGTTGGGAGGAGGCAAACGTCATGCTGCTTAGTGGACTTTCGGGATGGGCCAGCAGGGCCCCCTTGATCCCGGACGCCTTGCGTGTCGACGCTTTGAATGTTGAATGCGTTGCGACCGCGGTGCCGCGCCTCAGCACGGAGGACGTGGCGCCGCCGCGCGAACAGCTCGCCGGCCCCAACACAGCCGCGGACGGAGAGGCGCTCACGCTTGCTCCGGCAAGCGCCGGCGGCGGCGTCAGCGACATCGTTGGCAACGTTCCGTTCATCGCCCAGACGGTCAACTTCGTGGTTCTCGGCTGGCTGCTCTGGCGTTTCGTCGGACGCAAGCTCGTCGCGCACCAGCTTCAGCGGCACGAGAGCCTCAATCGGGAGATCGCTAAGGCCTCCGAGTCGCGGCGCGCCGCCGAAGCGGCCTATGAAGCCATGCGGCTCAAGGTGGCGGGCCTCGAAGCGGAGTCCCTTAAGGTCATCGAGGAGTCGGTAGCGCGCGCACAGGACGAAGCCGCACGCCTGCTGGAGGACGCCGAACGCCGTTCGCTGGAACTTCTACGGCAAGCCGAGCGCAGGGCGCAGCAGACCCGCATCCGCCTCAAGCGTGAGCTTGCCGAATCGATAGTGGCCCAAACGATGGCGAAGCTTGAGCAGCGCCTCAGCGGGGAACTCGGGGCCGAGGCTCAGCAGCGTTATTGGGAGCAAAGCATTGCTCAGTTAAGCCAGAGCGATTCGCTAAGCGGCCTTGAAGGAAGCGCGTCGGGCGCGTCGTCTACGCTAGGGGGCGCGTCATGAGCACGGGCGTCATCGCCACGCGTTATGCGTCCGGTCTCGCTCAGGCTGCGGCGAACGCCACGGAGCTCGATGCATGGCTCGGCGAAGTGCAGCGTTTCGCCAAGGCCTGGCGCGGCAGCGGGCTGCTGCGGGCCGTTGCGACCAACCCTGGTCTCTCCCAGGCTAGGCGCGAGGCGGTGCTGGAGCCGGTGTTCGCGGAACTGGGCCTGAGTGCCACGCCGAAGCGCTGGCTGAAGCTCATTTGGTCACGGGACCGACTCGGGATAGTGCCTGACGCCGTTGACGCCCTCGGACGCCTCGTCGACACCCGCCGGGGTGTCCTGCGCGCGAAGGCCGAGTTCGCCGTAGCGCCGAGTCCGGCCCAGCTTAAGTCGCTCACGGAGCGGCTCGAAAAGCTGACGGGCAAGCAGGTGGTTCTGGAAGACAGCGAAGACGCCTCGCTACTCGCTGGCTTCCGGGTGCGCATCGGCTCGCATCTGGTCGACGCAAGCCTGAAGCAAGCACTGAGTAAGATGCAGCGAGACCTCTTGGCTGGGTTACAGCACTGACGCGCTCACGGCGAGCCACGGCCCATGCCACGTGTCGCGTTTCCCGTAGAATAAAGCGTTAAACGCACGCAGCCTCCTCATCCCAACACCTCACACGCGACACGACAACGCACCAAACACAACCCGCAGACTATGCGCCCAGCGCTTGGCGCGGCACGAGGACACCAGAGTCATGACCCAAATCAGAGCTGACGAGATTTCCAACATTATCAAGCAGCAGATCGCCGGCTTCGAACACGAGCTAGACGTCAGCGAAACCGGAACGGTCATCAGCATCGGTGACGGCGTCGCCCGCATCTTTGGCCTTGAGAAGGCGATGGCCGGCGAGTTGGTCGTCTTTCCCGGGGACGTGATGGGCATGGTGCTCAACCTGGAAGAGGACACCGTGGGCGCGGCGGTTTTCGGCACCGACTCTCAGGTGAGCGAAGGCGACACGGTCAAGCGCACGGGCCGCATTGCAGACTTGCCCGTGGGCCCGGCGCTCATCGGCCGCGTGGTCGACCCGCTCGGCGTCCCGCTCGACGGCAAGGGCCCCATCGAGACCCCCCATCGGCGGCGAATTGAAAGCAAAGCGCCCGGCATCATGGCACGCCAGCCGGTTAAGGAGCCGCTCCAAACGGGCATCAAGGCTATCGACGCGATGATTCCCATAGGTCGTGGCCAGCGCGAGCTTATCATCGGCGACCGTCAGACCGGCAAAACCGCTGTCGCCGTTGACGCGATCATCAACCAGAAGAACACCGGCGTTTACTGTGTTTATGTGGCGATTGGCCAGAAGCAGTCGACCGTCGCCCAGGTCGTCGACCGCCTCGAAAAGAGCGGCGCGATGGCCTACACGACGGTGGTGCTCGCCGGAGCATCAGACAACGCCCTGCTGCAGTTCATCGCGCCTTACGCCGGCTGCGCCATCGGCGAGTACTTCCGCGACAAGGGCGAGCACGCCCTTGTCGTCTACGATGACCTTTCGAAGCAGGCCGTGGCCTACCGTCAGTTGTCACTGCTCCTGCGGCGGCCACCCGGTCGCGAGGCGTACCCCGGCGACGTCTTCTACGTTCACAGTCGCTTGCTAGAGCGTGCCGCCAAGCTTGCGGAAGAGTGGGTCGTTTGCGGACCGGATGAAACCCCCAGCCGCGAAGGGACCACGGTCTACCTTGGCGGTGAGGCGCGAGAAGAAGCCGAAACGGCCGCGAAGGCCGCGGGCAAGGTCGCGAAGAAGGTGCCGGACTCCGGCGGCTCGCTCACAGCACTGCCGATCATTGAGACCCAGGCGGGCGACGTATCGGCTTACATTCCAACCAACGTCATCTCGATCACCGACGGCCAAATCTTCCTCGAATCGGACCTCTTCTACTCGGGCGTCCGACCTGCGATTAACGTCGGCATCTCCGTCTCGCGTGTCGGTGGCAACGCGCAGATCAAGGCGATGAAGCAAGTGGCGGGCACGCTGCGCCTCGACCTGGCGCAGTACCGAGAAAAGGCGGCCTTCGCGCAGTTCGCATCGGACTTGGACAAGGCCACCCAGGCTCAGCTGGCGCGTGGTCAGCGTTTGGTCGAAATCCTTAAGCAGGGCCAGTATGCGCCTCTGCCCGTCGAAGAACAGGTCGTCGTCATCTACAGCGCCATCCATGGCTACCTCGACGGGCTACCTGTCGAGCTCATCACTCGCTACGACGCTGGCATGCGGGAGTTCTTTAAGAGCGCGGCGCCCACGGTATTGTCGACTCTGAGGGACGTTGGCAAACTCGACGGCGCGAGCGAAGCCAAACTTAAGGAGACCCTCCTAGCCTACGGCAAGCAGTTCCGAGCCGAGCACAACCTGGCTCAGGACAGTTAAACAGGCGGTAACTATTCAGGGGGTGGTTGAGGCGGAAACGCCGCAGGAGAAGGCAAGCGGGTGATGGGGCACCACGCGCGGCTTTAGGCCACCTTAGGTGCAGAGTGGGGGAGGGTTTGCGGGATTCACTCCCGAAAACCCGGGGGCATTTTGTAAACTGCCCCCTGAACGAGTACGACAAGCGTGCGGGCGTAGGCGGGAGCATCATGGCGAATCTCAAGGCAATCAGACGGCGCATATCCAGCGTCAAGAGCACGCAGAAGATAACGCGTGCCATGAAGATGGTCGCTGCCGCACGTCTGCGCCGCGCCCAAATTGCCGCGCTCAAAGCGCGTCCTTTCGCGGGTAGCTGCCTCGCGATGTCCCGGGAGATTGCGCCCCACCTCGATGAGCAGAACCCGCACCCGCTGACCGTGCGCCCCCAGGTGGGCGCTACCGCGGGAGCAGCGGGCGCTGATGCTGCACATTCGGGGACAGGCCACGCAGAGACGCCTTCGCACTCGGAAGCCCAGCGCTTTCTCTACCTCGCCATCTCCAGCGACCGCGGACTCGCGGGTGGCTTCAACCAGGCCATCATCAAGGCCTGTGCAACGGCGCTGCGCACGCATCGTGTAGCAGGCGAGGAGGTCGCGTTCATAACGCTTGGTAAACGGGTCGATAGCGCGCTCAACAGACTAGGCGTCCCGGTACTTGCCCATCGCTCCATCGCCGACTTCCAAAACGACTTTAAGGGAAACACCAAGCAGCTCGCCCGAGAACTCAGCGCGCACTTTCTGGAAGGCCGCGCCCATACGGTACGCATCATCTCAACCCACTTTATTTCGGCCATGACGCAGGAAGTCCGGGCCACCGCGCTCCTGCCCCTCAAGGTAGGCGACGA
>SLEO01000041.1 GCA_007124745.1 Myxococcales bacterium
CGCGCACGTTTCCGCAGTGGTTTTGGCATCTTATTCGGCGCGCTGATTCTCCCTGGACGCGGCCCCATCTTCGGCGTTCAGGGTCACTTTGGTGCGCAGATCAATGACCGATTCGGCATATTCTGGCAGCCGTCGCTCTACGGCGGCTTCGGCTTCAAGGATGGGCGCTTGACGGGCACGGCGACGAGTGGCCAGGTGGTCATCGCCGACATCACCTTCATCGACAAGATTCAGGTCGGCGCGGGCGGTGGCGTGCACGCCGGCTTCGCCGGCGCCTGCGGCGGCGGCCCCTGCGAAGGCACCCGTGGTTGGTTTCCCACCTTCGCCGCCCGCGTCGCGTTCCTTCCATCGCAGCAGGACCCGACGACTCCTGGGCGCAGGTCCTTCGACCTTAGCCTAAACTCGCACACGCTTTTCGTCCTCGATACGGTCGTGACGCAGCTCACGCTCGGTCTCGGCATGGAATGGTACTAGGGCGTCCAGGTTCGCACCCTCCCCCGACACGCTCCAACCCCCAGCCTTTAAGCATTCGTGCCGCGGCACCTCAACTTCGCTAGGGTTGCGGCGGTGAAGTCGTCGCTGTTCGAACGTCGTTTCGTGGGGCTCGCGCTGGCGGCTGTCGGGCTGCTTTTGCTCGGCAGCGCCCACGTTCAAGGCGCGACACTGCGCGCGGGCCTGACGCCGGACCACAGCCTCCTACTGGGGCTGGCATGGCTCGCGGTGTGCGCCTGGGTCTTCGAGATTATCCCGCCAGCAGCCACCGGGCTGCTCATCCCACCGGCGTTGGTGCTGCTCGGCCTTGCGTCACCGCGCGCTGCTTTCGCGGGCTTCGCAGACCCGCTGCTCTTCGTCTTCGTCGGCGCTTTCATGCTGACGCGCGCGATGGTGAAGTTCGGCCTGGACGCGCGGCTTGCAGGTGCCCTTTTGCGTGCACCCAAAGTCCAAGGGCGCCCCGTGCTCCTCCTTGCCATGCTCGCATGCAGCGCCTGGCTGATCTCGATGTGGGTCAGCAACACCGCCACCTGTGCGGCCCTATTGCCACTGGTCGCACGGCTGGAGCGCCGCGATGCGCCCTCCCTCTACCCGTATTTACTGATTGCCTACGCCACCACCATCGGCGGCATGGTGACCCCCGTAGGGACCCCACCCAACCTGATCATCCTTCGCTACCTTGAGGGCGCGGGCGTGGAGCTTTCGTTCTTCGACTGGATCGCCCGCGCACTGCCCGCGTCACTCGGTCTTATGGCCGTGCTCTTTGGCTTGCTCTTGCCGAAGTGTCACGATTGGTCGAGCGCCCGCATCACGCCATCGGGCGAAACCCGGCGACCTTGGCGCCTGGGAGAACGCGTTGCCCTCGCTGCGCTCACTGCGGCGGTAGTCGGCTGGCTTGCGCCTTCTTTCCTGGCGCAGTGGCAGGAAGGTTTTCCCATCGACTTAGCAGCGCGCTTGCACCCCGGCGTCGTCGCGCTGGTGGTCGTCCTGCCCATCTTTTTCCTCCGCGACCCGGACAGCCCGGAACGCAAGCGGCTCCTGCCCGCCCAAGAGGCCTTCTCTATCGACTGGGCGGTGATCTTCCTCTTCGGGGGCGGCATCGTCCTCGGTGGACAAGTCCTCGACAGCGGACTTGCGGAGCGGCTCATTCAACTCAGCCTGCCCGTGCTGATGCCTGCCGGGGATGGCGGTGGCTGGAGTGGTCCTCTGACGCTGGCTGTCGGTCTTGTCGCGCTAACGCTGGTGCTCACCGAGCTCTGCTCCAACACGGCAACGGCGGCCATCCTAGGCCCCATCGCACTCCCCCTCGCCGTTGCATTGAGCCTTCCTACCTCGGGCCTGGGCCTCGCGATTGCCTTGAGTGCGAGCTGCGCCTTCGCCCTTCCCGTCGCAACGGGGCCCAACGCCATCATCTTTGCGGCAGACGTGGTGAAACCCGCGGTGATGCTGCGCGTAGGCACACTGCTCAATCTCGCAGCCGTGGTGCTGATTTCCCTGGCACTGTTCCTCGGACTGCTCGGCCGCACCTAGCCGAGCCCCATGCGTGCGCTGCGCGGGACGCGGGCGAGCAGCTAGCGCAAGCAATGGCGCAAAGAACGCGCCTCACTTGGGAACCCAGCGCGTTCTTGGCGCCATGCTGGGGGCCGGAGCACCCAACGCATACCCGTCGATGACATGAAATGTCGCGGACAGTGTGGTGTCGTAAAGGACGACGCGTAGGCGCCGCAAACGTGCCGCGCGTTGGGCATCGTAAGCTGCCGTCGCGTCTAGCGAAGCACCGCAAAAAGCGGTGCTTCGAAGGCCCCCGCCACCGTGCGTGGCGATGCCGTTTCCGCCGCAGGTTCCGCACCTTGCAGACGCCAAGCGTGCACGAGCAAGAGTGCGCTCACGAGCACCGTGCAGGCGATGAGCATGAGGGAGCAGCAGGCGGTCTCCTGCGCGCCGTTCTTGGCCGGATGAAGAGGAACGAGTGCCTTGATGGCCTCACTTGACGTACGCACGCGACTACCCATGACATGAATGTCGTGCAACGAACGTGCCCGCTCAGGGGGCAGGCACCAGCGCGGCGCCGGGTGCCCAATCAGCGCACTTCGTGCCTATTTCCAGACATGTGGAGGCGAGCAGCCCTGGGTACTTTCGCAGGCATGAGGTTCCAGGCTGAGCCATCCCCTCAAGGCGCCGGCGGGACGAAAGGCCCGGGGACATGGGCCTTCCGTGCGCGGACCCCGGATCGCCCCACCACACTTACTCCGGGCCCATGGCCCCGGGTCTTTCTACATCCCGAGAAGTAAGGGGTCGTTCAGGGTTCCAGGAACGCTTAGGCCACCTGGATGTGAAGGGGCATGCGGTCTGGCCCCACCTCGACGAGGAGCTCCGGCGCGCGCCAGGTTGCTGGAGGGTTGAGGTAACGCAGGGGGTGCAGCGACTTCCAGAAGTAGCGCACAAAGTCCGCAATCTCAGCATCGCTCATCCCGCCGCCGCCCGCCGCTCGAAGCTTCTGCTCGGCCTCCTGGCGCCAGCGCAGGGACTGCGTGTAGTCCTCGGGCTTTAGGACCCAGAGGCCATCAAGCCGCTCCCAAAGTGGCAGGTAGTCCGTAAGGGCGGCGTTGGATGCGGTGGCAAAGTCTGCGTCGTCCTCGGCAGCGCGAGCGTCCGGCAGCGCAAGCAGCGGCACCGCCAGGGGACGCAAGCCAACGCACCAGCCCTCGAAGAGCACGATGTCGACGGCATTCGCGTCCACCCATTCCCCGGGTACGCGGTCGCCTTGACCGCCTTCGAGGGCCTTGTCGAAACGCGTCAGTTGGCGGCCTTCGCCGCGCCGCAGCGCGTCGAGGTCGGCGCATGCAAGCGTTATGTCGTGGGTCCCGGGAGGTCCACGCCAGCGCAACTCAGGCCGCTCCACGGCAAGCTGCCGCCGTTCCTCGAAGGTGAGGTAGTAGTCATCGAGCGAAAGCGACACGAGCCGCAGGCCGCGCAACTCAAGCAGCAAACCCAGCACAACGCCCCAGGTAGTTTTCCCCGTTCCCTGTACCCCGAGCAGCCCCTGAACGTAGGGGCGCCGCTGCACGGGTTGCGCCTCACTCAAGGCCGACGGCGTTACCCCCTCGGCATGCGAGCGCTCGCCAGTTGACGCCTGGCTGCCCGCAAACACGCGGCCCGCTAACCCTTCGGCCAACGGCAGCCACAGGTCAACGAGGAGCTGCACCAGGGCGAAGCGCGTGAACCCAGCCAACGCCGGGTGCGCCTCGAGCACGGTCAACGCCGCGGGGAGCCGGCGGCACAATCGCTCCGCAAGCGCCTGCTGCTGCGCTTCATCGGCTGCCCCCTGACGCAGCAGCCCATACATGACCCCGGGCTCCGTCTGCCACGCCGCAAACTGCTCCCGCCAAGCAGGGCTCTCCCCTAAGCCCCGCCCCGCCTC
>SLEO01000364.1 GCA_007124745.1 Myxococcales bacterium
TCGGCAAGCTCCGCGCTCGTGACTTCCGCGAGCACGTCGCCCTTGCGCACGGCCTCGCCCTCGAAGCGGAGGAGTTTGGTCACGATGCCCGCGACGCGTGTCCCTACCACCTGCTCGTAGTGGGGGTCGAAGATGGCGGTGCCCACCGCCCGAACCGCTGCCGTCAAGGTTTGCTGCGTCACGTTTTCCGAGGCGAAGTCGATGACTTTCGCAAAGGCTGCGGGGACGACGATGTCACCGCCGTCCTCGAACGGCACCGTCGGCTTCGCATCTGGTGCGCGAGCCTCGCCGTCACGCGTGAGCCAAACGGCGAGGCCAACCAACAATGCTAGAAGCCCGATGCCCACTGCCGCGATGACGCCGCGGGGCGGACGCCGCGCTAGTGCCGACGCCGGCTCCGCGCCCGTGGGCGATGGTTCCGTGGGAAAGAGCGGCAACGGTTGCTCGCCACTTTGGGACCGTGCGTTGTGAGTGTGCTCGCTCATAGGGTGGGCGCTTTTCCGGTTAGCGTCGCGATATCCGCGAGAATCGACCAGTCTCGTAGCAATAGGGTCAGCCGATGCAGTTCGAGTTCCGAACGGCTGCGTTGCGCGGTCAGCACAACGATAAACTCGGTTTTGCCGGCGCGTTGCGTCTCCATCGCGGCGGCAAGTGCCTCACGGATTGCGGGGATGCCCAGCGTCTCCAAGGTGTCGAGTGCATGCTCTACCTCGGCGCGTTCGCGGAGCAGGCCGCCGAGTCTGAGGGTGAGCGCGCGGAGTAGCGCGTCGTGAACCGAGTCAGCTCGGCCGGCCTATGCCAAAAGGACGGCGGCTTCGTCCTGGCCACGGCGCAAGGTGGGCAGTGCCCAAGCTAGGCCACCGCCGAGTCGCGTTTCGCCGAAATCGCCCCGGCCAGCAGACACGATGAGATTGACTGGCTCCTGAGCGCTGCGCCGGGCGCGGGCGGCGGAGGCCTTGAAGAACGCACGCTCCTGACGCAACGCTTGCAGCAGCGGCGCCTGTTCAAGCAGGCGCGGGTGCTTCTGCCGCCGTCGCCGCGTCGACAGAACCTCTCGTGGCGCCCTCGGCGGACGTGGCCGCGGCACGCCACTTCGCGATCGGCTGGGCACGGCCGGCGCCCCAGGCCTCACGCGTCGGGGGTGGGCCGATAGGTTCACCAAGGAGACTTGAAAGCGCTGCAGTAGCTCGAGCTAGGTCCGCTTGCGTCTCTTGGAGCAACGCCTGCACGCGCGCGAGTTCGGATTCGGCAATCTTCCACTCCTGGCGCGTGGCATCGCCCTGGTCGTGGCGCTTGCGGAAGAACGCATTCTGCTCCTCCGCAATCGTCTGCAGTGCTGTGAAACTCTCGACCCGTGCCGCCGCAACCATGCACGCGCCGTAGTGAGCGACGGCTTCCCCCGCCGCCGCAGCCTGTGCCGCGACCGCGTTTGCCTGCGTCCATTCGATGAAAGACTCGGCCTCGGTGATGCGTTTGCGCCGCTGGCCCGACAGCTCAAGGGGCAACCAGACATATCCCGCCACCGCGACATCACGCGTCTGGCCTTGGTTGCCCCGGTCCAGGAAAAGCTCAATGGTGGGGTTGGCGAGGGGCGCGAAGCGAGCGCCGACGCGCCGTGCCTCACCCGCTCGCTGCGCCCCCCGCGCCCGGGCGACCTCGGGAGCACGCTCTTGGGCCCGGCGAATCGCCTCAGCCAGTGACGGGAAGGATGTCTCCGCATCGAGCTGCTCTGAGCTCGCCTGAGTGACCAGATTCGCGCCGTCCACGTCGTCGGCAGCCTCTTCGCGACTGGCCGCCGCGGTGCTATCCGCCCAAGCCGCCGTCGGCAGCCAAGCAAACGCTGCCGAAAGTACTGTTGCACTCAGTAGAGCGATTGCGCGAGACGGAGCAGTCATGGGTTGATCGCGCTCGAAGAATCCTGCAGCCGGCCGAGGTTAGCGCCGACCTATACGCAAAGCCAATCCCTTGCTCTGACCTGCCGCTCGAACCGCAACTACTGACCTTGGGCGGTGGCTTGCGCTAGGGTGGTCTGCTAGGTCGGGCCCGCTCTGAACCCAGTTTGCGAGCGGGCTTGGAGTGAGTGGCTTAGTCGGCGGAGCCTTCCTTCCGGAAAGCTCCCGGCACGCCGGCTGTCGACACGCTCCGATGGAGTCCTAGACTCGCCGAGGACGCCGCGCGTCTGGGTACACAACTGCCTGCACCCCTTACCGTGAACGCTATGTTTAAATCGATCTGCATTTTCTCCGGCCAGGCTAACCCCAAGCTCGCCAAGGCGATCGCCGCGTACCTCGAGTTGCCCGTGGCGCGTTCGCGCATTTCACGCTTTTCGGATGGTGAGATCTTCACCGAGATTCAAGAGAACGTTAGGGGTGTGGATGTCTACGTCGTCCAGCCAACCTGCGCGCCCGTCAATGACAACCTGATGGAACTGCTCGTGATGGTGGACGCGCTTAAGCGCGCGTCGGCAGGCTCGATTACCGCAGTCATTCCCTACTACGGCTATGCGCGCCAGGACCGCAAGGTGGCGCCCCGCACGCCCATCACCGCCAAGCTGACCGCGGACCTCATCTCCGCGGCGGGCGTGGACCGCGTCGTATCGATGGACTTGCACGCCGGCCAAATCCAAGGGTTTTTCAACACGCCTTTCGATCATCTCTACGCGATGCCCGTCTTCCTCGACTACCTCATTCCGAGGTTGGGCGAAGAGTTGCCCGTGCTGGTGTCGCCGGATGCGGGCGGCGTTGAGCGCACGCGCGCTTACGCGAAACGCCTCGGCGCGGAGATCGCGATCATCGACAAGCGACGCGAAAAAGCCAATGTCAGCGAAGTGATGAACATCATCGGCGAGGTGAAGGACCGGCGCTGCATCATTCTCGACGACATGATCGATACCGCCGGCACCTTGACCCAAGCGGCAGCCGCCCTCGAAGAGCGCGGCGCCCTTGATATCGTCGCGATGGCGACGCACGGCGTCCTTTCAGGACCCGCCGTTGAACGTATCCGCGCGTCCTGCTTGTCTAAAGTCATTATCTCGGACACCATCCCGCTCGGCGAAGCCGGCCAGGCATGCGAGAAGTTCGAAGTGCTTTCGGTTGCGCGCCTCCTCGGAGAGGCGATTAAGCGCATCCATAACAGCGACTCGGTCTCTTCGCTGTTCGTCTAGGGTTTCGCTGCCCATAGTGGGTCGAAGCCAGAGTGGGTTGAAGATGGTAGGGCGGCGTTCACTACGCGCGCCTGAGAGTAAGGAAAAAGTCATGGAAAGTTTTGAAGTGAGCGCAGAGGTTCGGCAGGAACATGGCAAGGGCCACGCGCGTAAAATCCGCGCGGCCGGCAAACTCCCCGGCGTACTTTATGGCCCAGGTGGAGACGCGGTGTCATTGACCATAGAGCCGAAGCCACTGGTGGTGGCGTTGAAGTCCCCCTACCGACGTAACAGCGTGATCAAGCTGAAGCTGCAGGGTGGCGACACCCTTGCCGTCGTCAAAGACCTGACCACGCACCCCGTCACCGATGCGCTGATTCATGTGGACTTCTACCGCGTCTCGCCTGACCGGCCTGTCGTCACCAACGTGCCTTTCGAAGTGGAAGGTCGCGCTGTGGGTGTCCAGCGCGGTGGCGGCTTGCGCAAAATGGCGCGTACCGTGCAGGTCAAAGCCAAGCCCCTGGATGTCCCGGCGGTGATCACAGTCAATGTGGCCCCCCTCGACCTCGGTGCGATCTTCACCGTGGCGGACCTTAAGCTTGACGATGGCGTCGAAGTCACGCTGCCGCCGGCCACCAAGCTCGTCCAGGTCACGGCCAAGGAGCTGCGCAAGGCGAAGACCGAAGCCGAGGGCGAGGGTGACGCCAAAGCCGCCGCCAAGCCTGCCGGCAAGAAGTAGCCGGCCACACTTAAGGGGTGGGGCCGCCCAGCGAGGGCATGAACGTGGAGCGTTGGCTAATCGTGGGGCTCGGGAACCCGGGCAAGAAGTACGAGTCTACGCGGCATAACGTCGGGTTTATGCTCGTTGACGCCCTCGCTGAACGCTTAGGTTTGGTGACGGGCCGCCAGGCCTTCCAGGGTGTGCTGGCCCAAGCCGATCGCGGTGCGAAGCATTTTTCTCTGCTCAAGCCGCACACCTTCATGAACCTCAGCGGCCAGAGCGTCGGCGAGGCGGCGCGCTACTTCAAGATTCCCCTAGAGTGCATTGTCGTCGTTCACGACGAGCTCGACCTGCCGCTCGGCGCCCTGCGTTTCAAACGAGGGGGCGGCTACGCCGGACACAATGGTCTAAGGTCTATCGGAGACCACCTCCAAAGTCCTGATTTCATAAGGCTTCGCGTCGGCGTCGGTCGGCCGCCTCCCGGCGTGAAGGGCGCACATTACGTGCTCGCGCCCTTCTCGCGCTCGGAGGTGCAGTGCGTGCAGGAGGTCTGCGCGCGCGGCGTCGAGGCCACCTTGCACCTTGCGGACGTGGGGCTGCCTAAAGCGACCAATATTCTGCATGCCTTGCCACACCTTGGGGTGGAAGGAGCGAGCTAGCTCTGTGGGCGTGTCCGAATCGACACCCGCCGACGCTCATGCTAAGCCGCGGCTCCCGATTTGTAGGGTTGTGCGAAGCACGACCACTGCCTCTCGGTAGCTCGCTTTGTCCAAAGCGAAGGCTCGTTTCGAGCACGCAGACAGGATGCGGTGGTGGTCGCTCACTTCAACGGTGATTTCGTTGTCGGGGCCTCGCGCGCGCCGGTCGTGTTGCGCTGCTCTCGGCGGGCCCTTCAAGCGGCAAGGCCTTAGTCCAGGAGTGTTTCTGATATGGCTCTCGAAATCGTACCCAAGCCGCGTCTCTACGAGACCGTTTATATCCTGCGCGCGCTGCAACAGCAGGGCGAAGCTGAGCAGGTCGCCAAGCGCGTCCAGGAAGTGGTCACTCGCTTCAACGGCACCTTGGTCAAGGTGGATACCTGGGGCTTGCGCCGTCTGGCCTACCCCATTGGCCGCAACAAGCGCGGCGTGTACGTCTACGTACAATACGCCTCAACGGGCCCGATCGTCGCGGAGATGGAGCGTAACCTGCGCCTCTCCGATTCGGTGATTCGCTTCCAGACCGTCAAACTTGAGGAAGATGTCGATCTTAAGGCGTTGACGGTGGACCCCGAGGCCGTGAAGTTTGAGGAAGTCAACCTCGACGAGGCGGACGACGAGCCCTCCATCGAAGAGAAGCTGGGCATGGTGGCCCGGCCTCGCCAGCCGCGTTCGCAGCGCGACGACCACTACGAAAACGGCGATGATGACGGCGAGATTCACTTTTACGGTGAGGACGCCGACCTCCAGTAGCTCAGTGCTCGGCCGGGAGTGCTCCTCTGCGGAGCGTTTCCTGGCCGTGTGGCCGGCGCGCGTCGCGCGGTGCCACCGCCGCTCCGAGGCTCAACCACCAAGCCCACCTTCCGAGTGCACGCCGCCGTCTACCTGGCGCCGCTCGGCAGCGAAGGGCTTTTCTCAAGCGACCTTCCCAAGAAAGACATAGGCAAGATAATGAGTGATTCCATCCATGAAGATGTGGCAGTAGGTACGGTACACGAATCCTTTCGCGAGGCGGACCCGCTAGGGTTGCGCAAGAAGAAGGGGCTCAAGAAGCGGGCTCCCGCGTTTACTCTCGAACCCAACTTCGCGTTCGACTACAAAGATCCGCATCAGCTCAAGTACTTCATCTCCGAGCGTGGCAAGATTGTCCCGCGGCGCGTCAGTGGACTGTCGGCCAAGCAGCAGCGAGACCTTACCCGTGCGATCAAGCGTTCGAGGCGTCTCGCGCTGATCCCGATTTGCACCAACGACTAGCGCGCTTAATCGTTCAGGGGGCATTTTGCACGCATGCCCCCGGGTTTACGGGAGTGAATCCCGCAAACCCTCCCCCACTCTGCCTATGAGAGTGGCCTAAAGCCGGCAAGCGGGGCCAGGGCGCCCACTTGCTCTTTCTTGAAGAGTTTTCGTTTTCCAGACCCCCTGAACGCTTATCTAGCGCGTGCCCGCTGCAACCCACCCAAAAGCAAAGAGAAACACGGCGCCGAAGGCTGACGACCCCGTTAACCTCCGTCCCCATCAGAGTACGAGAGCGAGGATTCGGATATGGCAAATCATGTACAGGTCATTTTGCGCGACACAGTGCCGCATCTCGGCAAGCCCGGCGAAGTCGTGCGCGTGCGTCCGGGCTATGCGCGTAACTTCTTGCTGCCCACAGGGCTGGCAAGTCGCGCGACCGTCGGCGATGTGAAGCGCATTGCCGAGCAGCGTGCGGCCGCATTGCGCCACGCCGCCAAGGTGCGCGCTTCCGCCGAAGGCATCGCGGCCGCCCTTGAGTCGGTGGAGCTGACGCTGACGAAGCGCGCGGGCGACCATGGCCGGCTCTACGGCTCCGTCACCAACGCCGAGGTCGCGACGCTTCTCACTAGCAAGGGCTACACTGTCAACAAGCGACAGGTGACCCTGCCCGAGGGGCAGATTCGCGCGCTCGGCTCCTTTGAAGTGAAGCTGGCGCTGACCCCCGAAGTCGAGGGCAAGTTCACCCTGCACGTGACAGCCTCCGCCTAGTTCTAAGGCGCAGCCCAGCCGTGGTTTTGGGTTTGAAGCTGGCTGCATCACTACTGCTAGCGACGCCGCGGATGTCTAGGTCTGCGGCGGCTACGTGGGCCCAAGCGTGGGTCAAAAAGTGCTCTCGGTCCTAGAGAGCGCGCGCAGATAGGTTAGAGTGCGCTGTGGACGCCCGCTATCGAGTTCCCCCGCACGCCGATGAGGCGGAGCGCGCTGTCATCGGCGGCATTCTCCTCGAGAATGACGCGCTTAACGTCGTGCTCGAGAATCTCGACGCCGACGACTTCTACACAGAGGCCCATCGCCTGGTGTTCAGCGCGATGGTGGAACTCTACCGCGCCGGTCAGCCTGTCGATCTCGTCACCTTGCGCGTCTGGCTCGAGCAGCGGTCCAAGCTTCAGGCGGTCGGCGGCGATGACTACCTCCTAGAGCTGACGAACACCATTCCTGCGGTGGCCAATATCAGCGCCCACGCCAACCTCGTGCGTGAAAAGGCGCTGATACGCAATCTTATCAGCACCTGCCATGAGGTCGCCGCCAAAGGCTACGCCGACTACGGCGAAGCGACGTCTTTCCTCGACGCCGCAGAAAAAGCCATCTTTCAGGTCTCGAAAGAGCGGACACGCTCTCCCTACGAGCACATCAAAGAGGTCGTCCTGCGGGCGTTTCAGCAGGTCAACGAGGCCGCCCAGCACCAAGACCGCATCACGGGCTTGCCCTCGGGTTTCACAGCGCTCGACGCCAAAACCGCGGGCATGCACCCCGGTGACCTCATCATCATCGCCGGCAGGCCGGGCATGGGCAAAACCGCTTTTGCGCTCAACGTTGCAGTCAATGCCTGCGAAGCTCGCAAGGTTGGCGTCGGCATCTTTTCGCTGGAAATGCCCAAAGAGCAGCTCGTCAAGCGCATGCTCTGCGCGGAAGCGCGCGTCGATGGCGGCCGCATGCGCACCGGGCATCTGTCCCGTGAGGATTGGCCCAAGCTCGCCGCCGCCGCCGGCAGCCTCAGCGATTTCCCCCTGTGGATCGATGACACGCCGGGCCTGACGGTCATGGAGCTGCGCGCCAAAACGCGCCGGCTGCAATCCGAACATGGCCTCGGCCTCGTCGTCGTCGACTACCTGCAGCTCATGCGCTCCGGCACCCGCACGGACAGCCGCGAACAGGAGATCTCAGAGATTTCGCGTTTCCTCAAGGGGCTCGCCAAAGAGCTGAGCCTGCCCGTCATCGCCCTCTCCCAGCTCAACCGCGGCGTCGAGTCCCGCGGCAACAAAGACAAGCGCCCCCAGCTCTCCGATTTGCGCGAATCCGGCGCCATCGAGCAGGACGCAGATACCATCATGTTCATCTACCGGGATGAAGTGTACAACCAGGAATCCGCCGAAAAGGGCATCGCTGAAATCATCATCGGCAAACAACGCTCGGGCCCCACGGGCACCGTCCGCGCGCGCTTCTTCGACAACTACACCCGCTTCGACAACCTCGCCGTCGAAGACGGCAGCGACTTCGTCGCCGCCTAAACACCTGCGCTGGGCTATGCGCGTCCCGTGGCATTCCGCATGACGTGGCCTATGGTCCCGGGAGATGCATGCGCGGTGGCGGGGGCCTTTGGGGCGGTTTCGGGTGGTGAGTTTGGCCGAGGGGGTGTCCTACCTGCTGCTTGTGGGGTTGGGCATGCCGCTCAAGTATGGTGCGGACTGGCCGCTGGGAGTGCGCGTCTTTGGGATGCTGCACGGCCTGCTCTTTGTTGTCTTCATCGTGACGTTGGCGGACGCGACGCTGCGGCATCCGCTCGCCCTGCGACGTTCCCTGCTCGCTTTCCTGCTTTCGCTCGTGCCCGGTGGTGCCTTCTGGTTAGAGCATCGGCACTTGCCGCGCTGGGCTGAGGACGGTCGCCGCGCCGACTAGCGTGAGATGCGGCAGGTGCTTGAAGCCCTCCCTCGCTAGGTGAGGCGCGAGGACCTCGGCGAATCCGCCACAGAGGATGCGTTGTGTGCCCCGCCTGGGCGTTGAGGGGATGGCGCTTGAAGGTAACTCAGGCGTAGCGGCGGGGCCTAACGCTGGGGCACCGGCCGTTGGGCGACCCGCAGACGTTAGCCCATGAAGGTCTGAGGCGAGGCTGGATGCAAGGCCGGAGATCAACGCGAGGTGACCGTGCAGGGCGCCCGCCGCGACGGCGTCGAGCGACCCTTGGGCGAGGCGCGGTGCTCGTATCCAGTCTTGGGCTTCAGGCCTTGGCAAGCCGGGCGCGCGTAGGAGCAGGCCATCCAGTGCAGCCATGAGACCTGCGGCGATGGGTCCGCCGACGAAAGCGCCGCTCGCATCGATGCACTCGAAGGTGGTAGCCGTGCCTGCATCGACGACGATGCCCGGGCCCTGCCCGCAGCAGGCGCGATAACCGAGCACATTGGCGATACGGTCCGGGCCCAGCGTCTGCGGCGTTCGGTAGTGGTGAGACCCTAGGTCTGCCGATGAGAGGCGATGCAGCGCGAGACCGAGCACGTCCCTCACCGCGCCTTCGACAACGACGTCTGCGCCGGGGCGGACGTTCACGAGAACCGCTCCGCTCGGCCGCGCATCGGCGGTGGCGTCGCGGAGGAGATCCGCAACGCTGGAAGCCTCGCAAGGCCCGGCGCCTTCCTGGACCCGGACCTGCGTCGCCACTGCGGGTGCGTGAGATGGGCTCAGGCACACCACGGCGGCGGAAACGCGCGTATTGCCCGCGTTAACGACGAGGATATATCGCGGCGAACTCATCGCCTCACGCCTGGCCGAGGGCCATATCCGCCTTCTGCAGAACGCCGCTGAGATGGTGCCAGAGCAGAAGCTCCAGACCGAGCACGGCGACCGCGATAATCATCGGGCCTACGAGACCCAGGGCGGTTGCCAGCACCAGGACTGCGCGCAGGCCGAAGGACCACGCCAGGTGTGGCTCGCCCTTGCGACGCAGCAGACGCGCGACATGCAACATGGTGGGAAGCGCACGCAGGTCGTCCATCCGCGCCAGCACGCCCGCAAAGCCTGGGGGAGGCAGTGGTGCGTTGATGACCCAAGGCAGCGCGCTCTGGGCGAAGGCTGGCGGATAAGCGCCACTCGCGACGGCTGCCACATGGCTGCCATCGGATCCGAGACGCTCGATCGCCTCGCCAAACGCGCTCTCGGGCAACTCCGGCCGAATCGAGCCTAGGCCCAACGGTTGAGTGAGTGCCTCCGTGCTTTCGCGCTGTTCGCCCGAAAGCAGCACCACCTCAATGCCGAGGTCCTTAAGCCCCGCCATCGTCGGGCGTGCGGACGGCCGCAGTTCGCGTTCGAAGGCGAGCAGGCCCGTCAGCCGGCCGCCGACGGCCATCAGTAGCACGGAGCAGCCCAAGCGTTCCCAGCGCCGCGCCTCTTGCTCGGCGCCCGCAATAGCGACGCCCTCGCTGAGCAAGAGTGTGCGCGTCCCCAGGCACACGCGGGCGGTGCCTACGTGCCCCGTGATGCCGTGGTCTTGCCGTGCAGCGCTCACGGCGCCGAGATTCACCGCGCTTGGCGTTGCCGCGTAGGGGTTCCCCGAGCCGAGGTCGACCGCACCAGCTCGAGGCGAATGTGAGCCAGCGGCATCGGGAGCATGCGATTCCGAAGGGTGAGCGGTCGCTGCGCCATCGGGAAGGGGCGCCCCTAGCTCGGCGCGCTGCGCCTCGCTTTCCACCGCTGCGCGCGCGTCTCGTTGGTAACGAAAGAGTGCTTTGGCGTAAGCGTGGTCGGGCATCACCCCGGCCAGGGCATGGGCATAGGCCAGCAGGTCACGTCGGTCCGCGCCTCCGAGAGGCAGGGCCGCGCGCAGGCGAGCGCCCCGCCGACATAGGAGCGAAAGACGCAGTAGCGCAAGCGTGGTGGTGCGCCCCGCCGTCCGCAGCATCGCGGCTGACGTGACGTAGAGGCTGCTCATCTGCATCAGGGTACCTAGCGCGCCCGCGAGCAGCCTCGGCGCGAGGGCGGGATGCAGCGACGGCCAAAGAATGCTCACGGTGGCGCTCGTCAGCAGTCGGCTCTCCCAGGATGCGCTCGACGGCCAACCCCACACCACGGCGAGCGCCAGGACGAAGAGCCCGATCCACGCGCTTCTCAGCCGCTGAGGCGCCGGGTCGTCCTCGTCGGTCCGAAGCGCAGATGCCAGCGATAGCCTTGGAAACACCCACGGGTGGCCCGTCTCACTCGCTGGCACGACTTGGATGCGGCCGGAGAGCACGACGCTCCCGAAAAAGACGGAGCTGCCCACATTCACGCGACTCTCTATGCCGAGCCAAGGCAATGGCCTGACGTGGCCGCCACCACCCACGATACGTCCATCGAAAGGCACTTGGGTGCCCGGAATAAGCCAGCAAGGTGCGGGGTCGACGGGACCAGCTGACGGCAGCAAATGCGCGGCTTCAAAACGCGCAAGCTCGTCAAAACGCAGCAGGTGCGCGCACGCTACCTGCCAGGTCAGCAAAAACGCACCGAGCAGCAACAGCGCGAAGCCGCTGAGCCGAAAGTCGGTTTGAACGATGGCAACAACGAGCAGCATCGCGACGAGGCCAAAGGTGAGGGCCTGCCCCAGCCGTACCTCGCGCGGGAAGAGCGCGAGCGGCAAGGCTGCCCGGCGCTGCCAGGCCCAGATAGCGGTGCCAATGGCACCCAGGCCTGCGCCCCACAGCAACGTGGGCTCCCAGGCCCAGGCCCCGAGCCAGCAGAGCCCCGAAAAACAAAGTCCGAAGAGCGTACCGTTCGCGTGGCTTAGTTCCGGAGGCTGCCAGCGAAAGCGCGGCGCGACCTCACCTATCCGTGTGGGTGCATCCACGAGGCGCAGCCCCGTCGGGCGTGGGCCCATTCCCGCTGGCTGGTGGTTCTGCCTCAGTGTCACCCCTTCAGGCACGGGACCGCTACCGCTGGCGCCCTCCTGTGCGTGCGCCACGGTAGGTGCGCCACTTGTTGGTCCAGACTGGGTGCGCGATTCAGAAAACGCGCGCTGGCATTCCGGGGAACATAGGACGCTTTGTGCCCCCGAGACCCGCAGCACCTCGAACGCCCGCAGCGCATCGGTGCTGAGGCCGCAGGCGGCGCAGGGTTCGAGCTTGCTAGCGGGACGGGCCATCCCCCCAGCGCTGCGCCGCTCCCCGCCCCCTGTCAAGCTCGCCTGCCGCCAGTGTGCCTTCGCGAAAGCCTGGTCCGGCGCCGCGCACTTGCTGAAGCGCCCGGCGCTCTCGGGTTTACGGGGGTTGCGGCGGTGCATGCGCTTAGGCACCGCCGCCCCGGCCGCTTCAACCGTAGCGGCGTGTCGCCCGCCCGAGTGGGCCCGAGCATGATGCTCGGCCTTGCGAGACAGGAGGCGTTCGCTGTAGATTGAAAGCGTTCGGTCGCGTGTGGCGTCCGAGGCAACATAGAGATCGCGAGCTGTGTCGACCAACCTCAGTTTAATCGCGGTTCAAGGGGCAAGCCGCTTGGCAGTGGACGATGCGGGTCTTCTGCGCGTTGCCGCTTGGGTTTCCGCGGCGCTCGCGGCGCTGATCTGCATGATGTGGTTGGGCGCGTCGGTCTTCGTGGGGCCAGCATTGCTCACGGGTGCTGGGTTGCCCTGGTTGGTCTTCGGTGGGGTCTGTCTGCCCGCATCCCTCGGCCTTGTGGCCTATAGCCGTTTCGCGAAGTCAGCGAAGGCGGCCCAGCGCCTTGCACTTGCTTTCTATCTATTGATTGCGCTGACGATTTCCGTCGCGGAATGGCTTATTCCCGAAACACAGCGGTCCTTTAGCGGCCTTTCCTGGGTTTGCCTCTGGTTGATTACGGCGCCGCTGCTCTTGCCGCTGGCCCCACGCCACGCGCTAATCGCCGTGCTCGGCGCGGCCGCTACTGGACCCGCGAGCAGTCTCGGCGCCTGGGGGCTAGGCGTGCCCATGCCCGACACGAACAACGTCGTGATGTACTACGTCGCGAATTTCTTTTGCGCAGTAGGTGCCTGGCTGCTCGTTCGGCTCCTCGACCGTCTCCGCAGTGACCTGCGTTTCTCCGTCGCGCTGGGTGACTATCGGCTGTTGCGCCGCCTCGGCAGCGAGGACTTGTCCGAGGTCTGGCTCGGCGAGCACCGTCTTCTTGCGCGACCGGCTATCATCAAGCTCGTACGCCTTGAGGCCGGCACTTCAGACCCTGCGCTGCGGGAGGCGCTTCTGCGTCGTTTCTCCCAAGAAGCGTTGGCGCTTGCTAGCATCAACTCGCCACATATCATCGAGCTTTTCGACTACGGCATCGGCAGCGACGGTCGACTCTTTTATGTGATGGAGCGTCTACCGGGTTTGGCCGCGAGCGCCGTGCACGCCGCGGAGCCCGCGTTGCCGCCGCGGCGCGTCGCCCACTTCTGGCGCCAGGCATTAGACGGTCTCTACGATGCGCATGCAAGCGGCGTCCTCCACGGCAACCTCTCTCTCAACGACCTGTTCATCGCGCATGCTGGTGTTGAGTTCGATGTGGTCAAGGTCGGCGGCTTCTACTTGCGCCCCAAAGCCGAGCGCTCGCCTCAGGACGAGGAGACGCAGGTACGCCTCGACCACGCACGTTTGGCGGGCATCATGGAGACACTGCTCGGAGCGCAAACCGCGGTGGGTGACGACCAGCTCATCGCCGCACGCCTGCGCGGCCACATCGAGCTCCTTAAGCGCAGCGGTTCTGCAGGAGGTGAAGAAGCCTTCCAGGAGTTACTCTTCGAGGTGCGCGAGGGCCTGGCCGAGCTCAGTGCCACAGCGCCCTGGCGTCCGGATGAGGCAGAGCAGTGGTGGTACGACGTTGGCTTCGAGCTTGAAGGCGAGCCGCTACCGGCGGCCGCGCCCCGTCGAGGAAGCCGCGACTCGGTGCCGCCGGGCATGTCTTCGCGGAGCGGCTCCCAGCTTAGTGGTGCCTCCCAGAGCGGTGCGCACTGGATCGGCAAAGTCACGCTGCGGTGAAGAGATTCACCAGCCAGAAGGTGAGGCTGGCCGCCGCGTAGGCGAGCAGCGTCATCGAGGTGAACATGATGACGGGCCAGCGCCACGTTCCGCTCTCGCGGCGCACGACGGCAAGGGTGCTCATGCACTGGCAGGCTAGGACGAAAAATACCATGACCGCCAAGCCGCTTGCTGGCGTCAGCAAAGGCGCGCCCCGGGCGGTGCGGGCGTCGCTGAGCTGGCTGCGGAGGGCACCGCTCTCTTCGTCCGCACTCTCCAGGCCAAACACCACGCCGAGAGTTGAGACGAACACCTCCCGCGCCGCAAAGGCGGAGATGATGCCGAGGCCGATGCGCCAGTCCACGCCCATGGGTTCCCAGA
>SLEO01000102.1 GCA_007124745.1 Myxococcales bacterium
CGCCCCACACACCACCACTGCCCCCAGCACCCCCAGCGCCGCGCCCACCACCACCCCCGTTGTTGTGGCAGCTACCGCCACCGCCTCCGGTGGCGCTATTCTGTGGACCTTGTGCGTTTGGTGAGAAGTCACCGGTGAGGCCTTCACCCGTGTGACCTCCCTCACAAGTGGGTTCGCTTTCACTGTTGAACGAGCCCCCGCGAAGCCCGAGCGCCGTGGTGGTGAAGGTACCATCGAGTTTCAAGTCACCGGCCACCATCACGGCGACACCACCACCCGCGCCGCCGTTCCAGGCAGGCGCCGTAAGCGTCCCCTCTTCCTGCACGTCAAGCGACTCAAACTGTGGGACTCTCAGCACTTGGGCGCCTAGCGCGTAGCTATTGAGCAGAGGCGAGCACAACTGCACGAGACCTCCCTCGAGCACGTCGGCGACGCGCTGAGTCTCGAAGTAACCTACCGGCGGCAAGGGCTCATCGTCGTCGATGCCACGCAACTCGGTATTTGGCAGGCGTGTCTGCCAAAATAGAAGCGTGGAGCCGACGCGGAGCTCCACGTCGGTCTGCAGGTCGACGACAACCGCACCGGCAGACAGGTGGTCAGTGACAGGGAAGTGTTCATTGACGATGCGTGTCTCACCGGCGGCCACGATGAAGCTACCCTCGCGCCCATCGCCGAATGGAAAGGAGGCGCACGGCTCTTCAGCTAGCGGAGTCGGTGCTGGCGCTTCCGTGACCGTCGCTATCTCAGTCTCGGTCTCCGAACTGACGGTTGCCGACGGGTCCGGCGGGCGGGACTCGTAGCCAATAAAGCCGCAGCTGGCCACGAGCAGCGGCGCTAAACGCATCAAAGCAAGAGGCTGAAGCGTCGCGACCCTCACCTAAACATGGTGCCTCACGCCCGTGCCTAAAGGAAGGCCCACAAACAAACCTGTGGCGCTCAAGTCAGTCGCCCGCACGGATGGCGGTCTCGAATCAGTTTGGGTCCCCACCTAGGGCTCTGCGCGCAGCGGCTTTGTTCACGACCTCGCAGTGACAAGGTACCGCAGGCCCCGGTACGGTTGTGCCGGTTATTGCGGCTTAGCGTCACGTAAGCGTTCAGAGGGCCGGAAAGTTGAAAACGTTGCAGAAAAGAGCAAGCGGGTGCTGGGGCCCCGCGCGCAGCTTTAGGTTTTTGGGGGGAGGGTTTGCGGGATTCACTCCCCAAAACCCGGGGGAATGCGTGCACAATGCCCCCGGGAACAGTTACAGCGTCACAGCGTTGAAAACACCGCGCAAAGCGGAATTGGTAGCGCGCGGCGTGGTACCGTTCTGGGCTACTCGCTGAACAGCGCGTGGAAGGCGGCGACCATCTCTGCTTCGGGCACGTCTCGCTGGTGGGTGGCGATAATCCAGTGGTGGCCAAAGGGGTCGCGTACGCGGCCGGCTCTGTCTCCGTAGAACTGGTTGGCAAGCGGAAAGACCTCCTCCGCACCCGCATCGAGTGCGCGCTTGAAGACCGCGTCAGCGTCAGCGACATGCACATTCAAAACGACGGACGTTCCGCCGAGCTCTGCAGGGCTCTTCGAGCCGATGTTCGGCATCGCGTCGGCGAGCATCAGCCGGTCGCCCTCAATCTCGATTTCAGCGTTCATGCACGTCCCGTCGGCGGCCACCAACCGGGCGCGTACTTCCTTGGCGCCGAACACACGCTCGTACCAAGCGATGGCATCGCCAGAACGCAGGACCTGTAGGTAGGGGGTAAGACCTTTCATGATGTACGCTCCTCCGCCTGTATGGCTATTTTTGGCTGACTAACCCTCCTCCTCTACCAGAACTCCCGGCTCTGTGCAGAACAGAGCAGGCGGCTGAACCCCTTCAAGCGTTTCCGACCGACGCCTGTACCGACCTGTTTACTTCGGCGCCGCCTTGGCCGACGCCTCATCGGTCGACGCCTCATCGGTCGACGCCATGCGAACTAAAACGCTGCCGCGCTTGTGGCCACTGTCGACCAGCGCGTGGGCGCGCGCGATGTCTGCGAAGGAAAACGTGTCGCCCACCAGCGGCCGATAAGCGCCCGCGGTGTGGAGCGCGAGCAGGCGGGCGCAGGCTGCGGGCGTTTCCTTCACGATGCCTGCGCAGACCCGCTTGTTGCCAGCGCGGCGCGGCCACAGGGTGGCGGCTAGCGTCTGACCGAGGGTCGCCGTCACAAGACCGAGGCGTCCGTGCGGTGCCAGGCGCTCACGCGCATCGGGCAGCAAGCCAGGCACGTCGAGAATCACATCGAAGGGACCCTTGGGCAAGGCATCGCTGTAGTCGCTGGCCTCGTGCGCGCCGAGCTCACGCGCCAGATCCCGATGGGTTGCACTCGTCAGCGCCGTGACGTGCGCGCCTCGGTAACGGGCAAGCTGCACCGCAGCCGAGCCGACCGCGCCCGTCGCGCCGACGACGAGCACCCGCTCGCCCGCTTTGAGCGCGCACTGGTCGAGCAGAAAATCCGCCGCCGTGAGCCCTCCGAAGAAGAATGTAGCCGCTTCGGGGATGCTGAGGGTCTCCGGGCGCCGGAAAATCAAACCGTCGGCCTTAAGAGCAGCTAACTCAGCATGGGCCCCAAGGCGCATCCCCTCGGTAATGCCGAACACAGCATCACCCACCTTAAACTGGTTGACTCCCGTCCCAAGCGCCGCGACCCGGCCGGCGTATTCGCGCCCAAGCACAGGACGCCGCGGCCCAGTCAGTCCGAATACAATCCGGATAAGCGGCCCCATCCCCCTCGGGACCCTGGCAGCGCGAATGCGTGCATCACCTACCGTCACGCCCGCCGCTTCGATGCGTACGAGGACCTCACCCGCTTTCGGAACCGGGTCGGGCAGGTCCTTCAATGTGACGACCGAAGGTGGACCGTAACGCCGACTGCAAGCAGCTTTCATAGGAACACTCTGGGGATACACCGTAGCAGAGGCCCTAGCGCACTCTCGATGCACAACCGTAATGTCTCAGGGGGTGCCATGCCATGCGGCTCCCCTCTAGGACTCAGCAGCAGAGGAGGAACGACTATGAAAGCCTGGCACGACAAGCTGCACTGCGAGCGGATGCCGCAGATCAAGATGCTCGATAAGGATGCCGCAGGCATGAAGGCCGGGATGCGGATGTACATCTCTACCCCGCTTGAACTCGACTCCCGAATACGCGTTATTCCGTCTGGCGAGTGCGGCAGCGTTGCGCACCTGCGACTTGAACTGGCCCAGCCTGCGGGCGCTGATGTTACCTGCCCACTGACGACGGGCATTTTCCTGCGGATCGTGGCGGAGGCTGCCTGGGAAGCGCACGTGACAGGCCAATCGCTCGACACAGTCACACCCTTCTGGCGTGTCATCGAGGCGGCTTCGCCCCTGGCACGCAAATTCGCTTGCCCCCCCGACTTCATCGCTCGCATGCGAAGCGAAGAACGCCCCTGAGCCCACGACGAACTACGTGTGCTTATGAATCCCGCGGACTGAGAGCATCAAGGCTTGTCGTTGCTCGTGCGATTCGGAGGTGGTCGCGTACGAGAACATGCCACGACCGACGTCATTCCGTATTCTAATTATTCAACGCTAGACCCATTGACTGCGTACTCTTACGTGTCGCATTCTGTATGAATGAATGCTTTATATGCGCAGCGTCACACACATATGATCGCTTTGTATGCGCTCGTTTCCTTAGCCTTGGCTTGTGGATCTGACGATGGACTCGACACGCGTATTGCCACTAGCGTCGCGCCCAGCCAGTCGATAACTAGCCTTTCAGTGGGCGATGCCAGGCAGCTCTGTCGTGAGGTTGCAACAGCGTACGATAAGTTCTCTCGAGGCATAGTGAATGCCGTTTCAGTGGAATCGCTTTGCCGAGTCACAAGCGCTGCTCAAACTGATTC
>SLEO01000241.1 GCA_007124745.1 Myxococcales bacterium
ACGAAGAAGCCGAGCCCCGAACTTGCCCGGGCAAAGACCATCGCGCCGATTTGGGCGAATAGGAGCAGCGCGTAGTATTCGCCGCGCTCGATGCGGTGTACCCGCAGGTAGCGGCCCCCAAGCAACGCCGCGAATACTATGCTGATGCCGATGGCAAGGTCCGCGACCAACGCGGCATGGTCGGACACGAAGTGGTCGCTTAATGCAACGCCTCCAAGGCTGCCCGGCGCGGCGGCAGCCTCAGACGAAAAGAGCACCCGAACCACTACCGAGAGCGCGAGGGTCACGAGCGCACTCGCCGCCGCAAGCTCCGGCAGGGCGGGCCGCTCCTTGGAGAACATGTCAACGGCCAGCAGCAGCAAGCCGGCCACGCCGGCAAATATCAGCGGAAATGCGTGGGCTAGCTCAACGGACATCCGAACCTCCGCGGCGGGCAAGCAGCCGCGCTTCGTCGCTGAGATAGGTCGACTGAAGCCGGCTCTGGAAATCGTCCCGGTAAACCGTCAGGTCCGCCTTCAGCGGACCCTGCAGCACATGGGGCACAAAGCCTAGCGCCACAATCACCGCAAAAAGTGCCCAGAACCCCCAGGCCTGCGGACCGGCCAGGTCATGGGACCGCCCGTCTTCCGCCGCCGGTACGCTGCCACTGCGGGGCTCGCCAAAGAGTACCCGGCGCACGAGCCCAAGCCCGTAGGCGGCGCCGAGCACGACGCTCACCAGTGCCGTCAGCACAAAGGAGCGTGACCACGGGTGGAGCGCACTGGAACCAAAGCCGCCGAGGAAGAGCAAGAACTCGCCGGCAAAGTTGAGGGTGCCCGGCAGCGCAAGGCTCGCAAGGGTAAAGGCCACAAAGAGCACCGCAAAGCGCGGGATGACGCTAGCCAGGCCCCAGGGCCGGTCGCTGGAGAGCTCGCCGTCGTTCAGCCCGGCAGCGCGCTCTTCGAGCCAGCCTACCAACAGGAACAGCCCGCTCGCGCTGAGGCCGTGGGCGACGATGGCCAGCATGAAGCCTTCGAGGCCGCTCGGTTCCATCGAGAAGAGCCCTAGCGGCAGAAGGGCGAGATGTGCCACCGACGAGTAGGCCAGCGTCAGGCGCAAAGATTTGAAGCGCAGCGCGCACACGCCGGCGTAGAGGCAGCCCACAAGCGCGATGATCGTGATGCTCGGCCCGAAGCGATGCGCGGTGGCCGGAAAGAGCGGCAGGGCGATGCGAAAGAGACCATAAGCGCCGAGTTTGCTCAGCAGGCCTGTAAGCAGCGCGACTAGACCCGCGGGTGCTTCCGCGTAAGTGCGCGGCAGCCAACCGTGCACACCGATAAGCGGCAGCTTGATAGCGAACGCCGCCAAGAGGGCGAGGAAGCACCAACGCGCCTCACCCAGCGGCAACACTGTGCTGCTTAGCGCGGCCAAGTCGAAAGTCAGCGCACCCCCGGAAAGCGACTGGTGCCGCCAAGACAGGTATACGAACGCCAGCAGCATGCAGAGCGAGCCAGCGAAGGTGTAGAGGAAGAAACGCAGCGCGACCTTGGGCCCCGCCGCAGCAGGTTCGCTCCCAGAGGAAGCTTCCGTGGATTGCCCCCGCAGGAAGAGCACAGCAAGCGCAGGCCAAATCGCAGCCTCGAAGCTGGCGTAGTAGAGCACCGCGTCCCGGGCCAGGAAGTTCACTGACGCTGCTAGCAGGGTTCCACCGAGCACAGCAGCGCGTCCGCGCTCCGAGGACACACCCAGCGTGCGCCAGCCCAGAGCGACCACTGCGACGCCGATGGTGGCTGCAAGCGCCACCAGCATCAGCGCCGCGCTATCCGCCGAAAGTCGCAGCGAGATGCCTAACGAAGGCAGCCAGGCCTGGTTGGTAGGCACGAAAAGCAAACGCGCCGGGTACGCGAGCGCGTAGACCGCGAGCACCCAGGTGCTCGCCGCGCCGAGCGCAACAGCCGCCCGCGCGGTCCGGCTTGAGACCAAGGCAAGGCCTAGACCCAAGAGAAGGGGCGCCACTAAAAACACAACACTCACAGGTTATCCTCGTTGTCGCCTAGGGGTGACGGCGGCTCTGCAGCGGCTGGGTCCAAAGCTGGCGCGTCACGTGGGGGAAGCGGGGCTTGCGCACGTTGCGTCGGTAGCCGTACCGCACCCGAAGGCCCCGTCGCCTCCGGGGCAACAAGGCCATCGACGGCGATACGTTGGTGGCTGCTACGGGTGATCGGCAGCGGCCCGCGCACCGTCAGCCCTGCTTCGACCAGCCCTTGAACCTTGCCGGTCATCACGCCGATATTGAGTGCATCGCCCACTTGAAGTCGCTGACCCACCACGGGTGGCACGCGCCCGTTCACCTCGACGCGCGCGTCATTCGGCAGGATCCAAGCGCCGCCGTCACGGTAGACGAGCGCCGGCGGCAGGCAGGCGCCTGCGTCCTTGCACCAGAAACCCCGCAGCGCGTGGGTCGGAAGCGCCACGCCATCCATCAACTCAGCGTCGTCAAAGGTTAAGACGTCAACCTCGCCGCGGTAGACCAGGTGCAGCGCGATACCAACGAGTTGGTCCGGCCGGAAACGCGTCTGGGCAAACGATGGGTCGCCAAACGCAGTTGCGTCTTCCCCGGCGGCACCCACATGCCATTGATAGGCGTAGCCTCGCCCTTCGCGGGCGCGCAGACGCACCTCGCTCCCAACCACCTCAGCTTCGAAGCTCGCACTCGGCCAAAGCAGCCAGAGCGCGGTCACCGTCGAGCCGAGCAACATCCAGCCCAGGGTGTCGCGGAGGTCACCGGTCTGAAAGCGACGCGAGACCGACCCTAGAGAAAACCGTGCAACCTTTGCTGCAGCGGGCGGCCCCTCGACGAGCACGGTGCTGTCGATACCCTCAGTCGCGCGGGCCAGCGACGCAACACCGGCGTCAATCCCGCGATAGGTCGTGACAAGGCCCCACTCACCGCCAGCGCGTGCGCCCAACCAACCGAGCGCGCCAGCCCCAGATGCCGTAGCAGACGCGGCCGTGACACCACCGGCGCTCGCCGTCTCAGTCGCGACGTGGGCTTGCCGCGGCCGAAAGACCCACCACGCCACAGCGCCGCCGATGATGCTGGCGCCAAGTCCTGCCGCGAGGGGCTGCCAAGCGTGGGCAGCGTCGGGCGTCAGACCAAGTACGGTGTGGAAGGCATGAAAAGGTAGGCCGATGACATGACCTTCAAGCCAGCCGACCAGCAGCGCGCCGAGGGCAAGGGCGCCAAGCGCGAGACGCTCCTGCCATCCCTCCGCGCTGTGGTGACCCGTCTCGTGAACATCCGCGCTGAGTGCGGCGGACGTATCGGCCGCGCCCACCTCCGCACCTGCCTCCGCCGCCGCGGGTCCTGCGACCGAAAAGAGCCGTCGGTAAGCACGAACGCTGTAGAAGGCCGTGCACACCGAGGCCGCCGTCAAAAGCGCAAAGACAGCCACGCCAGTGCTCAGGCGCCCCGATTCCGCAAAGGCGGCACCGAGCAGCAGCTCTTTCGAGAAAAAGCCGCTGAAGCCCGGGATACCTACGAGCGCCGCGAAGCCGATCACGAGGCCCAGGTGGGCGAGAGGCGCCAGCCGCTTGAGTTTCAGGTTCGGCGTCAGCGCGAGGTCGCTGTCGGCGTGCGCCGCGTGCATCAGGCCGCCCGCCGACAAGAAGAGCAGGGCCTTGAAGAAGGCGTGCGTAAAGACGTGAAAAACAGCGGCGCCCGTCGCCCCCAAGGCGCCGAGCGCAACCATAAAGCCGAGCTGCGAAATGGTGGAGTAGGCCAGCACGCGCTTGAGCCCCGTCGCCTTGAGGGCCACCGTCGCGCCGAAAAGCGCTGTCAGCGCGCCGAGCAGCGCGAACACCTCAGCGAGGCTCGGTACGAGGGCGAAGGCGGGCGCAAAGCGCACCACAAGGTAGATGCCCGCCGTGACCATGGTCGCGGCGTGAATCAGCGCGGAGACGGGCGTGGGGCCCGCCATCGCATCTGGCAGCCAGCCCGAAAGCGGGAGCTGAGCGCTCTTGCCCGCCACCGCCAGCATCACGCCTACCAACATGACCGCCACCGCCTGCGTGCCGTCGAAGCGCCAGGAACCGATGACGAGCGTCCGTGTGCCGGCGGAGGGCAGCGACTGCATGATCGCGTCGAGGTCAACGGTCTTGAAGAGGAAGTAAGCGGTGAAGAGAGCGAAGAGCAGGCCAAGGTCACCGATGCGGTTGACGACGAACGCCTTCTGCGCCGCGCGGGCGTACGCATCCCGCCGAAACCAGAAGCCGATGAGCAAGTAGGACGCAAGGCCCACCGCTTCCCAGCCGAGGAAGAGTGTCGGCAGGTTAGCGCCGAGCACCAGCGTATTCATCGCCGCGAGGAAGAAGCAGAGCAGCGCGAAGAAGCGGCCGACGGACGGGTCGTCGCGCATGTAGCCCGCGCTGAAGAGCGCGATGAGCGCGCCCACGCCTTGAATGATGAGGAGCCAAACGCCGGAAACCGCGTCGAGCCGCAGGTGCCAGGCGATAGCATCCGGCGTCGCGCCGAAACCGAGGCGTAGCCAGGTGCCGACCACGTAGTCGTGCGTCGTCAGCGTGCCACCGCTCACCGCGCCGGCCACAGCCACCACCACGAGAACAAATCCCACCACGAAGGTGGCGTTGGCCCAGAGCGCCGCACCTTGCGCACCGAGCTTGCGGCGCAAACAGCCGAGCAAGAGCGCGGAGAGCGCAGGCAAGGCGACGATCCAGGGAAGCAGGCAGGCGGTGAGGGAAGAATCAGCCATCGGCAAGCGCACTAAGTTGCCAGGAGAGCCCCAGCATGGGCGCCGTTATGCTCCAGAGCGCCCCCATAACGCAAGCGCTGAAGGCGCCCAGGCCGCGCAAGACTGCGTTAAGACCGCCTGCAGGCGCTGGAACGACCCTAGGTCATCGGGTAGGAGCAGCGCAGCGGCTGCGCGTGACTGCCCCGAAAAACGATGACCCTCGTCCACAAGATACTGACTTCGCTCGACGAGACGACTGCCGAAACCTGGGACGCCTCGGTCCGGGCGGACGATCCCTTCAACCGTTACCATTTCCTGAAGTCGCTAGAGCGCGGCGGCGCCGTGACGGCTGAGCGAGGACTAGCCCCGCTGTACTTAACCATTGAGGCACAAGGCAAGACCGCGTGCGCCCTACCCTTGACCCTGAAGACGCACAGCTACGGTGAATACATCTTCGACTGGGGCCTGGCGGACGCTTGGGAGCGCAGCGGCCGCGAATACTACCCCAAGCTCGTGGCGATGGTGCCGTTCACGCCAGCGACAACCGCGCGCTGGACCGGCCAGCTTCCCTTGGCGGAGGGCTTCGCCGCACTCGAACCTGCCCTCTTTCAACTGGCGGACGAGACGGGCGCTCACTCCATCCAACTGCTCTACCTCAGCGAAGCGGAGGCAGAAGTTGCGCGCGATTCTGGACGCTTTTCCTTACGTTCCGGCCTTCAGTTTCACTTCGAATCCCGGGGCTGG
The DNA here is from genome assembly GCA_007124745.1 of Myxococcales bacterium. Taxonomy (GTDB): domain Bacteria; phylum Myxococcota_A; class Polyangia; order Polyangiales; family SLQV01; genus SLQV01. The sequence continues at coordinate 5,475 of SLEO01000241.1, forward strand.
ACATGTTTCGAGGAACACCTTGCGGCCATGCGCTCGGGACATCGAAAGCAGGTGCGTCGCGAACGCAAGCTTGCTCAGTCGCAAGGCTTCGCGCTGGCGGTCGAGTCTGGCGAACAGCTTAGCGACGAGGATTGGCAGCGTCTTTACGCCTGTTACCACCACACCTGCGCCGAGCGGGGCGCCCCGGCCTACCTGCCTCCCGGCGTTTTTGTCCACTGGCGCACCCACTTCAGCGCAGCGATGCGCGTGGCCACAGCCCGCGACGATGCCGGCACGCTTCAAGCCGCAGCGCTCGCATTCGTCGCCGAGGGCGCCCTCTTCGGCCGTTACTGGGGCAGCCTGTGCGGGCAAGAGCACCTACACTTCGAGCTCTGCTACCACGCCTTCATCGAATGGGGTCTCGCCAACGGTATCAAGCGCTTCGAGTCCGGCGCCCAGGGCGAGCACAAGATCAAACGTGGCTTCGTTCCGACCCTGACGCGCGCAGCCTATTGGTTCCGCGACCCAGACCTGCACAGGCTCGCCGCCCGAGCCTTCGCCCAAGAGCACCTAGGCCTGCAAACACAAGCGGAGATGCTCAGGCAAGCGCTTCCCTACCGCAGGGGAGCGCTAGCCAGCCGGGAGGATGTCGGCGAGGGCCTCGACGATGAGGCTAGCGGCCCAAAAGCCGAACAGTGAGGCGGTGCCGACGGAGACGAGCGTCCGGCCCCGCGGGCTATAGAGCCAGCGCCGGAGCGACCCCGCCGCACCCGCATAGGTGAGCTGCCAAATGAAATCGATGGTGACCCAGGTGATACCGAGCACTAGAAGCTGCGGCCCGGCCTCGCGATTCGCAAGCAAAAACCCCGGAAACACCGACGCGATAAAGAGCAGCACCTTAGGGTTCGATAGCGCCACCGAAAGCCCATCGCGAAAGCGCGAACGCGTCCGCGCCTGGGGCATGGCTCGGCCGCTTGGTGTCTCAGCGACCTCTATCTGACCGCCGCGAGCGGGCTTAATGCTGCGCCAGGCGAGCCACCCAAGGTAGAGGCCACCGAGCAGCTGCATCAAGGGAATTACGCCTGCGTGTTCCCGAAGCAGCGCCGCCAACCCCAACGCGTACCCCAGAATCAGAAGGCCAAGTCCAAACATCGACCCCGAGCAGCCGCGCACAGCCCCCCGAAACCCAAACTGCAGCCCCTGATTGAGCGCATAAGTAATGTTCGGGCCCGGCAACGCGCTAAACAAAAACACCGTCAGCGCAAACGCAACCCAAGTCGCCAACGTGACATTCACCTATACCCCCGTCACGCTCAGAAGAATAAACTAGAGAAGCCTCCTGCAAACGGCGACTTCGTCAAGCTGTACCGCACGGTAACGTGCCCTTGTGTACCGAAAACCCCGTTCCGTTGGGACGACGCAGTGCCCACAACTACCGCATTCTGAGTTCTTGCGCTTCTGACCTGGACGTCGTCCAGAGCATGCCACGTCTAGGCGCGGAGGATGGAGGCGGCGTCGGCGGCGCTTGTTTGGCGGATGCGGTAGAAGGCGATGATGAGGGCTAGGCCTACGGCGGCTTCTGCTGCGGCGATGGCGAGCACCAACAACGTGAGCACCTGGCCGGAAGGCGCCCCGGGCCAGGCGCGGTTGCCGGCGATGAGTACGAGATTCGCGGCGTTGAGCATGAGTTCGAGGCTCATGAGCTGCACCAGCATCGTCCTGCGGAGCACGATGCCGGTGGCGCCGACTGAAAATATCAGCGCGGCGAGCACGAGATAGGCTTCGGTAGGCGCGTGCATCATCCTGGTTGCCCTTCGAGAGCGCTAGCCGCAGCCACCTCGCCATCCGTCACGGAAGCTTTCGAGGCCTCTGGCAGCTCATGCCAGCCGCGGGAACGTGTGATGGCTATCGCGCTCACCATCGCGGCGGTCAGCAAGATGCCGACAAGTTCGAATGCGATGAAGTGTTCACGGAAGAGGCTGCCGCCGACGTTGGCCACTGTCCCGAAACCGGCGGGCGTTTCCGGCCTCACGGGCAGCGCCGCGACCACGAAAGCACCCGCTAGCGTCACGCCAAGCATCACCCCTGCCGCGACGAAGAGCGCGATGCGCCAGCGGGGCCGCGGTGCTAACGGCGGCGGCAGCGCCTCGCCACCGAGCAGCATCATCACGAAGATGAACAAGACCACCGTCGCACCGCCGTACACCAGAACCTGAAGCACCGCGAGGAACTCCGCGGACAGCGCCAGAAAGAACAAGGACAGCATCACAATGTGGGCGAGCAGAGCGCACGCGCCCCGCAGCGGGCTGCGGCTCGTGACCGTCAGCACTGCCGTCAAAAGCGTCAGGCTCGCGAGCACCAGCCAAGCCAGTCCTGGCAACATCGTGGACGCGCTTTCCATGGGCAGAAGGCTTAGCAGACGCGCTCTCGCCCTGCCGCCGCAAAACTCGCCCCCCGGCGCATCGTAAGCCGGCTAGACCTAGTGAACGCCCTAGGTGGCGTCCCGAGGGCAGCGGCTAGACGGGGTCCTCGGGTTTCCCGAAAGTTAGTCGCACTTGGTCATTTGTAGCGTGGGGCTTGGCTGGGTTGGGACGGCGCCCGAGAGCGCGCCAGGTCCTCGTGTGCCCGTCCCGCCACTACGCTCACCGCCAAGCCCGCGCGCGACCGCACTGCCGCAGGTCACAGTTGAACGGCGTGTCTCTTTCTTGGCTCATACGCGCTGGCCAAGGCGTCCCGGAAGACACGCTAGCTCGCCAGGGTCTGCGCCCAGGAGTCGTGCAGTTGGGTGCGCGGGCGCTTGTGCGCGGCAGCGTAGAAGTCTTCGCTGAACTTCTGAATCATGCCGAGCAGGGGCATCGCCGTGCCGTCTGCTAGGGCGCAGATGGTGTTGCCCATCATGTTGCCGGCGATTTCCACCAGCAGGTCGACTTCCTTTTCGCTGGCTTCGCCGTCGCAGAGGCGGTCGAGGACGTCTACGAGCCAGCCGGTGCCTTCGCGGCAGGGCGTGCACTGCCCGCAGGACTCGTGTTTGTAGAAGCGCATCAGATTACGCGCGGCATCGACCATGCTGACGCTGCTGTCCATCACGATGGCGCAACAAGTGCCGAGCATCGTTCCAAGCGCTTTAGCCGTGTCGACGCCCATGCAGACGTCAAGATGCGACTTGCCGTGCCACCGGTGCAGCGGGTGCTTTTCGTCTGGCGCATCGACTATATCGCCGGGCCGCAGGACTGGCGTCGACGAGCCGCCGGGGATGACCGCCTTGAGTTCGCGGTCCGGATGAAGAAGCCCGCCACCTAGCTCGTAGATGACCTCGTTGAGCGTCAGTCCTACGGGGCCCTCATAAATTCCCGGGCGCCGGACATGACCACTCACCCCGTAGAGGCGAACGCCGCCGTCCTGCTCAAGGCGCGAGAGTGCTGACCAGGCCGCGCCGCCGCGCTCCAGTATGTCCGGGATGTGCGCCATCGACTCGAGGTTGTTGACCACGGTGGGCATGCCGAAAAGGCCCGCGACCGCGGGAAATGGCGGCTTTAGGCGCGGCTCACCGCGAAAGCCTTCGAGGCTGTTGAGCAGCGCGGTCTCTTCACCGCAGATGTAGGCACCCGCCCCGAGATGCACGTGCAGGTCGAACGCGTAATCCGTGCCGGCGACGTTTCGTCCGAGGTAGCCCGCCTGGTAAGCCTCGGCGATCGCATGTTCAAGGCGCTCAATCGCTAAGGCAAGCTCACAGCGCACATAGATGTAGCCACGCTTGGCGCCCAAAGCGTAGGCCGCCAGGATGCAACCCTCGACAATGCGATGCGGGTCGTTCTCCATCAGCGTGCGGTCCTTGAATGTGCCGGGCTCACCCTCGTCCGCGTTCACTACAAGGTAGACCTCCTGGCCGGGCTGCGGGTTCACGAACCCCCACTTCATGCCCATCGGGAAGCCCGCACCGCCGCGACCGCGCAAGTTTGAGGCTTTCACCTCGTCGATAATCGACTTCGGCTCACGCTTGCCCACCACCTGCCGCAGCACATCATAAGCGCCGTACTCGCTCGCCACCGCCAGCGTGTGGCTGTCGGGGACGCCGTAGCGCTTTGTAAGAATCGGCTCACCAAAAGCACCCGTAAAGACCATCGCGCTAGATTCCCCCTGCTTTGCGCAAACGCACATCACTCAACGCAACATCCGGCGCGACTGCACCCCCGATAGCCGCCACCTGTCCCGGCGCCGTCTTGCGGTCGAGCTCATCGATAAGCTTTGCCAGCGCCTCCGGCGTCAGCCGCTCGTAGTACTGGTCATTGACCTGAATCATCGGCGCCTCACCGCAGGCAGCCAAACACTCAGCCTTCAGCAGCGTGAACTTCCCGTTGGCGCTAGTTTCGCCGGTTTTGCAGCCGAGGAGCTCTTCAAGGCATTCCTGAATCAGCCCGGCCCCGCGCAGCTCGCAGGAAAGTGTGCGGCACACCCACACGACGTTCGGCGCCATCGGCCGCTGGTGCAGGCTCGTGTAAAACGTGGCCACGCCCTTCACTTCCGCTGTGGTGAGGTTGAGCTTGCGTGCCGCGTAATCCACGACTTCCGGCGAGATCCAGCCTGCTTGCTCTTGGCACAGCGCCAAAAGAGGGATGCACGCCGCCCGGGACTTGGCGTAGCGCGTCAAAATCGTTTGGAAGCGCGCTTCTCGCGATGGATCTAGCTCAAAACTCACGATCTTGACTCACCTTATGGTCCTAGGCGGAGGCTTGTTGACCTCCCAGGCGGGCGCTTCGCCGGGTCCCGCGCCGGGAGAGAGTAGGCGCGGAGCTAACCACGGTCAACCACGCCGCCGTTGCGGTGAGCGACGCATTCCGCCCGGTCACGCGCAGCTCAAGTGCGCAAAACCTCGACAGCTCGAAGGTCTTTGGCTTAGTCTTGGTACCAAGGGTGAGAGACGCGTCCGTCCTGGACGCTGGACTCCCGGGAGAATGCTTGTGTCCGATGGCAATGAGCCGAAGGCTTTTTGTCCCGCCTGTGGGACGCCCAATCTGAGTAGGCGCACGCATTGTTCTCGCTGCGGCGCTGACCTTACTGCCGCGGCCGCGCCGCGCGAGGTCAAATCCACGATGATGCTGGGCACGATGAACCCGTATCAAGACGGGCCCGCATCCAAGCCCGTCGCGCGCCGAGCCTCGCTTTCCTCGCCTCCGGGGCGCGCGAAACGCGTCACCCGCTCATCCGTGCCACCACCCAAGCGCAACAGCCAGCTGCCCTTCGCGCGCACCGTTCGCGCAGAGCACATCCCCGAAGAAGAAGCGAGCGAACGCCGCACGTCCGTGCCGCCGCCGCTTCCCGCAGGAGGGCCACTGCGCATGGATTCGCCGCTTGCAGACGAGGATTCGATGCTCGGCAGTGCGGAGCTCAAGAGCCTCGACGCTCCAGAGCCCACCATGACGCTAGGTCAATCGACGTTCCTGAGCCGACAGCGGCAGCAGCTCGCGCAGGTGCTGGGACGTAGTCGCGATCGTCTCGCCTACGAGGCTTCGCGGCTCGATACTTGGCCCCGGCGGTCCCTCGTCCAGCTGGGTGGGGTCGCATTGCTGTTGAGCTCGCTGCTGACATGCCTGCTAACCCTTACCATTGTGCGCGGCTGCGGCGGAGCACGCAGCGTGGCCGGCGCGCCGGACCTCACACTCACGGTCGCAGCGCATACCGCAACGAGTGCGGCGCTTGGGGCCATCCTTCAGGCGTGCGCCCATGACGGCACGGCGGAGCGGGCTTCGCACTGGTTCGTGCCCGAACGGCGCGATGCCCTTCTGCGCGACGCCTGCCGCCTGCAGAAGCTGGCCCAGGGGATGGCCAGTTTCGAGGCCGTTGCCGCGCTACCGCTTAACGGCAACGACAAGGGCAAACTTGCTAGCGGCCTCGGCATTGACCCCGAAGACTGCCTGGAGCTTGCACTGGAGAGCGGCTCGGTGAGCGCGTGCTTCAGCGGCGCACCTCCGCGCTACCAAATTTTGGACTTCGAGATAGACCAAGGGTCGTGAGCCTTGTCCGTTTTGAGCATGTGACCAAAGCCTTCGGGCCCAAAAAGATTTACACCGACCTCTGCCTGAGCATAGAGCAAGGCGAAACCTTCACGATCATCGGCGGGTCGGGCCAGGGCAAGAGCGTGATGCTCAAGATGCTCATCGGCCTGCTCAAGCCCGATTCCGGCGAAATCTACCTGGATGAGAAGCGCATCGACAACCTGCGGGACGCCGAATGGATCGGTGTACGGCGCCGCGTCGGCATGCTCTTTCAAGGCGGTGCCCTCTTCGATTCTCTGTCGGTGGGCGAAAACATCGCCTACGGCCTGCGCGAACACCTCAAGCTCAGCGAGAATGAACTCTGGGAGCGGGTCGCGGAGGCGCTCTCGCAAGTCGGCCTTGAGGGCATTGAGGCGATGCTGCCCGCGGACCTGTCCGGCGGCATGCGCAAACGCGTCGCGCTTGCCCGCGCCATCGTGATGACACCGGAGGTCATCATCTACGACGAGCCCACCACCGGCCTCGACCCCGTCAACACACGCCGCATCAATGAGCTCATCATCGACCTGCAGCGCAAACTCAAGATCACGTCGATTGTGGTCACCCACGACATGCAGAGCGTCTTCTCCGTCAGCGACCGCATCGCCATGGTGCATGAAGGCCGTATCATCTTCACCGGCAACACGGATGAACTCCGAGCCAGCAGCCTTGCAGAGGTCAAGGCCTTCATTCAGGGTGCCTAAGATGCAGCTGCCCTCTGCCGCCGCGAACCGAAGAGATCCGCGCCTTGCCCCATCCTTAGCGGAGCGAGGCACCGGGTTTCCTTCTGCGCACTTCCATGAGGTAACAGCGCTAACCGGCGAGATTCGCTTCAAAAGCATGCCGTGTTCCCTCGGCGTGGTGCTTGTGGCGCAGGCCGAGGACGGCGTCTGCGGCATCCTCTTGGGCGATGACCCAAGGGAGCTTGTTTCAGACCTAGAGAGGCGTTTTCCGCTAGCCCGGCTGCTCGCTGGTGGCGCTCGTCTTCAACAGCTGGCTGGCGAGGCATGCGACCTAGTCGAGCAGCCTGGGCTCGCCTCCGATCTGCCCCTCGTGCTCTGCGGTACGGCCTTCCAGCGGCGCGTGTGGCGAGCGCTCGCTGCTGTGCCGGCAGGGACCACCGCCACCTACGGCGACATCGCCCGAGCTATCGGGCAACCTGGCGCCGTCAGGGCTGTCGGCGCCGCCTGCGGCAGCAATCCTCTCGCAGTCGTCATCCCCTGCCACCGCATCCTGCGCAGCGATGGCGGCCTCTCGGGCTACCGCTGGGGCACCTCCCGGAAGCGCACCCTGCTGGAACGCGAGCGGCGCGAAACGCTAAGCGCCCCCGCGGCAAACTAAAGACGCCAGTAGAGGTCTATGCTGGGAATGATGCGTTGTGTCGGAATGACAACGGCTAGGGCAGGCACTTCAATCAGACCGTAGTTGATTCCGAGCGCAAAGCCGAAGGTTCCAAAAAAGTAATGGGCCATCAGTGTTACGCCAAACGCATCGCGCAGCGGAGGCCTAGAAATCCCGGCAGAGCTTTCAACGTTGACGCTGGTCTGGTCGTCGATATCCGATGTAATAACGCCGGAGGCGGTGGTCACCTGCATGGCTAAGTAGCGAACCTGCAGGGTGAATGAAAATACCGAATCGGCATGCCATTGAAGCCCGGTGCGTAGAAGGAGGTTTGAGCGGGCAGCCACTCCCCCGACCTCGCCGTTGCGCAGGTTCCCGTCGATGCCCAAAAAGCCAAATCCCACCGAATGATTCAGTACCAGACGTGGCGTGATACTGTGGGATGCCAACAGGTCTAGCGGAACGCCGTAGATGACGGCCTCGGGGGTGCTGTCTCCTACAATCCAGCGCGCGAATCGGGTGTTGAGACGGTACGCGCCGGCGTTCACCGCCAAACGCAGACGTGCACGCTCCAGAAACGTCCACTTCACGTGGGCATTGGTCGCCAGGACTAGCCACGGAAGCGTGTGTGTGCCTACGGCAACCCGCCCGGGCAAACCAACGTCGATGCGGTCGTAAGCGAGGCGCAGTTCGTACGCGTCGAGGGGATGCGCCGTACCGACAAAGTACTCCTTAACTTGCGCGTCGTTATCCCAAGCGCTCGCCGTCTGCACACTACATAACCACAGCCCCACGCCACACCCGAGCAGGACTTTCCAGCAGATAGCCCAATTGCGCCCTAAACCCGCTGTTCTGACCCTGAGCCATCCCCAGGGTGAGCCTGGGGGACGAAAACCGCGGGGAAATGGGCCTTCCGTGCGCGGACCCACCCACCCCACCATACTTACTCCAGGCCCATTTCCCCGCGGCTTTCTGCGTCTCGAGTTCATGAGGGGA
>SLEO01000210.1 GCA_007124745.1 Myxococcales bacterium
AGGCGCGCGCCCGCGGTTACCAGCCCGGCCGTTTCTCCTTCAACGTGAAGGGTGGCCGCTGCGAGGCCTGCCAAGGCCAGGGCCTAAAGCGCATCGAGATGCACTTCCTGCCGGACATCTTCGTGCAATGCGAGACGTGTGGCGGAACGCGCTACAATCGCGAAACGCTCGAGGTGCGCTACCGCGGCCTCAGCATCGCGGATTGCTTGGCGCAAAGCATCGAAGACGCCAAAACCTTCTTTGAAAACCATCCGAAAATCGACCGCTACGTGCGGGCGCTCTGCGACGTTGGCCTCGGTTACCTAACCCTTGGCCAACCTTCAACCACCCTTTCCGGGGGCGAGGCCCAGCGCGTGAAGCTCGCCACCGAACTCGGGCGCGGCCGTTCGCTCAATCCGGGGAGCGTCAAGTCCACCCTCTTCGTCCTCGATGAGCCCACCACAGGCCTTCACTTCGAGGACGTACGCAAGCTGACCGTTGTCCTCGACCAGCTCGTCCAGCAGGGGCACACGGTGGTCGTCATCGAACACAACCTCGATGTGATCAAGTGCGCCGATTGGCTGATCGATCTCGGTCCCGAGGGCGGTAGCCGCGGCGGCGAAGTCCTCGTGAGCGGCACCCCGGAAACGGTGGCGAGCCACCCCGCAAGCTTCACGGGCCACTACTTGAAGCCGTTATTTGCCTGAGCGCTGCGTCAGACGCAGCGCCCTGAGTCCACGCGCGTTCAAGCGCGTCGCACTGCCTCACGCTGACGCATTCCACTCACAACGAAACATTCCTAAATCACTTGCAAAACTTCGCCCGGAAGGAGATTCTTATATGAGCAGATAACGTACACCTAGGCCCGCTCATGTTGCATCGCCCCCCGGCTACTTTTCACGTCCTCACCGCCACCCTTGTCGGCATGGTCAGCATGGGCTGCGCCCACGGCCAGCAGGGCGACCGCACCCTCAAGCGCCACAGCGCCGCGGCTGAACGCCCGCCCGCCACCGGGGCCGCAGCGGATGCCGCCGCAAGCCTCAGCACCGCACCCCTTTCCCTCGCCCGCTTTGACGCTGCATCCTTCCAGAGTCAGCGCAGCGAAGGACGCGCCTTCTCCGACAGCGAGCTTTCGGTATTGGCGGACTCGCTCAGCCTCGAAGTGGAACAGGTCGAGCCCGGCGTACTGCGGCTGCTCGACGACCGCGCCACCTATCTGCTCTTCAACCTGAAAGACGGCGACCTGCAACTCTACTTCGCTGCCGCAGGCGCGCGGGTGGACCTCGAAGCCATCAACCGTTGGAACGTCTCTCACAGGCTCTCCCGCGCCTACGTCGACGGCCACAATGACCCCATCCTGGAGGCGGACCTACTGTCGGACGGCGGCCTGACGGCCGAACGCGTCCGCGCCTTCATCTCCGTCTTCGCCCTCTCCCGCCGCGCCTTCTCCGACTTCGTCGCCAGCGCCCCACAGGAGAAAGAAGAGCGCTCAACACCGGACCGCGGACCTTCCTCCCCAGAACAAGACCCCCTTCTGACCCCCCGCATCCACCTCCAGCGCCTCTAAACGCTTCTACGCTGGCCAAAGCCCAGCTTAAGCATGGGGTCCAAGGGACTGTACGCCTGCAAAAAGCGGGGTGTCCGCAAAACGACGGACTCGGCGCATGCCGAGCCCATCGCACTCGGCTCCACTCATCCTTGGACTACCAGAGTCCTGACGCCTGCGAGGCCGTTTACCGCCAAAAGCACCTCGACACCGCCGCCTACGTGACTAGGTTGTCTCACTCAAATTGTCACTCTACTGACGGCAGGCTCAACGTCGATACTTCTAGCTAAAAGCCAAGATGCCGCAGCACGGTTGCCGGAACGAGACTCGGAAGCGAATCAAGCCGTTCCTGGCAAGAGAAGTGTGCCACGAGTGAAAAACCCGTGAGGCCCTTCCAAAGGCCGATGATAGCGGGAAAAGCGTGCGTCTGCCTGGCAGCACTGTTGAGTGCCGCATCCCTTGCGCACGCCACCTCCGGATCGGGCTGCTTCAGCGTCCAAAGATGCGCTGCGAGCGCCGCCCCCACGCTTCCGCAACACAAATCAGGTAGGTCCCTATAGCTACACGCATGAAGCGCGAGCTGCCGTCCCGCGTCTAGAATGCTTGAGTCTTCGAACGCATGCCCCGCGAGCCACAGCACGATGGCTGCACCAGCCATTCCCCCGCAGAGACTCCCCTCGAGCTGTTGACTCGGGTGCCAACGACCACGGGCACGCGCTGCGTCGCGAGCAACAAGGACACGCCGCAGCAGTGGCCTCGGCGGCGTGTGGCCTAAGCAGAGATAGGCGTTCAGCAGCGCCAACGCGACGCCCAACTCGCCGTGCGCGATTCCGAACACAGTAGAAGCGGGGTGCTTCAACCAATGCTTCATCAGCCAGTCTCGGTCTTCCACCAAGCGCGATATCGACTCGGGACACTTCTCTACAGCAAGAGCTCGAGTTTGGACTACCGCTGCTGCGCCAAAAAAGAGTTCTGAACGCTTGGTCCGATACCACACTGCTTTCGCGCTAGGAATTCGCGACGGCAAGAACCCGCTCCCTTGGGGAGCCCAGTTGCGGGAAAGAAGTAGCGTCGCCGCGTAGTCCGAGAGATAGGGAGACCACCGTCGAGCCCTACCCAGGTCTCGCTGAACACTAGTCTGCAGAGCACTTAACACCTGTGCCCTCAGCTCATCTAAGTCGCCGGAGGAGGCGCTTCGGCCCATCGTGTCAAGTCCGAGAGCGAGGCCACCCGCGCCCCATAAGATCCCGCCGCGTCCCGGGGGCTGTGAGTCACACGAATATAGATGCCCAAGACCTCGCGCAAGGAGGAGTCTCACAAACCTTTCAAAGGGGATACTGCTACTGACCATCCGACCACGCTAGAAAGACTGAGGACAAAGTATGCGCTGTAATGGCAACCGTTCAGGGGGCATTTTAACAACATGCCCCCTGGTTTTCGGGAGTGAATCCCGCACACCCTCCCCCACTCTGACTCTGGGTTGGCCTAAAGCCGGCAAGCGGGGACAGGGCGCCCACTCACTTCTTCCCGCAGCGTTTTCGCTTTCTGGACCCCCCAAACCGTTACCAGTGCGCGACCGCCTTGGCACGCCCAAGTGCTTTTCCCTAACCGATTTAGGCCTGCGTGCGCATGCTGCATTGACAAGTATCTGCATGCGCTACGTCGACACCTCCCATCGCTGCTGCTGCTGCGCTCGGAGACAGGCTGCGGAGCTCCAGCAAGCTCTCGACAACGTCAAAGATGTCATTTATTTCCTGATCTTTTTTTGCATTTTCCAAAACACTTACCTCCATCCGTTCGATTTGAGTGGCAGGTTTATAGCACGACATTCAAGAGTCAAGAAGCAGGACTTTGAAACCCGACAACCCTCTGTGACATGATTGCAATCGTTCATTGTTTGCCTAAAGCTGCGCGCGGGGCCAGGGCGCCCACTTGCTGCTTCCCGCGGCGTTTTCGCTTTCTTGACCCCCTGAACGCTTACCTCCTGGCTTGTAACCGTTCAGGGGGGCGCGAAAGTTAGCGGTTGACACGCAATCGTGGGTGTGATCGAAAGGGGATGTGGCGGAAGGTCCCCGAGACCAGCGGATACGCGAGCTTGAGGCCGAAATATCGAAACAGGCGGGTGTCATTGAGGAGCTTCAGGCCAAGCTGGCCAAGTTTGAGCGCCTTGTAGGCATCAACTCGCAGAACTCGTCGATGGCGCCGTCGACAGACAAGCCATGGCAGAAGAAGCTGCGGGCGCTGAAGCCGAGCGGTAGCGGTCGCAAGCGCGGAGGCCAGAAGGGCCACAAGGGGCATAAGCGCGAGCTGCTTGAAACGGAAGCATGCG
>SLEO01000063.1 GCA_007124745.1 Myxococcales bacterium
ACTCCGCATCGCTGACGGTGGGCGCCGCCTCAACGTAGTAGGCCACGTCATGCGCGCGAATACGCCGCCGCAGCCCCTCGATGCTTGCCTTCGCCTCCTCAGACATCGCCCACTCCCCGAAGCCGCCGCACCTGCGGCAACCTGCGTATAGCCCCAAGCCGCCCGAAGCGTTAGCCACGGACGGCTTGGTTCGCGGCTAAATACCCAAGCGGCACTTGGACTCCCGGCGACTGCCCGGAACGCGATAGCCTTGACGCAGCCCAACTGACCTATCGGCGTCGGGAAGAAGTGCCAAGAAAAGCGGGGCTCGCGAACGCACATACGGCTTGAGAGCATCCAGGCAGGCTTTCTTCAAGAACATGCAGCCAACCGACCATGCAAAAGACACAGTCTTATCGATGGCCTACCGCGCTATGCGCTTGAAGCCGTCGGCGGAAACTGGAAGGTCATCCCCGACAACTTCTTGGTCAAAGTGCGCGCCAAGGACATCGACAAGCGCCGCTTCTCCGAAGCCCTCGCCAAGCTAGCAGACGCTACGTTTTGGGAAAACGAACGCCTCTGGGCCGAGGTCGCAGGCGAACTTCCCAGCTATCGCCTGAGCAAGTTCCAGCCGCTGATGCCGCCCTGGGTCGAGGGTGAGGTGGTCGCCAGCTACCTCCTCGACGTGCCCGGGGCATGGGCCTGGCTCTCCGACGTCAACGCAACGCCGCCCCGAAGCACCGCCCTCGGTGACGTTGCCGTGGAACTTTAGTCACCGAGATTGCACTCTAACGTTTCCGACAAGCTTTTCGGCGCGGTGCTCGCATTTCTTGCGTGTGGGCGCTTGGCTTTCTATAGGATCACTATTAGTATTAAATATGGCTCACATCGCGGAGCTCGTTCGAGAGATGCGCCAAAACCCCAAGGGGATACGGTTTCGTCATCTGCAGAAGGTTTGTGACCATTTCTTTGGGCAGCCGCGCAGCCAGGGCACGAGTGTAAACGTTCAGGGGGGCATTTTCCAAAATGCCCCCGGGTTTTCGGGAGTGAATCCCGCAAATCCTCCCCCAAAAACCTAAAGCTGCGCGTGGGGCCCCAGCACCCACTTGCTCTTTCCCGCCGAGTTTTTGCTTTATCGACCCCCTGAACGCTTACGTGCTCGCGGCCATCGACAAGTTACATGCGGAAGGAAGGGTGTCGCCATGAATGCAGCTAAGTTTACGTATCGGGTGACTTGGTCCGAGGAGGACCAGAACTTCGTAGGCCTTTGTGCCGAGTTCCCGTCGCTCAGTTGGCTTGCAACCTCGCAAGATCAGGCGCTGAAAGGTATCCGCAGAACTGTCGATGAGGTGGTCAAGGATATGGCGGAGAGCGGTGAGCCTATCCCCGAGCCGCACGCTCTGCGCGCATACAGCGGCAAGTTTCAGGTGCGCATCCCACCCGAAACGCACCGGCGACTCGCTATCGCCGCCGCCGAGAGCGGCGTGAGCCTAAACCGGCTCATCAGCCAGAAGCTCGCCTCTTGAACCGCTAGCACACCCTAATGCACGTCAATATCCGGCGGCATCAGCGCCAGGTGGTGACGGTTCGAAGGCCCACGCGGCACTAGGCGTACCGACGGTAGCCACTTGAAGCGCCACGGGAAGATGCCCCGTCGAATCCTGCCTGCGAACGCTTGGGGGCGCGTGTCGTTCGGGGGCGGGGAATTGGGCGGCGGTGGTTTTGCGGGGGTGGCTGGGTGCCTTGGGGGGGTGCAGGCGCTAGGCTGGCCCGGTCCGAGCAGGTCGGCGCTTCGAGTTAGGGTGGGAAATCGCTAGGTGAATCGCGTTCGAATAGCGTGGGTGTTGGGGGGCTGGGCGCTCATCGTGCTGTTAGCGCACGAGCGGGCGTATACCGTTTCCCTCTGGCCCTGGCTGGCCTCATTGCTGCCGCTGCTCAGCGCTTGGTGGTTGCGGCGCGTGGTCAGCGTGCAGCGCCACAACCAGCGCGACGCCGTGAGGCCCGCATGGCAGAGCAGCCCACGCGGCAGCGCGATACGCCGGGGACCTGGGTCTTGGGGCGCGCGCACGACGCTTCAAGATAAGGTCGCGGGCTACGCCAGCAGACGCAGCTCCGGGCCCGAGCTGAGCCCGGAGGCTGCGCAGCGTGCCCTTGAGGCCGCACCCTTTTCCCTGCCTGTCCGCACCTTCGGGCTGGGGCTCGGGCTCGTGGCCTGGGCACCCTTCAGCCGGCTCTACCCTTCCGAATCGCTGCCCATGCTCTCGGTCATCGTGGGCGCGTCCCTACTTACGGTGGCGTTGTTTCCCTTGCCTCGAACCCGGATGCTGCGCGTCGCCCTATGGGTAGGCCTTGCGTGCGTGAGCGGCCTTGTCGCGCTTGCCTTGTCTGCTTGGCCACTAGAGCAGCTCTTGGGTTCGGGGCCGTTCCTACTTTCTCAACGCACAAGCGATGTATTGGCCTGCGCGCTGATGGCAGGGGGCGGCTTGCAAACCTGGTGGGCGCTCCAGCAGCGACGCAAGCTCGGCGAGCGCGGCGCCCAGGATACGACGCGCGTACCGGCAGCGGCTTCGACGCTGCTCGCTCTCGGCGCGAGCGCGGCGGGCTTCATCTGGTTGCTCAGCCCGGCACTGGATGAACGGCACGCGCCGCTTGTGTGGAGTCTACCTTTTGCGCTGCTCGCGCTCTTGGGCACGCTCCTGCTGAGCACCCGCGCCGCCCACGCACCGCGCTACGCCGTGTTATCTGAAACGACCAGCGAACAACTTCTACGCTGGCTCCTGCGCGCGGTGCCGGTCCTGGTGCCCGGCGTGATGGTGATGCTCGCGCTGCGCTTCCTGCCCTTTGCCGCGGACAGGCTCGCGTTCGCGCAGGCGTGGGCCCCCGCCGGCTTGGTCAACCGGAGCACCGCCATCACCCTGGGGCTCGCTTGGCTCACCACGGGCCTTGCGCTGGCGGTGCTCTGGGACCGCAGCCCGCTCAACCCGCTGGGCCTTGCACGACGGCGACGGGGGCGAGGCGTGCGCGCGTTGGTAGCCGACCTCATCCCCCTCCACGAGGCGGAAAGCGCCCTGCAGGCGATCGGGCAGCGACTGGCGAGCAGCGGCCGGGAAAACTGCCGCTTGCTTCTGACCTGCGGCCCGCAGTTGCTTAGCGAAAGCTCGGAGGGCTGGGTCGTCCGTGAACAGGCACCGCCTTGGGCCCAACCCTTCCTGCGCAGCCTCGGCCCAGGCAGTTGGCTCGAAGCGAGCGCACTGAACGTCGGAGGGCCGGATCAAGGCCCGAGCGGCGGGACGCTAGCGGTCAATACCCACACCGCTCCGGAAGCGCAGCGGCAGTTCTCGTCAGCATCGGGGCTGCGGGCCTCCCCAGGCACCGATGCTTCATCGTTCTCCGACCCATCACAGAACGCCTCCCCCAACCCCCCCCTGGGAGCTTTTTCGAGCCCGCTCGCCAGGTCCCTTTCGGAGCAAGCGTCCGATGCTTCTCAAGACGCCTTTTCCCGGTCCGCGAGCCCGCATGCGGGGGGCGAGAACTGGTCGGAGACGGCCCATGCGTGGGGACCCGACCTGTTGTCGCGCACCCAGCTCGAGGTCGCCAACCTGAAGCAGCCGCGCCTCAAGGAACTGACCCAGATGCTTCAGCGCGCGGAAGTGGATGCCTGCGCTAGCTTCTTTGCGGAAGACCGGCTGGCGGCGCTGCTCCTGCTGCCAAGCGACCCATTGCCCTACCCACGCACAGCGAGCGAGAGCCGCCATCTCGCGCGCATGCACGAGCACCTGACGCGCATCGTGGCCGCAGAGACGGACCGCTTCGGCCGGCAGCAGCTCAATCAACGCCTCGCCCTCGAGAGTGCGTGCC
>SLEO01000298.1 GCA_007124745.1 Myxococcales bacterium
CGGAGCGTAGGGCCCAAATGTGGGGGGCGCCCAAGGGCACGCCAGCGTGCCCGGTCCCTGCGGACCCCCTGCCTCCGCGCCCCGACGGACGCTCCCGCCCACGCCTGCCTCCGCCCAGACTAACCAGTGCGTTAGAAGGTGGCGGGGCGGTGGAAGCCGGCAGTGTCGTTGGGTCTGCGGCGCAGGAGGGTTATCAGAATGAGGCCCGCCACGAAGCCGCCGATGTGGGCGAAAAACGCGATGCCGCCGGTTTGGCTACCGATGCTGCCTAGGCTGGTGATGCCCATCAGGAACTGCAGCCCAAACCACACAAAGATGAAATAGAAGGCCCGGATGTTCATGAAAGTGAGCACGAAGATGATCGGGACAGCGGTGAGGACCTTCGCGCTCGGAAAGAGGCGGACGTAGCCCGCAAGCACGCCGGCGATGGCGCCGGAAGCGCCCACCATCGGCACCGTGCTCGTCGGGTCAATGGCCACCTGTGCCCAGGCTGCCGCAACACCGCACCCTAAGTAGAAAATGATGAAGCGCACCTTGCCGAGGGCCACCTCGACGTTGTCGCCGAAGATGTGGAGGAACCACATGTTACCGATGATGTGCCCGAAACCACCATGCATGAACATGCTGGACAGGACCGTGAGGTAGGGTGGGTCATCGCTGCGCAGGGCGGCGGGAATCACCGCGTAAGTGGCGACGAAGGCCTCAAGTGCCGTTGGCGAAAGCTTCAGCTGGTAGAAGAACACCAGCACATTGGCCGCGATGAAGGTGTAGGTCAGCGGCGCGCTGCCACGCCGCGGATTGTTGTCGCGGATAGGAATCATCTGCCGGGGGCGCCCTAGACTGCCTTAAGCACGCGGTAGCGCCCGGGACCAGTGACGAAGAGCCCGACGAAGACAATGGCAGCTTCTAGTGCGTGGGAATACTTCATGAAGTTATCGCCCCAGTTAAGATGGGCGATCACGGCTACACCCATCGTCGCGGCCATTAGGGCAGTAACAGGTCTGAAGAAGAGACCGAGCATCAGGCAAATGCCGCCGCCGAACTCCGCTACGGCAGCCGCGAAGCCGAAGAACGTGGGCGCAAAGTCGAGGCCGAGATTGGCCATAGCGCCACCGAGTTTGGTCCACGCTTCTGAACCACCCGCCAGCTTCGGCCAGCCGTGAAAGATGAACGCGATGCCCAAGCCCACGCGGATGATCAATAATCCAATATCTGGATGAGTCTTCGACATTGCAGCCATCGCGGAGCGCTACCATGCTTCAGCGCGTCAGGGAAGGTGCAGATGCTGGCTGCGAGGGTGGCATTTTCTGGGCGGGCCGCCTGGTTTCTGCGGCCTAAATCCATCAGGGTGCGCTCCCGTGCCGCCAGGTACTGACCCGATGGACGCGCAAGAGACGCTGCTTTCGCTGTCGACGGGCGGGTTCGTCTCATCTCCAAAAGTCTGCGGGGCGTGGGACTGCGCGCCCGACACGACTACACATAAGCCCTCCTCGTGCACGACGACCCCATCGCAGCAGTTCTAGGTGAAGGGGGTGCACTCGCCCGGGTGCACCCGCACTTCCAGCCACGACCGGCGCAGGTTGCCATGGCGCAAGCGGTGGCCGAGGCTCTCGCTCGCCCCGGCGCCCAGAAGGTGCTTGAGGCGCCTACCGGTGTCGGCAAGACACTGGCTTACCTCAGCGCGGCGGCGCTGAGCGGGAAACGCGTGCTCATCGCCACCGGCCGCCGTGCCCTCCAAGACCAGCTGATGGAGCGGGACGTACCGCTGCTCGAAGCAGCGCTCGGCAGGCCTCTCGGCGTCGTGTCGCTAAAGGGTCTTTCGAACTACTTGTGCTTGCGGCGCTACGGGCTGGCGGAGGCCAGCGAGGCGGCGCTAGCGCCGGGCTGGGAAGCGCTCAAGACCTGGCGCGCCTCCACCGCGACGGGTGACGTACGGGAGGCCGGCCTGCCCGAGGCGGACCCACTTTGGAACCGCGTGATGAGCACGGCAGAAACGCGCGTCGGCGCCCGCTGCCCGCACTACGACGCCTGCTTCGTCACCAAAGCCCGCAAGGCTGCCGAAGACGCCGCTATCGTCGTCACTACTCACCACCTCTTCGTCGCCTCGGAAGCGGGCCGCAGAGCCCACGGGCGGGGCATCCTCCCCGACTTTGACGGCATCATCTTCGACGAGGCGCACCAGCTCGAATCGGTGATTTCCCGCGCCGAGAGCTTTCAGTTAGGTCTCGCAAGCATCGAACGCCTAACCCTCGACGCCGGCCGTGTCCTGGCGCGCGCCGAGTCCCCGGACGCGCGCCTGCTGCCCGAAGTCACACGCTCGGCGGCCCACGCGTTCTTCAGCTGCTTCTCCAGCACAGCGTCCCCGCGCGCCGCTGCGCCGCTGAGATTCGGTGGCGTCGCGAACCAATCGCGCACTTTCGCCGCCTCCCGGGAAGCCTCGCCCCCCTGGGACGACGCCATGAATGAAGCCAGCGAAGAAGGTGGGCGCGCGCTCGTTCGTGCGGCGTTCGACCAGGACGAGGGGACGTCCGCAAGCGCGATGCGCCACGCGCTTGGGCCCGAGGTATTGCAGCAGCTCCGCGAACGCAGCGAAACCCGCAAGCTGCTCCTTGCCTTGGCGGCCTTGGGTGCCGCCCGTGAGCTGATGGCCCCCGAGCACGCGCCGCTGCAACGCCGCGCCCGCACCCTGGGCGAAGCCCTCGAACGCTTCCTCGACGACGGCGGCGACGTCACCCTTGAAGCGGGCAGCGACCCCGCCGACAGCGCCGTGCGCTTCATCGAAGGCCGAGCCGACGAGCGCCGCCTCGGTTTTGCGCCAGCGGATGTGAGTGCCTGGCTCGGCCTGCGCGACAGCGCCGTCCCACCCAGCGACGACACCCTGGGCAGCTACTCCCGAGAAGCCTCGAGCCCTGACGCGAAAATCCCCGCGCTTGGCGCCAGTATCGAAGGCCTCCCAGCCCAGTGCGTTACCGGCCAATCACCTCCAGCCAACGAAGCCTCAGCGCGCCTAGACCGAAGCACGCAAGGCGACCCAACGCGTGCCCGTTTAAGCGACCCGAGTTCCGAAATTGCTCTGCGCGTAAAAGCTCCCACGGAGGGTGCGGGCGCATCGTCAGACCCGACCCCGCAGGCGCAAACCGCGTTAGGCGCCCGTCCGTCGACCGGTTCAAGCGCACCGGGTGCGGCCATGGCGCCACCGCACTCAGCTGCGGGCGCTCCACGCCACCTGGCGCCGGCTCAGGCGCTGGATGCGCTAACGGAGGCCGGCGAGGGCGTCAGCTACGTCTTCACAAGCGCGACGCTCTGCGTCGACGGCAAGGCCACCTATTTCGTCGAACGCCTCGGCCTAAGCCCCACGGCGGAGGTCGCGCACTTCGAAAGCACCTTCGACTTCCCCCGGCAAGCCGCCCTCTTCGTCCCGGCCGACATGCCGGAACCGCGTGCGCCTGGCTACCCGTCCGCCTCCGCCGCCATGGTCGACAGGCTGCTCGCGGCCTCCGGCGGCGGCGCCTTCGTTCTCTGCACCTCCCTTGAGCACACGCGCCGCCTCGCCGCCCATCTCCGCTCAAGCGCTTTCTCCAGTAGCGACAGCAGCGCAGTCCTCGCCCAAGGCGACGCCCCCCGCACCGAACTCGTCGAACGCTTCCGCGCCCACGGCAACGCGGTACTGGTGGGCTCCCACACCTTCTGGGAAGGCGTCGATGTGCCCGGCCGCGCCCTGCGCCTCGTCATCATCGACAAGCTCCCCTTCGGCGTGCCGACGGACCCCTTGCAGCAAGCCCGCTCCAAAGCCCTAGAAGCCCGCGGCCTCTCACCCTTCC
>SLEO01000275.1 GCA_007124745.1 Myxococcales bacterium
CAGCGCCCACTTGCTTCTTCCATCAGCGTTTTCGCATTCTTGACCCCCTGAACGCTTACCATTTTACACGCATGCCCCCGGGTTTACGGGAGTGAATCCCGCAACCCCTCCCCCACTCTGCCCATAAGGAGGCCTAAAGCCGGCAAGCGGGGCCAGGGCGCCCACTTGCTTCTTTCCGCAGCGTTTTCGCATTCTGGACCCCCTGAACGCTTACATTTTACACGCATGCCCCCGAGCTTTCGAAGGTGAATCCCGCACGCCTCTCCCGCACTCTGCCCCTAACGTGGCCTAAAGCCGGCAAGTGGATTCGCAGCGCCCACGCGGCTCTTTCCCGCAGGGTTTTCGCTATCTGGACCCTGAGCGATCCCCTCATGAACTCGAGACGCAGAAAGCCGCGGGGAAATGGGCCTGGAGTAAGTATGGTGGGGTGGGTGGGTCCGCGCACGGAAGGCCCATTTTTCCGCGGCTTTCGTCCCCAAGGCTCACCCTGGGGATGGCTCAGTTCTGGACCGCCTGAACGCTTACGCGGATTGGCGTGGGCCGCTAGGGAAGCCGGCTGTAGGCGAGGAGGAGACGGGCGACGAGTTGGGGCTGCCAGGTGCTGAGGGCGCGTGCCTGCGCTTCTGCTAGCAACGCATTAAGGATGGGCTTCGCCGCGGCGGCTGCGTGCGCTTGGGCGAGAAGCAACTCCGCGAAGTCGAGACGGGCGAGGAATGCATCTACCCCTGCACCTGCTCGCGCAACCTGGTCCGCGAGGGCGGTGAGCGCCTCAGCGCAGCCTGCTCCCGGTGTCAGCGTTAGGGATGGCGCGGAAGTCGCGCGCGCTCCGGCCGGTGTCGTTGCGGATGGAGCGCCGGCGTCGCTGGCGACCAGATGGTTCATCGCGGCTGTTTCGTGGGCGGCCTTGCCAGCCACGCCGACAGGGGCGCTGCTTGCTGGGTCTCCATCGGCTCGGCTGCTGGATGCGTCGCGTGCCTTTGCCGCAGAGGAAATAGTCCGCGATGCCGCACGTGCGTCTAGCCAAGCCTGTGTGGGGAGGCTGGCGCAGGGCGAGCCGTCGGCGAAGCGAAGACTACGGAGACCAGGCAAACGCGCGTCGATGAGCTGGGCTTGTGCAGCCACTGAGTGGGCCACACTGCTAGCGGAGCCGCCCCATGCGTCGAGGGTATCATGCAGCGCAGCGAACGCATCGAAGCAGAGACGCGAGGCTTCGAGAAGCGCACGCAGCTCGGAGAGATGCGCCGACGTGCCACGCTTGGGCCAATCCTGGGCGAGCGGCCGCAGCAGATGGGGCTGCGGCGGAGGAACTTGGGTGCGGGGCGCGCCGCCTTCCTCAACCTGGCGTGACTCGGGGAGCGTCACGAGAGGCAGATAAAGCCCGGCGAACCATAGGTGCCAGCCTACTTCCGAGAGAGGGTCGGCTGCGAGGAGCGTGCGACCACGGTCGACCAGGTCTCGTCCCTCGCGCTTCAGCGCGGCGGCCAGTGCCGCTGACTCGGCGGGCGATGGCGACGAAGGGCTCGGCGGCGCGGAGGCCGTATCGTGGAGCTGACCTTCTGAGAGGTTGCTGAGGGCTTCGGCGCCGGCCTCACCGGTGACCGCGTTGAGGACCTGAGCCGCCTCTCCTTCCCGAGCGACCGGCGGCTGCTGTGGAGCGGCGACCGCTGTCGCCGCCGCCCCTGTGCTTTGCGTAGTCGCCGCATCAGGCATGTCGCCCGCAGTGGAGGAGGCGGCGGCTACGGGGGTCTCGGCGCCAGTGTCCGGCGATGATGCCGGTGTGTTCGCCGCGGCAGGAGCCTTCGCTTCCAAGGTGGCGGCGAGTTCGGCGTGGGTGAGGCCGAGACGCTCAAGCGCACGCCGCGTGGCGGCGAGTGGCGCAAAGGTCTCGCTGGCATCGGCGGGCAGGCGCTGGGTGATGCGCCCCAGAGCCGTGGTCGCCGCATCGAGGGAGAGACCATCGTCGATGCTAACGGTGGCCTCTGTTATTTGTGCGCTGAGCTGCTCGAAGTACCACGCGAGGGCTTGGTCGCGAGCGCTTGGACGCTGCGGAAAAAGCCGTTCACCGAAGCGTTCCAGCAGCAATGCGATGCCCTCAAGGCCTTGGGCAACCCCCGGGAAGGCGTTCGCTTTCGCGAGTCCCGTGGCCACGGCCACCGCGACGGAGAGGTCCTTCGATTCTTGCGCCAGCAGCGCCACGCCGCGCTCGCAGACCTCGGACCATTCGACCCGGGCGCCGGAGAGACCGTGAAGCTTCGCGCGCTCCCGACGAATAAACTCACTGGTCTCGTGATAGCGCGCATCGATGCCAACACTTGCTTCTGACCCCGCATCGGCGCCCGTGGTGGGAAGGGGCGCCGAGACCGCGTCAAGAAAGCGGGCAGCAAGGCTCTCATCGTGTGCGGAGGCGCGCGTTACCATCGCCCTATTCTCCTACCTGACAGTGGGAACCGCTGAGCGCGATTTGCGCCGGCGCCTTGCTGTGCACACCTCCCAAGAGCGCCTTGCCCGAGTCTGCCTGCACGAGCAGATCGAGGGGTGAGGTGGCGCGTGTCGCCCGCAGCTCGACCACAAGCGGCGTCTGGGAGGTGCTGAGGGGAAAGGTCGCGGTGTAGGTCCGGCCGGGACCCGGGCGCACGGAAGCGCGCTCAAGCAAGCGGAAGAGGCCCCAGACGCCGCTGCGCTCGAAGCGCTCGTGCAGCCCCGTTCGCCCACGCACTTCGACGCTGGCGCCTTGGGCCGGTTGCTTGCCCGGCCAAGCGACGCGCGTCCACACTTCCGGTCCGTTCTGATGGCTGATACGCGTGCCACCGACCATGAACTCCACGGTGGCCGCGCCGGGCACGGGCCGAAGGCGTACATCGAAAGCAAAACTTGCTTGTGCACCGTTGCCCCCGTCCGCGCCGGCCTCCGCACCGGGGAAGAAGGCCCGGGTGACCTTGCGGCTTTGCTCCAAAAAGCGCAGCAGCCGCGGGGAGAAGCCTGTGGCACCGCCCCGGCCTAAATGCTTCGCGAATGCTAGCGACGTTCCCCTATCTTCGATTTTGCTTGCGAGATTGCTGGCTACAAACGCCTCAAGCATCCCGGACTGAGGCTTGAAGAACGCTTCGAAGTCGCCGAGGGCGGCGTCATAGCCCGCGGCCTCGAAGGGGTAGTGACGCGACAGCGTTTGCGCGAAGGGCAGCGCGACTTCGGAACACCAGGCCCGTGCGGAGCCCGCCGCTTGCGAGCGCGCTGCACTGAGGGCGAGTCCTTCGATGGGCGGCAGCAACCAGGCAGAGAGCCTTGGCTTCCATCCCGTTGACTGGCTGGAGATAAGACCCGCCACGCGCGTCCTTGTTTCCGCGAGACGCGCGAGCAGCGCCTCGCCCTCCCGTGGGTCAGCGAGGGTGGCCTGCAGGGCATCACGCAAGAACACCAGCTGTTCCTGATAGACATCGAGGTCGGTTCCGTGAGCGTTGTCTTCACCCTTGGGCACACCGAAATCGATCAGTGCCCCAAGGCTTTCCTGGACACTCGCTTCGCTTAGCTGGGTACGCCTCTGGGCCGTGTTGGCCTGGTCGGGCTCGGCACCGTCGGGGGAGGCTTGTGCGTCGAGACCAAGCGCGTCGACGACATGGCTTCGTACCGCCGCCAGGGTTGGCAGCCGCGATGATACCTTTTGGACGAGACTCGCTTCGGGCTCGGGCAGAAGGGCATGCTCTGCAAGCGCCGCAAAGAGACGCGGCAAGAGCTGCGGCTGGCCAGAGGTGAGGTCCTTGAGCAACGTGAGCGACTGCATTTCGCCGACGGGTTGACGCACCCGTACGGAAGCGAGAAAGTTGCGCCACTCATCGATGTATCCCGAGAAGTACGCCTGCCGCACTGCCTGAATCATCCGGTCTGCCCGCTGGGGAGCATCGACAGCAACGGCGCCGCCTGCACCCGCGATCAGGCCGACGTCACCAGCGGCGCTTGGCGTCTCATCGAGGATCCAAGCCTCCTCCGAAAGGTCGCGGGCGCGCCGTTCAATTTCCGGGCGCACGCGCCGCAGCCAACCCTCTCGTGTGTAACCGGGATGGATGGTCTCGCTCGCCGTCAACGCCGTGCCGTGGGGACCGAGCAGCGACCGTAGCGTGAGCGGAGCCTGAGCCTGCGCCACTTCGTCGAGCAGCGTCAGCAGCAGGCGCTGCTCGGGAGGCAGCTGCCCGAGCAGTCTTCGGGATTCGGCCACCAGGGGCTGCCGTGCCTCCGGCAAGCTTAACCGCGCGTAGTGACTCACCACCACCCCAGCGGCGGCGCGGGCTTCTTCAAGCGAGGGCAAACCTTGGGGCCGCGCGGAGGTGCCCGCGCCCTGCTCTCGGGCTTCGACGCGTAACCGTTGGGCGAGAAGATCAGTCAAAAACTCGTGCTGGGACGGGGAGAGCCCGCGGCGCGCCCCCTCGGCGTCAACACTGAGCAAAAGGTAGCGCTTCAGACACGGCAGGCCGTAGGCGATAACCGCAAGACGACGACGGTCCTCGGCGGGCGGCGCCTCGCGCACCAAACGCTCGAGACACGCTTCGTCGCTGCGGACCTGAGGCCGGACGAGGTCCGTATCGGCTCGTTCGACAAGGTAGGTGCGTAGCGCTTCGGCCAACGGGCCGTCGGAGGCGGGCGCGAGCCCCGTCACCTTCAGGGGTGTCGACACCTGTCGCGCATCGATCTGCTTCAGACGGAGGGCGACGCCCACCCAGCTCGCGCTTCGGGCGTCCCGCTCGGCCTGACGCCAAACGGAGGTCGTGTGTTTGATCTCTCCGCCAAGCTGAGACCACGCAACCAAGCACACACCCACCCCAGCTAGCGCCAGCACCCACAGCGCAGCGACGCCGAGGCGCACATGAACTTGCTGGCGCACCGTCCCCGCGCCTGCGGCAGGCAGACGTCCGTCGGGTACGATGAGTTCTTGAATCAGGCGACTCGCGAAGAGGCTAGGCGCTCCGCCCGGAGCGAAGGCGTCCTGCACACCCCGCGCCGCATGGGACTCGCCGATGACCTCAATGACGATTTCCCCCGGGTCAGCCTGCGGGTGAGGCGCCTCGCTGGCTCCCGCCGCGTAAAAGCCCGCAGCGCTAGGAGCTGGGGCGTAAGGCGCGGCTGCCTGGCCACCGGCGGTCGACGAAGCGATGGGATTGCCCGACCGGTTGGCGTGACCGGGCGGGTTGGCGTGGCCGGACGGGCTGAACTGGCTGGGCGGGTTAGCCGTTAGATAGAAACCGCGGAGGACGGGCGCGGAAAATCCGAGGGGCGCTTTCGCTAGGGTGGCCACCGCTGAGCGCACCCACGGAAGCGCCTGACCAAAGTGGAAGACCAAGCGGGCGGCGCGGGCCTGTCGCTGCCGGCCGGAGGCCTCCGCGGTAACGCAAAGGACGCGGCGGCGCATGCCGTCGAGCAGCTCGGCCAGGTCAGCGTCGAGGGTGGCCAGCTTCTCCGCCTCCGCATCGAGCCCTGAGCCCGGCTCGGGAGCGCTCAAGGGGTAGGTCATGCCTAATGGCTGGGCGCGCTTCTCCGGCGCCAGGGTGGCGAAGGCCTCAGCAAAACCGCAAATCGCGTCGGCGTGGGTGAAGACCACGTAACGCGGCACGGCGTAGCCAAGCCAGGCATCGAGGTCCGCGAGCCGCGTAGCTAGGGACGCGGCAAAGGCTTCGCGGCTGGTCGCCAGCGTCGCATCAAGGCTGAGTGTCACTACCACAGCGTCGAGGGGCTTGCGCCGGCGCCGTTGACGCAACACCGCCAGCAGCGCGCCTAAGCGTCCGGTCGCGACGTCTTCACTCAGCAGACTTTCGGGCGCCTCAAACGCCAGCGCGCCGTCAAACACAAACCAGCCGGCATCGCCTGCATCCGGGGATTCGGAAGGTGCGTCGAGAAACGGACGCGGCGAGGCCGCTGGCATCCGCGAAGGCTCGTCACGCGCAGCGCCAGGCGCAGACAGCAGTAGATGGGCCGGAGGCGCGGGGCGCGCTGAATCCATGCCATGGCCGGCGCCGTAGGAAGGCGCCATGAGGGCGGGTACCGTGAGGGTGGGGCCGGAGAGGCTGAAGGCGTCAGCGTGGTCGTGGGCGGCACTGGGCGTGGTGGCAGCCGCTACGTTCCAGGGCGAAGCGCTGCGAAGGAGCGTTGTCTTGCCGGAACCCTGGGGCCCCAGCACCAGCACGTGGGCCGCCGCCGACGCCTTCCGTGGGTGCGCCACAAGACCGCTCCGGCCGGCGGCGGCGAGGCACGCCGAGAGCCCTTGCTGCAAATAGGCGGTGTAGTCCGCGGACCGAGGCAGCTTCCGCGCGGCGCGACGGCGCCGCCAGGCCTGAAACAGGCGAACGAGACTGCGGACTTGGTGGACGCATGTCGCGACGATGGAGGGCCCCGCCGCCCCTGCAGCGGAAGCGCGCGATGCGCGCCGCCGCCAGGCGCCCAGGAGAAGCAGCACCGCCGCCGCCGCGAAGGTGGCGCAGAGCCACGTCGGCAGGCCGAGCAAGAGCACACTGCCCGCAAGCAAAGCTGCGACGAGCGCTGCGATAACCAGTAACGCGGTCATCGCGCCACACTCCGTGGGGTGATGACGTCGAGGTCGATCTCACGCAGCGCCAGTCGTTCGGCGCCCTTCCACTTCCGCGGCGGCGCGCTGTCCTCACCGATGGAGGTCGCGGCTGCTACCTCAGCGCCGAGCCTCGAAACCTGGTGCTCGCCGACAAGGCTGAGACCCAGCCACAGCAACATGGCCGAGGCAGCGGCCGTCAGGGAATGGCGCAGAGGTCGCTCCAGCACCGGCTTGCGGGTCGGCGTAGGCGCGCGCTTGGCGCGATCGAGCAGTGTGCTGTCGCCCATGATGCCGCGCTGGCTCAGCTCGCGACCGATGTCGCGAATCAGGGCCTGGCGGGCGGGCTCGTCGTTGCGGACGCGGTAACGACCGGAAAAGCCGAGAGTCAGGCAGAAGTAGTAGAGCTCGAGCAAGGCGACTTTGTCCGCCTGGCCCCGCAGCGACTTAAGTCGTGTGAAGAAACCGTCTCCTGCACGGGTCTCCTGAAAGAAGTGCGTCTGAAACATGCAGGGTGTCCACAACGCAGCGAGAGATGGATCCAGATTCAGCACGGCCTCATCGATGAGCGCGCAGAGGGCATAGAGAACGAGCACCTCATCGGCGACGGCAAAGCCCTTCCGGAAGGCAAGCCAGCGGTACTTTTCGAGAACGGCGATGCCTTGGATGCGAAAGTCCGGAAGGACGCGGGTAAAGTGCGCGCACCAAGCCTCGCGCTCCGCTTGGCTGCGTTCGGCCTGAAGCTCCGCCAGCGCCGAGATGTGCATGTAGAGTTCTAAAGGACCGGCGATAACCTCCGAATGCATCAAGGATTGAAACCCAATATGCCCTGCTCGAAGTGGGTGACCCGTCGACGGGCGCTGCCCAGATACAACACAAGAAACGGCGCGATGAGGTGTTGGCATGATGCTTAGGTCCTTGGAATGACTTGCTTGGCTCGCGGCGAGCACCGGAGGGCTGCACTGCGTTCCCATCAGACTCGACCAGCTCACGGGCGAGTTGCCACGGAGGCCGCCCTGTGGGGCATTTTCGCAACATGCCCCCAGACGTTCGGGAGCAAATCCCGCACTATTCCCTGCAGAAGGCCCGCCCCCGCTCTGCCCAAAAAAGTAGCCTGAAGCTGCGCGCGGGGCCCCAACTCACGCGTGCGTCGCAATGAGGCGAAGCTGAAAGGCGTTGCCGGCGAACGGCGGCAGCCAGACTGCGAGGGCGCCCTCGGCTAGCGCTGCCTGAAGCAACGGATGGTGGCGCTCGAGGGCGCAGAAGATCTCTCCGGGGCGCGCCCCCAGCGTCCCCGCACTCAAGCTCGGGGCATGGACGGGGACGCCGGGCATCGCCGAGCGCAAGAGCGCCGTAAGCGCACTGGGCGCCGCGACACGCGCCTGCTCCATCACATGCCCGAGCCACGCGTGGTCGAAGCCTGCCGCCGGCATCCCCTGGGAAGAGCTCGCGGAAATACCGAGAAAGATCCCCGTACAGCTAGCGGTCCTACCGCTCACTTGGCCCTGGAAGACGCCCCCGCCCACGGGCACCATCTCGGCAACCTGCGGTCCGCCACGCCGCAGAGGCTCGAGCGCCTCGTTAATGGCAGCGAGGAGCGGATAGAGCACCGCACCCACGTCCTGGGGCCGGAAGGTTAACGGCAGCGCCTGGTTCGTGGACGGCGCCACCTGGCCGGCCTCCTGCATGCCGTTCACCGCCAGCGTGCCGCAGAGACGCCGCATTTCGAGAAAGAGCGCCCTTGGCGTGTGCTGGTCCGGATCCAACGCCATCGATTCCAACACGGCCGCATGGCCCCGCAGCACCGGCTCAAGCGCCGCAAGCAGGGGCGATGGGGTGTCCTGGCCTTGGGCGGCCCCAAAGGGCGACGTCAGAGGCGTGGGCCTTGCGGACATTTCCTTGAGGGAGACGGCCAGTGTGCGCACCTGGGTCACGAGGGACGGCAATGCACCGAGATTGAGTGCGGGCGGCAGATAGGTGTCGTCGAGGCTAAAGCACCCGGATGCCGCTTGCGTGATCACGGCGACGGGCAAGCACACGAGTCCCTCATGCGCTTCATGCGCGAGTACCAGTCTTAGCCGGGGAACCGCAAAGGCGACATCGATAGCCTCAGGTAAGCTGGCCGGTGCCCCCCCGGTTGCCGATGGCCCCGCCTCGGTAGGCGCAGCCGCACGGTGTCCATCTACGCCCACTTCTTCGCTGGCGCAGCTGTCCCATACCGGGCGGTGAACCGAGCGCGAACGCGGCCCCCACGCGCTGACGCGCCCACCGCGCACCTCTGGCGCCGGCGGCAACGCCAAAAGGACCCGCGCCTCACGCACGTTGCCCATCGCCTCGGCCAAGGTTCGGCTTGGCGGCGCATGGGCGTCACTGCCTTCGAAAGCGATCGCGGTGCCGTCGGGAAATACGCCGGCAAAATGTTCCATGGCGAGCACGCCGTCACGAAGCGCGGCGCGGTCGATGCCCAGGCGCACGCAGCCCGTCACCTCACCCGCCAGGGCCGCCAAACGGAAGGCCAAGTTGGCGTCATGGTAGTGCTGAGCTTGCTGCAGATGCTGCGGGCTCAGCAGGAGTCCCTGAGTGAAGCGGGGGGGCTGGGGCGTCTGCATGCCCCTCTTGTCGGCCAGCACGGCATCTGATTGCGTGCGCTTTGCTGCATAGGTCCCGATCGAAGCCTTTGGGAGCGCGACCTTGGCGGAGTACGCTCGGGCGTTCCGGAGCTTAATCCCCCACGGCTTTTCGAAGAAACCTCCCCAGGGCACCGTTCGCCGCTGGCTTCAAGCAGGACTTGGCTCAGCCCTCCGGCGGCCCGATGCGGAGCTCGGCGACGAGGGCCGCATCCGCCAATGATACGCGGGCGTGCGCCGTCGCGTCGCGGGCGGGACGACAGCCTAGAGGGTCCGCCTTCAGCCGCAGGACTTCGAGCCAGTCCCGGCCTGCAGGCTCGCGAAAGATGCCCATGATGCCCAAGAAGTGCGCGCGCTTCTCGGCGCGCACTTCAATCGTCTGGGTGTCGCCGGGATAGATGGTGACATCGGTCATCCGCACCAGCGCAGGCCCCAGCGTCTCGGTGGGTTGTTGCCAGAGCAGGTCGAAGGTCGCGCTATCGAGAGGTTCGGGGTCCGTTACCTGCAGCAAACGCAGCACGACGGGGAGCGACTGCCCCTGTTCATCGATATTCAGTTCGGTATCTGCTGTGACGTAGAGCGTCGCGAGGGCTGGCGTCGAGCACGGTGTAGCGCGCTGGCTCCCGCCGCAGGCGCTCAGCACCAACACGACCGCAAGCATCGCTACCGCGGACACAACCCGCAGCGGACTCGCCCTTCTCCCCGTGCGCAGACAACGTTCACTCACAGCGACAAAGCTAGTGCTGCGGCAGCATCCATAGCAAGGAAGCGGTCGCGCAAACCGCGGGACGCCCCCCTACCGTAAGCGCACTTCTAGCCGACGACAGGCGGCCGATGCATGCTTGGGGCAGTGGGAGGCGGCGAGGCGCGACGGCAAGAAGGGACCCGGCGACAGACGGACCTGCAACGGACAGTACGTAGGCGCCATGTGATGGCGCTACTGGTATCCCTCGCTTGGCACGCGCTTGTCATCGCTGCGGTCTTGAGTTGGTCGCTGCCCGCCCCGCTGAGCTTCGAGCGCTTAGACCCAGGGGAGGTGGAGTTCAGTGTGGTGTCAGTGCCGGAGGACGAGGCGCCTGCAGAAGCCCCCTCCGTAGACGCAAACGCTGAGGTGGCCGAAGGCGAGGACGCACCTAGTGAGGATAGCGAGCCCGCGGCGCCTGCTCGGGTACGAGACCGGAGCGAGGCGGCGCAGGACCAGGCGGCTGCGGACCCGCCCAGCGAACCACCTACGCCCAACCCGTCGGAACGTATCAAGGCGCCGCCCACACTCACCGCGCACCAGGGCGGTATCGCGGGCAACAGTGTGGTCCTGCGCGTTGACATGCGCGCCATGCGCGCGTCCATCGTGCGCGACGCCTTCGAGGCGGCACTGGTGGGGCTTGAAGACTGGGACCTGCTCCTAGGTGGAGCGGGCGTATCGCCCGTGCGTGATACGGACGCTTTGATCATCGCGTCGCCCGATATGAGCCTTGAGCGCACCCTGATCGTAGGGCGCGCCAATCTTGGGCCCGAGCGCCTGCGTGAGGTGGCGGAACTTCTGGCGCGGCGGCGGGGGGACCCATCGTTGAGCTGGGCCGCACTCCCCGACGACATGCAGGCCCAAACCCTTCCGCCAGGTATTGAAGTGGCGCGCTGGTTCAGTCGCGACCCAACCTCGCGTCATATCGCGGTTGTGCCCCCGAGCGGCTTCGTGATTGCGACGCTGCGCGACCTGAGCGGCGGGCTTGCATTGCTCGGGCGGGACCCCGCCGCACGCCCAGCCACAGAGACACCCTTCCCGGGCGCCTTCGACTTGCCGAAGCACGCGCTGCTGGGGCTGCGCGTCGAAGACCTTTCGCTCTTTGTTCGCCTGAGGGGCGTTCCCACGCCCACGGTGTCATTTGCCGCACTTATCGAGCAGGGAACGGAACGCTTCCGACTCGACGCGCAAGCGGATTTCGCCGACGGCAGCGAACGTGATGTCGCGCTTGCCGCGCTGCGCGAGCGCTTGGAGCGCTACCGCTTTCATCCGTTGCTGCGCTTTGCGGGCTTCGCGTCTCTACTCGACGAGGCCCGCCTTGAAGCGGCCGAGGACACCAGCGTCCGCCTCACGATCCCGCTCACCTACCGCGATCTCTTGCGCCTGCTCGCACTGCTGCCACGTAGAGCAGACACCTAGCGCACCCCTGAACCACCCGCTTATTTCTCGAGACGTAGAAAGCCACGTACCTGGGAGGCAGCCCCCGAGAGGCGACAGCGCGACGCGCGGACGGCTTTTTGCCGCGGCCCTTAACGATGGCGCAAGTTATGCTACCAGTGCTCGTGATGGAAGGCCTGAAAAAGACCGTCCGCGTGCTTCTTGGCCGCTATGGACTTTGGGGCAGCGCGCTTCTGGCGGCGACTCCCCTGAGTGTGTCGCTCTCGCATGTGAGCGGCGCCGCGGCACCCGCACGGGCAGAATACCTCGAAGCGCTTGTCGCCACCGTCAACGGAGAGCCGCTATGGCTCTCGCAGGTGCGTAAGCGCATGCAGCCCTTTGCGGAGGCCCTCGCCTCTGAGGAACGCCGGGCGCAGAAGGCCCAATGGCGCAAGCTCTTCGACCAGGTCACGACGGACATGGTCGATGTCATCCTAGTGCGGCAGGCAGCCGGGGCCGCCAAGGTCACGGTCACACCGACGGAGATTGATCGCGCTATCGAAAACATCCGCGGCCAGAGCGGTCTTGATCGGGAAGAGTTCCTCGACCTGGTCAAGCAGCAAGGCTTCGACGAAACGGCCTACCGGGCGGATGTGCGGGACCAGATACTGCGCCTCAAGCTGCTGAACTTGAAGGTGCGCTCGCGCGTTGAAGTGGACGAAGGTGAAGTGCGTTCACGCTATGCCCGCTTCAAGGCTCAGGGCGAGCGCGCGCTGCGGTTGCGCGTGTCGCACATCTTCTTCCCTGCCGATGAAGCGGCGACGGCCTCGGAGGTGGAGGCTGCGCGACTCGAGGCGGCCAACGCCCTCGACGTCGTCTTCAAAGAGGGCTTTGATACAGCGCTTGAGCGCTACCAGGGCGGTGACCTCGGCTGGTTGCGCCAGGAAGATTTGCCGGCACCTTTGGAGAACGCGCTGCTGAGCCTCAGCGTAGGCGGCGTGAGCCAACCCGTTCGAGACCACCATGGCTGGCACATTTTGAAGCTCACAGGCACCGAACGCGCCAATGAAGAGCTACCTTCCTATGAAGAAAAGGCCGAGGAGATTCGCCAAGAGCTCCTCGAAGAAGCGATGAAGACGCAGGAGCAGTCCTACCTGGCGCAGCTACGGCGCTCTGCGCTAGTCGTTCGCGCATTCTCGGTGGAGAAGAAAACCCGCTGAGGGACTGAGCGCACGCCACGGGGCCGACGCTTCCTCTAGATGCGGCTTAGCCGCGGGGGTGCTTTGGTGTTAGACCGGGGCCTTCTGATGGCGGGCGAGGCATGGCTTCATGGGGCGCTAGACAGCCTGGCGCAGGCGCAACGGCGAGCCAACTCGAGTCCTCAAGCTTTGCTGGAACGCCTGAAGGCCCGAGGGCGCACGGATGTCGTGGGCCTTTCGCCGAGTGCGTCAGCCTGGCTCATCGCCGAGGCGCTGCGTACGGGCGTTACCAAACGGGCGCTCGTGGTCACCCCTGGCGCGAAGGATGCGGCGGCGTGCGCTAAGGACCTGGAGACGTTTTTGGGGCCCGCGGCGGTGGTGCTGCGCCTTCCGGCCAGTGACACATCGCCCTTTTTGGCGGTCGCCAGTGACCGACGGGCTGCCATGGACCGGGCTGCGGTGCTGGCCACCCTCGCGCGCGGCGCGCCCTGGGACGCGCTAGTGCTGCCTGCCCCTGCGCTCTGCCGTCGGTTGCCGCCGCCGGAGATCGCGGCGACGCGCTTCGTCGAAGTGCGCCGCGGTGAGACGCTGCACCGTGCGGACCTGCTCAATGCCCTAGATGCCGCAGGTTACGTGCGCTGTCCGATTGTCGAGGACCCGGGGACCTTTGCGGTGCGGGGCGCGCTGGTCGATGTGTTTTCGCCGCGGGAGGACTACCCGGTTCGCATCGACTTCGATGATGAAGAGGTCGCGAGCCTGAAGTTCTTCGACCCGGAAACGCAGCGCTCGCTGCCCGAGGGAAGCGACGGGCCTTGCCTGAGTGTCGCGCTCACGCCAGCCCGAGAGCACAGCCTGCGCGGCGAGGCTCGGGAAGAGACTCGGCGCAAGCTGCGGGGTCTTTTTGACGCCTTCAATGTGCCGACAACCCAGGCAGCCGCTCAACTTGACACACTGCTCGATGGCAGCTTCCAAGCGGGTAGCGACGCCTTCTTGCCGGCGTTCTACACAGAGCTTGCGGGACTTGATGCGTATCTGCCCAAGGGCGAGGTCGCGACGTGGGTACTCGACGGTGCGCGCACGCTGGAGCGGCTGCAGGACCACCTAGTGCGGGCCGAGGCGGACCACGAGGCGCGCTGCGCTTCGGGCGAGCCGACCTTTAACTTCGGCGCCTACTTCCTC
>SLEO01000346.1 GCA_007124745.1 Myxococcales bacterium
TCCGGCAAGCGGGGCCAGGGCGCCCACTTGCTCTTTCCGCAGGGTGGGTGCGTTCCCTGCCCCCTGAATGCTTACCGCATGTGAGGCGTATGTGGTGGCATGTAGGCAACCGTAGGCATGAGATTAGGTTGTGTGATCGGTAGCAATTGACGCACTGATTGCGTTAACCTTGAATTGTGAATGTTTCGAATAGCTCCGAGAAAGTAGTGCGGCGAGTACGCATCTCATTCAGCACTGTATGTACCGGTCTTGCGCTGTGCATCAGCGCGGTTGGATGTTCTAAAGACAGTGATGGTACTTCAGCGGTGATACCGCCGGGCGAGGGCAACACGCCGCCGGGGGCGAACTGCGATGGGGGGTTCGACGCCACGCTGCCGACCGCGTGTCAGTGCGCGCCGGGCTGCAACACCTTTGCCTATGGCGATGGACCTGGGGTGGCCTTTGACATGGATGACCCAGACAGCGCGTTTGAGGGCGTGGCGGTCGACCCAGAGACCGGCGGCCTTGTGCTGGCGGCCAGTCAAACGCAGCGCGCCCACATTTGGATCTCCAACACCACCCAGGGAACCGTTTCCAAAATCGATACGCGTTCGTTCGTTGAGCTGGGTCGCTACGCTATGGGTCCGCGTGCGGTGCTGAACGCGGATAACCCAGGCGAGTGTCCGGTCGGCGTAAGTGACGCCGGTGATTGCGAAGACCCGTCGCGCACTTCGGTGAACGGTGACGGAGATGTCTATATCGCGCTGCGTTCGGCGGGCGCAGTGGTCAAGATTGCCGGCGACCCGGACCGCTGCCCGGATACGAATAATGACGGCAACCTCACAACCTCCGCCGGGCGGGAGAACATCCTTGCCTACGGCAGCGACGACTGCGTGCTTTGGCGTACCAACCTGCCGGGCAATCCGCGGCGCGTGCGCGCGGTGGCAGCACAGGACGAAGTCGGCCTCGACTTTACGATCACGCCCTACGTATGGGTGGGCGATGACGCTGGTTCCGGCACGGTCTGGAAGCTTGACGGCCGCACGGGCGCCGTCCTGCTGACCATCACCAACCCGCCCGCTGCGCCCTACGGCATGGCGCTCGACGGGCGCGGCCAGCTCTGGATCTCCGGCCGGAATGGGGCTGCGGACGCCAACAGGCATTCCCTCGGCCGCATCGACACGAGCGTGTGTCGCGCCAACAACTGCGGCGGCGCCAACTACTGCGACACCAATGCCGCGCATACTAACTGCAACGACGCGCCGATGGAGCGCATCGGGATAGGACACAACACCTACGGTATCACCGTAGATTTTCGCGGCCGGGTCTGGATGGCGCTCAACGGCAACAATATCGCGAACTGCGACGAGCACAGCGTGGTGCGCTTTGACCCGCGCCCGGAAGCGAGTGGCTTCGCGACCCTAGGGACCAACCAGAATCGGTCGTGCACCGGGCGCCTACAGAACTGCACGAGCAACCTGCCGGCGGACACGGCTATCGACGACTTCCGCTTCCTCGAGATTTGTGCGGACGGGACGACGCGGGGCGTCACAGCGGATGCAGAGGGCAACATCTTTGTCGCGCGCGAGGCCGCCGATGTACTGCGTCTCAATGCCTCCGACCCACGGCAGCGCGCGGCCGTCGCCAACACGAACGTCGATGATGAATCCTGGGGGATGGCTACGGATATCGACGGAAAGATTTGGGCAATCGGCAGGGGCATTTCGCAGCCCATCGTGTTTGAACCGAGCGGAAGAGTGCTCGATACCAACGACATCTTTCTTTCCGGTCCCTACACGTATTCGGACATGACGGGCTCACAACTGCGTTTCGCGACCAATCCGGTCGGCACCTGGCGCAAGATCCTCGAGGGCTGCAGCGGCGGGCAAAGCACGCAGTGGCAAGCGGTGGGCTTTGATGCGGTGGTGCCTGGCGGTACGAGCCTGACAGTGCGGGCACGCTCGGCGGCCTCTCGCGCCGCATTGGTGGCAGAAGACTTTGTCGTGGTGGTGAATGTGCCCCCCGGGACCTCGCCTGCGAGCATCGCCAGCGCCTTCCAGGAAGCGGGTATGGCGTCCGAGCGTTATCTCGAGTTTGAGGTGCGTCTCACCAGCTCCAACCAAAGTCTCGAACGCATTCTGTCGCCTACGCTAAACGCGTTCGATGTTGGATTTACCTGCAATGCCGGTGGTGGTGGGCTTATCTAAACCGTTAGAGCGGTCCCCTCATTAACTCGAGACGTAGAAAGCCGAGGGGGAATGGGCCTGGAGTAAGTATGGTGGGGCGGGTGGGTCCGCGCACGGAAGGCCCATTCCCCCTCGGCTTTCGTACCCCAAGCTCACCCTGGGGATGGCTCAGCTAAACCGCGGTGATTGTGAGTGCCGTTGTGCACAGGTAGGCCTGGCACATCGGGTGCACCTATCGATGGACGGCGTGTGGGGGGATGGCTCAAAATCCTCATCGTTTCTGCGCCGAACTTCCCGCCCCTCCGCCATGCAATGTCATTTGAAAAGACGCCTGATAGAGTCGATGCGTGCGCAACGATGGATGCGCGCCGTGGTTCCGGCGCTCGTGCTCGGTGCGTGTGTGCCCATGTCTGAGACAGGTGAACCTGCGGGAGCGGCGACCCACGAACGGGATCAGTCGCTGACCTGCGGCGCCACGCGTTCGAGCTTCCGCTTCACTATTGTGAATGGCACATCGAGTCCCGTCAGCGTGCCCATGCGGCTCGGCAGCAGGTTGGCCATCGGTCGTCTTGAGAGCGCGAGCGGATCCGGCATTTGTACCGTCACCGCGCTCAATGGTTCCTGGGGTCTTACGGCCAATCACTGTATTTACCCGGCGAACGGGCCGGTGCGCACGGCAGATAGCTTGTTCGCACGCTTTTCCGGCCGAGAGGATGGTGACCTAACGCAAGGTAACGCTGCGCGCGTTTCCATCCGGCAGGTCATCAGCGCAGAAGAACTGAAAGTGGCTGCGCGTGTTCCCGGAAATATGGTGACGGACATCGCCTTGGTGCGCTTTGGAGAAGACCCAACTGAACGGCTTCCGCTCATGTTACCGCTCGAGCTAACGCGTTACGCGCTTCCCAGTCTCCGGGCCTCCGTCGAGGGCACGATGCTGGTAGAGGCTGCGGGCTATGGCGTCACCGAGGCGGGGTCCGAGGTCATGTCGCAGCGCCGGCTCTTCGTGAACCTAGCGCTCACGCGGGTGGGTAACCATACCCTCAATACCAGCGGTAACGACCAGCAAGGCGTGTGCAACGGCGATTCCGGTGGCCCCTTGCTCTTCCATGAGGGTGACCAAACGCGCATCATCGCGGCACTCTGGCGCGGCACGGCGCCCAAGGCCCTCGAAAACTGCCGGCAGACGGACGAGTGGAGCCGCGTCGATATTCTGCGCCACGCCATTGAGGGCTTTACCGGGCCCACGGGTGAGCCCGGTCCACTTGCTTGCGGTAAGCATTTCGAAGGCGGTTGCGTTGACCGAGAGCAAGCCTTTCAGTGCGATGCCGAGGGCGCGCGCAGCATCATCAACTGTGCGGAAACCGGTCGCGTGTGTGGCTACAACGCCGATGTCCGGCGCTTTACCTGCGTGAACGAAGAAGAGGACGTGTGCCAGGGACTCACCCGCCAAGGTGCTTGCGGTGGCGCAACGGGACAGGTGGCCACCTGGTGTGACCCTTCTGCCGCCGTGCCGATTCGCACACGCGACTGCGCCGCCTGCGGCCAGAGCTGCGCCCATGTGCGCCGCTACGGCGGCGTTTACTGCCGCAGCTCCGCCTGCGGTGACCTCACGGCCACCGGCCAATGCGACGGCCAAGTCCTCCGCTTCTGCGA
>SLEO01000002.1 GCA_007124745.1 Myxococcales bacterium
CCAAAATGCCCGCGCGGAATGCGGCGCGGGCGGTGCGCCGACGTCAGGCTGCGTCCGGCGTAGTGTACAGGCAGGCCGAGGTGGGCGGCGGCGTGCTCAACTTCGCGGGCCTTGAGCCGTTCAACATCAACGTTCGCGAAGTAGAAACCGATCATCCGGTCGGCGACCACCTCGTCGATAAAGGCATCGATGACCTCGCGAATCGCTTCCAGCGAGATGCTCGCGGCGTTCATGGGTCTTCTCGTGATGCCTGCGCAGCGGTCTGGCAAGGGAACTACGGCGGCAGGCCCTTGAACAAGCGCGTAAACGGTGCAGGCTAACCGCTTGTGCTCTACCGTTGGCTCAGACCTGTTCTATGGCGCCTCGATGCTGAAGCGGCGCATCACTTGGCCGTCGCGGCGCTTAAGCTTTTGGCGGTCTTGCCGCCGATCGGCTGGCTGCTTCGCCGTACCTTCTTCCAAGCGGCCTTCGACAAGCGCTTAGCATACGAACTTTTCGGCAAGCGGGTACTTAATCCTATCGGACTTGCGGCGGGGTTTGACAAGAATGGCGAAGCGATCGGCGGTCTTCAGACCTTGGGTTTTGGCTTCGTCGAGGTGGGCACAGTGACACCGCTTGGGCAGCCCGGAAACCCTAAGCCGCGCATCTTTCGCTTGCCCAAAGATGAGGCCCTGATCAACCGGCTGGGCTTTAACAATGGAGGTGCCGCAGCGTTACGTGAGCGCCTCAGCCGAGGCCATGCCGGACTTGTTGGCGTGAACATTGGCAAGAATAAGGACACCCCCGCAGATGAGGCGGGCAGCGACTATGCCCGGGTGTTTTCCGAAGTGGCTGACGTCGCGGACTATGTTGTGGTGAATATATCGTCGCCCAACACCCCAGGTTTGAGGCGCCTGCAGGCTACAGAGGCACTGCGGCCGCTGCTAGCGCGGCTGCTAGCCCTCCGCGCTGAAAGCGCCGTGCCTGCGCTACCCCTGCTCATCAAGGTGGCGCCGGACTTGAGCGATGAGGACTTCGATGATGTTCTGACGCTGGCTCTGGACCTTGGGATGGATGGGCTGGTCTTGACCAACACGACGATCGCGCGTGAAGAACTCGCGACGCCGCGGACCGAACTCGCTGAAGCGGGGCAGGGCGGACTCAGCGGACCTCCGTTGCGCCAGCGCTCGCTAGCGCTGCTGCGTCGTGCAGCGCAACGTGCCCGTGGCCGTATGGTCCTAATCTCTGTGGGCGGCGTCGCGGATGTCGACGATGTCTGGCAGCGCCTCGAAGCAGGCGCCGACGCCATCCAACTCTACACGAGCCTCGTGTATCGGGGACCTGGGTTGCCAGCGGCTCTAAGCGCCGGGCTCCTCGCGCGCCTTGGCGCCGCCGGCTACGAGAGCCTTCCAGAGTACCTTGCCCACCGCGCAGCACGCCCAAGCGCCGATGCGGAACGCATTAGCTTTCGCCCACGGCCCGCCGCGAGCTAGTTAGACGCCTCCTCAGCCTCCAGTTCACCGCAATAACGCAATGCATCCGTAAGCTGCAGGGAATTTGCTGAACGATCCCCCCTCTTTCTCGAGACGCGGAAAGACCCGGGCACAGGGGCCTAGAGCAAGCATGGTGGGGCGGGCCCTTTGCCCCGCCGGCCCTGAGCCATCCCCTCATTGAGTCGAGACATAGAAAGCCGCGGGGAAATGGGCCTAGAGTAAGTATGGTGGGGTGGGTGGGTCCGCGCACGGAAGGCCCATTTTCCCGCGGCTTTCGTCCCTCAGGCTCAATGAGGGGATGGTTCAGCCGCCGGCCCAGTGTAGGCGTGGGATCAGGGGGATTGGGGGGTGTAGATGCCTAAGCGTGTAGCGTCGGTCGGTGGCGCGTCATCTAGCGTAGGTGGAGGTCAAGTCTCTAACGCGCGCCGGTCCACCACGGCTGACCTTGCGCCTCCGCAGCCTTAGCCTTGCTCGTAGAACCATTGCGCCTAGCTTCGGCGTTAAGCGCCGCGGCCACTGCGGGGTCCTTGCTGGCAATCTTAGGTGAGGTGTCCGCGGTGAGTCGGTCTTTGGATCGACGCGACGTTTGCGCTGGGTCTAAACCATTCGACCCGCTTGAGGTGACCACCCCCGTTGGTACCGCCGCCGCGGCACTGACTTGAGAGTTACGTAAACCCTGGCTTGAGGCCCCGCCTTCGCCCGCCGCCATGCTGCGCGCAGCCTCGCGCTTGCTGTTCTGGTTCTCCTGTGCGCGCCAGAGGTTTTCGCCCCAGATATTGCCCTCCATGCCCTCCATCCGCTGAACGAGGGGTGATACCTTGTAAGACTGAAACTTAGCGCCTGCCTCAAAGCCATCTCTGCCGCCGGGAGGGTAGATGCGCCACGCGACGCCGCCGGACTGTCCAAACGACATGGCCGATGAAGCGCCGCCGCCGACGGCATCAAAGCCTCGGCCGCGTTGTGCCTCTGCTTCGCTTGTGACCAGTGCCACCAAGCCAGCCGAAACGATAAGGGCAGCCATGTAAGCGTGTCCGGACCGAGCCGCACAACGATTAACCGTACTTCCGGCGAGGTACGCCGTTGCCCTCGGGAGCAGCAACGCCCGCGCCCTCAACTGGGCTGCGGCGGGCTGCCAGGCGGCGCGCAGATACCCGCCGACACGCAGATACCCACCGATGCTAGCACGCATCTTGGCATCAATTGTTCGCTGAACCGTACTTGCTTCTTGGTGGCGCATTTTTTCTCACGCTTCACGGGTACTCACCCGACGCGGCTCAAGGCCGCACTTTGGGTTTTCGCGCTCCCTGCTGCTTAGTGCGGGAAATCGACATCTAGCTGTTACAAGGTGCACGTTCCGTCACCACACAACAGGGCATGGACTGTGCCAAATGCGGCGACCGCGGAGGTGCGAGATGATGGCCTGAGAACTGGTCGAAAAGCTTGAAGATTTATTGCGTACAATTAACGCGCACTTGTACACTGGTGGGGCGAAATGCTACACCGGGGAATATTGCCACGTGACAAAAGCATGACGTCGCCGTTCTAAGCACGCGGGTGCGACATCGGGCGCATGCCGCTGGGTCCTCTGAGTTAAGGTGTTCGAAACCAATCATTAACACGCGCCTCCTGTGACGGCGCGGTGTCAGCGTCTTCGGTTGTGTCTCCGCAATGCGTGGCTCGCCTTATCTTGAGTCCGGAGACGTTTAGCTCTAGGCTGTGAGCGGTTCTGCTCGGGGGAGAGCCGGGGAAGGAAAGCATGACCCTGCACGCTGTGGATGATGTGCCGCGACTTGGATACGACGTAGTAGTGGTCGGGGCGGGGCCAGTCGGCGCCGTAACGGCGCTGGCGCTCGCACGCACCGGTGCGCAGGTTTTGTTGCTTGAGGCTAACCCGAAGGCGGCGTCACGCTTTGCCGGGGAGTGGTTGCACCCTCCGGGCGCTGCCGTCCTCGAGCGTCTGGAGGTCGGGCCGCTTCCTCAGTGCGTTGAGCATCCCGCGACGGAAGGCTTCGTCGTTTTCCCTGACGACCAGAGCGCACCCATCCCGCTGCCCTACGGCATGGGCAACCCCGGGCTGTCCTGCGAGCACTCGGAGCTGGTCGATTGGTTGCGGGAGGCGGCCGCTGCGCACTCGCGCGTCGACTACGTGCCGCACGCACGCATGGTTTCCCTGACCGACGATGGTGTGGAGTTTGCCATCAAGGGCGGCTCTGTGCCGCGCCGTGTGGAGGCCACGCGCGTTGTGGGCGCTGACGGCCGCGCATCAAGCGTGCGTGAAGCGATCGGGCTTGGCGACAACAGCCGTCTCGTTTCCTACATGGCGGGCATTTTATTAGAAGATGTCGAGCTGCCTTTTGAGGGCTACGGGCACGTCTTTCTCGGCGGCCCCGGTCCGCTGCTCCTCTACCGGATCGGTGCTCGAAAAGTTAGGGCGACCATCGACCTGCCGCTGCAGTACGACATGCTCCGCCGCAATCCGGCGTGGCTCTGGGATACGTTTTCACCCCTGCTGCCGCGAGAGGTGCAACCGAGCTTCCGGCGCGCCCTAGAGACGCAGCGCGTTAACTGGGCAGCCACACGTTTCCGGCCCCG
The DNA here is from genome assembly GCA_007124745.1 of Myxococcales bacterium. Classification (GTDB taxonomy): domain Bacteria; phylum Myxococcota_A; class Polyangia; order Polyangiales; family SLQV01; genus SLQV01. Next base: position 4,065 of record SLEO01000002.1, read on the forward strand.
AGCCAACTACGGCAATGACCGCGTGGCCCTAGTTGGAGACGCGGCGGGCTACTACCACCCGCTGACCGCCTCAGGCATGACTATAGGCTTTCTCGATGCGGAAGCGCTGGCCGAGTCGCACTCGCTTCAAGCTTTCCGTGCGCGTCGCGAAGAAGAGACGCTGGTTGCCGAGTTGCTGGCCAACGCGGTGTACCAAGTGTTTGTGGGCGACAGCGAGTCCGCAGCTCAGGTGCGTGCCGCGATGTACGACGTCTGGCGAAATGATGAGACTCTGCGTTCGCAGACGACACAGATTCTCGCTGGCGCGGTGATCAACCGCACGATGTTCACCAAAGCTTTTCTGCGCGTCGCCACAAAGGCCTTCGCCCTCACCGTTGGTGAGACGCGGTCGCGTCGCGATTGGTTGCGTCTAGGCAGCAAGGTGAATGAGTTCCTGCCATGGCTCGAATGGCCCGTCGCGGGGCTAAGCCCTGCATGGCATCGAAGGCTTTGGCGCCAGGGAAGTACAGCGCTCCATCCCTTCAATGCACAGCTCAACATCCTGCGCGAGCGGGTGGGCGTGCCACCGCTGCTCGAACGCAGCGAAGCGCCCCAGGAGCAGCCTCCTGGTCTTGGTGGCCCGGAGCTTGCGGACGTGGCGGGTCGCTTGCGAACGGCCGTCAATGCGGCAGCCGCCGAGGCGTCGGTAGCGCCGGAGGTTGCGCGCGCGGTTCGCATCGCACTGGGCGATGCAGACCTTGGTTCCCTTGCGTTTGGCGAAAGGGCGCCGGCGGGAGAGAGCTCTTCCGAGTGGGTGGCCCAAGATGTGGAGAACGCACGTCCGGCGGAAGTGCGCTACGCCGCGAACAGTTCAACCCGTGCGCTCGCTGCGGACTTGCGCTGGCAGCTCAGAAGTTCGGAACACCTTAAGGTGTCCGAACGGCTGCTTCGGCTGCGAGGCCCCGTCGAAGAGCTGCTGCAGCGCCAAGACGCGGAGACCGGCTTATTCGCAAACCCCGGAACGGCTGACCGTCTAGCGTTCAGGCGCTGCCCGATACGAGGCTGGCGGCTGCGCTCGGGAGAAACCGCCCGGGCGCTCAAGATATTCGGAGAGACCTTTGCTGCGACGGAGATGCTTTCGGAAGTGCACAAGCGCTTTCCCGGCCTCTTCGCCTACGAGATTGCCCGCGCGTTGCAGCGAACACGCCGCTTCTTGGTCGATAGCGAGTGCGCCTGGCGCTTGCGGGAACCCGAGCAGGCATCGGAGGTCGAGGTTCAGCTCGTTGCACGGGCGGTGCTGATACTGCTGGCCTCCGGTTGTGGTTCTGCGCACGCGACGGTTCGCCGCGCTTCGACCGGGCTCACTCGACTGGCGGGCTCGGGAAGGCAGTTCGGCTTCGAGGCAGAGTTGGTGGTGGTACGCGCGCTCGTCGCCTGTCGGGTGCCGGCACTCGATGTGGTGAAGGGCGCCATGCGGCGCTTGGTGGAAGCTCTTGCAGAGGACAGCGCCCAGCTTTCCGCAAGCCCGGAACGGCTGCTCGAGGCCGCCCACATGTGCGGTGAGGTTGAGCGAAGCGATGCGCATCGCCCCGCCTACGGGCGCAGTGCGAGGCGTTCGGAGCGCGCGGCGAAAGCCGTCGACGAGGCCGCAAGCATCGGTGTGGCGACGCCCGAGGATTGGGCCTTCTGCCAGTCGAGTCTCGAGCGCGTTTCGAGGACCTTCTCCCGCCCGATTGAAATGCTCTCCGGAGATCTTCAGCGCGCGGTGACCGTGGGTTATCTTCTTTGCCGTATCGCGGACACCATCGAAGATGACGCAACACTCGACGCGACGACGCGAGAGCGTTTGCTGAGCGGTTTCCTTAGGGCGCTGCGCAGCGGTGCCGCTGATGCGGCGTGTGAGGCACAGTACCGCGCTCAAGCTGGAACAAGCGCCGATGCCGAACTGACCTGTGAGCACGCCCGAGTGCTACGCGTCTACGCCGCCCTTCCGGCAACTATGCAGCGCGCGATTCAGCCGTGGGTTGAGGAGATGTCCCGAGGCATGCTGCTCTACAGCGTTCGTCCGGCGAACGTGGGCAAGTTGACGGCGACGCACACGCAGGCAGATCTAGAGCGATACTGCTACTTCGTAGCAGGAACCGTAGGCCACATGCTGACGGACCTTTTCCTCGCCGAGCTTGGAGAGACGGTGAGCGTCTCGGCGCGTGAGGCGCTCAAGCGCCATGCGGAAGCGTTCGGCGTGGGCCTGCAGTTCGTCAATATCCTCAAAGACGTGACCGACGACTGGGGACGAGGATGCTCTTTCATCCCGGTAGAGCTCTGCAATGCCGTCGGTCTCGATCTGAAGGATCTGCTGAATCCGTCGGTACGCCAGCTAGCACACGCGGCAGTCGCACCGCTTTTCGTGCGCGCACGTGTGCTCCTCGACGATGCGCTCGAATACACGCTAGCGCTGCCACCAGAGGCGGAAGCCATTCGGCTCTTCTGCCTGCTTCCCTTGTGGATGGCGGCCCGTTCCCTCGTGGTCGCCGATGGCAACGACGCCATGTTCACCCCGGGCGCACCCGTGAAAATCACCCGCGCCGAAGTCGAAGACCTCATCATGTGGTGCGCGGAGCATGTGGGGAACGATGACGCTTTGAGGGCAGAGTTCGCGCACCTCTGGAAACAGCGCCCCACCGACGACGCCTACCGTAGCATCGGACCCGACGAGGTGCGGGAGCCGCGGATCTCGAGTCATCATCCGGTAGCGGGTAGCGTGCTTAACTAAGCTTGTTAGCCCTGGCTGCTAACCGTAAAGCCCGGCACCTTTACACCAGGATGCGCAAATCGAGGTGCACTACCGCGTGTCGTAAGTGAAGCCGATAGCGAGATAATCGATCCATCCTTGGAACACGTCTTCGATGAACTGACCGGGATGACTCAAGACTACCCGATCGGAGTCATCATAGCCGAGTCGAAGGTATGAAAGGGGCGGCGGACTCAGGCGCGCGAAGTATGGAAGGCTGACGTTGAAGGAGATCTCGAGCTGCGTCGGCGTACCGTCGATAGGCTCCGCAATCAGGCGACTCGACAAAGTTCCGTCCGGGCTAAGCTGAACGGTGAGGTCATACCATCGGTCGAGGGCGACCGCGCCACCCTGCGCGTCGGCTACCGTCGGTTCAACAAACTTGCGGTGACCGGTCCCCGACTCGAGGTAATTGAACAAGACGTCCACGCTGGGCTTGTCCGATACTCTGATCGCTAGGCCGCGATATTGGTCGAACATCATGAAGCGTTGGTCAGGTTCGGGCCACGCATCCAAGCGAAAGCCTACTTTGATTTGGAAACCGGTGGCATTCTGATAGCGGTCCGGCGGAAGAGAAAGGTAGATGGCTTCCGGACTGCGTGCGTCGTAAGCCGGTAGCCCGTTTCGCCCCGCCTCGAGCGCTGCGAGCCAAGCGGCCTCGAGCGGGCCGCCGCTACCCGCGGCATCCGTGGTCCTGGCGGTGGCATCGGTAAAATCAAAGCAGAGGGTCGCGCCGATTTCGTCTGTGCAGCGGGGCAACGCTTGTGGGGGCGTCGCTTCGCCCGTGGACGTCTGGTTGGGGGAGGAGATGCTTTCAGTCGTCGTAGACGCGGCCGGCGCCGCCACTGCGTCGGGGGGCCGAGCATCCGAGGAGCGGTTGTCTGTGCCGACCTGGCCGTTGCGCTCTGCGTCGAACAGCAATCCACAGCCGAGTCCCCAGGTCGCCAAGCCGATTAGCGCCACGAATCTAGGCAAACAGTCTTTCTGCATTCTCCTCTTGTAGACGATAACATGTGCGAGCAGCCTGCGGACGCCTTAGGCATTCCCTTTGTGCGACTGTCCAAAGCAGTTGGGTAGCTGTGGCGTAACTGTTCGGGGGGTCCAGAAAGCAAAAACGCTGCGGAAAGAAGCAAGTGGGCGCCCTGGCCCCGCGCGCCTGAGCCATCCCCAGGGTGAGCCTGGGGGACGAAAGCCGCGGGAAAATGGGCCTTCCGTGCGCGGACCCTGCTCGCCCCACCATACTTACTCCAGGCCCATTTCCCCGCGGCTTTCTGCGTCTCGAGTTCATGAGGGGATCGCTCAGCCCGCGCGCAGCTTTAGGTTTTGGGGGAGGGTTTGCGGGATCCACTCCCGTAAACCCGGGGGCATGCGTGTAAAATGCCCCCCTGAACAGTTGCAAAAAAAGGAGAGGCGATAGATCCGAAATGACCTTCTGCTCGTTTGAGTTGGATAGAGGTCACAATGAACACAGCCACCAAACACAATCCATTATCAATGACAACATGTCTTGCCGCAGCGCTGGTGTGTGCAGGCGTCTGGAGTGCGCTTCCGCGCCCCACGCAGGCGTTGCGCGCTAGCACCCAGGGCTACGCCATACAGGTGCTCGTCGACGGCTCTCCTGTGCGCACCTTCGCGCACCGTGGTGAAACCTTCGCGCTCGGACACCATGGCGCTCGTTATGTCGTTCGCGTCCACAACAAGCGCAATGCGCGTGTTGAGGCGGTGGTGACGGTGGACGGTCTCGACGTACTTGACGGGAAAGCGGGCAATTACCAGACCAAGCGGGGCTACATTATCGCTCCTTACAGCTACGTAGATATCGATGGTTGGCGCATGAGTCCTTCGGAGGTCGCGTCGTTTCGCTTCGGTTCGGTGGCGAAGTCGTATGCGGCGCAGACGGGGAGCCCACGCCACGTGGGTGTCATAGGCGTTGCGCTTTTCGTAGAACGGCCGCTGCCCCCAGTGTCTCGCCCGATGGCGGTGCCAGAAAGCTTTGAAGCGGAAGCGTCGGAGGACGCCGATGCGAGTTACGGACACATGAACCCGAGAAGTCTCGGCGCTGCTGAGGGTAGGGCGGAGGCGGCACCGAGTCCAAACGCACCCGCCGCAGGCTCCATGAAGCGATCGAGGTCACTAGGCGCGGCTGAGGAGCGCAGTGCGTCGGCCACATCGGGAGCGTCCGCCGACGCGCAGCGCCGGCTAGGTCTTGGAACGGAGTTTGGGGAACGCCGCCAGTCGCAGGTGCGCCATGTGAGTTTTGTGCGGGCGCATGCGACCGAACCCAGCGCCGTGCTCGGCCTCCGCTATGACAATCGCGCCGGTCTTATCGCGCACGGCATCGATGTCGATGGCCGAAAAGTTCGCGAAACCGTCGTCCGGCGCTCAGCCTCGCCCTTTCCCGCGGTATCGACCTACGCTCAGCCGCCCGTTGGCTGGCGTGACCGCTAGCCTTTGGGTTAGCTTCCGGTCCGGGTGACAGACTCGGACGAAGCGTTGATGGCGGCTTTCCAGGGCGGAGACATGGCCGCGTTCGAGACGCTCGTCGCGCGTCATGAGCGCAAGCTCTGGAGTTTTGTCCTGCGCATGACACGCGACAGCGCCGCCAGCGAAGACATCGTCCAGGAGGCCTTTGTGCGCGTGGTGCGCGCCCGAGCCACTTGGCGTCCGAGCGCGAAGTTCTCTACGTGGCTTTACACCATCGCCCGGCATTTGGTCATCGACGGTGCACGGCAGCGCAAAAGCCGCAGCGAGGCCGGTTTTGTTGAGACGCCCCTAGCTTTCGAAGAGGCGAGGGTCGCCGGTGAGATGACCCACGGACCAGAACTTGGGCCGGGTGATGTACGCAGCGCGGTGGAGGCGCTCCCCCTCGAACAGCGCGACGTGTTTCTCCTAAAAGAGCTGCAATCGTTCACCTTCGAGGAAATCGCGGAGGTTACCGGGGTCGCGCTGGGCACGGCGAAGAGCCGCTACCGCTACGCAGTAGAGCGGTTGCGCACGGCGCTCGCTGGAGAACGAGACCCTGCGTCCGACGACGCGATGGATGAGGTAGCCCGTGAGTGAACACGACGAGCAGCGCAACAAAGCGCAGGGAAGCTCCCCTGAGGCGGACGCCTTGCCCGTGTCCCGCGCGAAGCTGCAGGCTGCTCTCGAGGACGCCCCGCCGTCTACGCTTCGGCAGGACATCCTGCGCCGAGCCCGAGCCGAGCTTGAGGCAGAGCTGGAGCGCGGCGCCGCGCGTGGCGAAGTGAGTTTGCCCAAACGTGACATGTCGGCGGCGCGTTCGGTAGTTGAGGAGGATGACCCTCCGATCGGTCGCCCTGCTGCGATGCCTGAGACGGACACACGGCAATCTTGGGCGCAAGGGCCAAAGTCGCTCTGGCGCAGGTGGGTAAGATGGCTGCGTGAACTTGGCGGACTCTGGCTGGTGCCAGGGATGGCGGCTGCGGCGGCGCTAGGCCTCACGCTCTTTCAGCTGCGCAATGAGCGCGCCACGGACACGCTCATGGATGCTCCCCAAGGTGTGCACGAACGCGACACGTGGCCCCGTGACGACATGCCCATGAACCCGTCGTTAGAGGAAGCAGAGGCGCCGGATCACGAGGGAAGTTCAGGTGAAACTCTCTCCGCGCCGCCGCCGAACTCTGATGATTCCGCAACGCCGCCCTTAGGGCCGCCCTCGGCGCCGCGCCGAATGCGTCAAGCCGCTGAGGACAGGCCGCGCTCCGGGTCAGATGCTTCCGCGGGTGCCAAAGCCGCAGCGAGCAAGCGTAGAGAGCCGCCTGCGAATGCGGCGCCGTTCTCGAGCGGCGCGCGGTATCCCGCGTCTGCCGAAGCATCCACACCTAGCGCTGGCGCCGAAGGAGACGGTGCCTCGGCGCCGTTGGGCCATGCGTTGGGCGCGCGCGAGCGCAGCCAGCAGGTCCCCCAAGCATCTAGCCCGTCTATCGAAGCAGGCCCCCATCGCTTAAGTGAAGCCGAAGAAGGGTTGCCCCCTAGCGGTCTTGGGCGAGCGGATGTAGCGAAGGCTGCTGATGCGCATGACGCCAGCGCTGAGACGGACGATGCCGCGCCGATGCCATGGCTTGCACGCGAACGGGCCGCTGAGAGCGCCTTCCGTAGCGGCGCCTGGGAGCTCGCTGCGCGCCGCTACCGCGACCTGCTCGACGATTTTGTGAGCGCGCCCAGCGCCCGCGTACGCGCGTGGCGGCTGCGCGCCGAAGCCGCCGAGGCAGCGCACGACCGTGACTCAGGCGGCGCCCTCTGAGATGCTAACGGTCACGTTAAGCGTCCATGTTTCGGACAGGGAATGCGGTCGATAGCTCATAACTGTTCAGGGGGGCACTTTACAAAATGCCCCCCTGAACAGTTGCGGGCCTGCTTAAGGGAATGCTGTGGGATTCACTTCCGAAAACCATGGGACATTTCTCCAAAAGGCCTCATGAAGTGTTGCGCGTGCAGAGTGTTATTCTAAGTGCCATTTAATCTCAGATTCACCATGGGTGTAGTCCGCCATTTCAAACGTGTAGCGTTCGGGCATCTGAATCGACCGAGGTCCCCTCCAACTTGAGTTCAGCAGCGGGTGACGTAAGCGCTCTTGGGGTGGATAAAGCGAAAACGCAGCGGGAAAGAGCAAGTGGGTGCTGGGTCACCACTTGCCGGCTTTAGGTTTTTGGGGGCGGTTTTGCGGGATTCACTCCCGAAAACCCGGGGGCATTTTGTAAAATGCACCCCTGAACAGTTGCCGGGTGACAATGGCCTGTCGAAAGTTGCCATGCGCCTAAATGACCGTATCCTGAGGCAACTTGGGTTGGGAGTTGCGATCAGCAGCGGCTAACGGTCTTCGGTCATCTTTTGTCTGCGTTGGATTAAATGTCGCTCATCTCGAATGTATCGCGGGTTTTTCCAGGTCTAGATCCAACGCGGTTTAAGAAGGAGTGGTTCGGTACGCCTCGCGCTGACATTCTCGCGGCGGTTGCGGTTGCGCTCGCGCTGATTCCCGAAGCGATAGCCTTTTCGCTTATAGCTGGGGTCGATCCGAAAGTCGGCCTCTACGCCTCCTTCACGATTGCGGTCATGGCATCGCTCTTTGGCGGTCGCCCAGGCATGATCTCAGGTGCGACCGGCGCCATGGCGCTTCTCATGGTGCCGCTAGTCGCGCGCCATGGCGTTGAGTACTTGTTCGCAGCCTCGGTGCTGACCGGCGTGTTCCAGGTGGTCTTTCGCATGCTTCGCCTGAGCCGCTACATGCGTTATGTGCCGCGTTCTGTGATGACGGGCTTCGTGAATGCCCTCGCGATTCTTATCTTCACGGCTCAGTTGCCGCACTTCGTGGGTGCCGGGCCGGCGATGTACGTGCTCGTGGCGGCTGGCCTCGCCGTTATCTACCTGCTGCCGCGTGTGACGCGGGTGATTCCAGCTCCTCTGGTGGCTATCGTGGCGCTCACCGCGTTGACGCTAGGCACGGGAATGCCCATGCACACCGTGGGCGACATGGGCGAGCTGCCGCGGGCGCTGCCCCACTTTCACTTGCCGCTCGTGCCGCTGACGATGGACACGCTGCGCATCATTGCCCCTTTCGCCGTTGCTATGGCGATGGTCGGTCTTATCGAATCGCTGCTGACGGCGGCTGTGGTCGATGAAATGACAGATACCGGTAGCTGCAAACACAGCGAGGCCTACGGCCAAGGCCTCGCAAACATCGTGACCGGCTGCTTCGGCGGCATGGCGGGCTGCGCCATGATTGGCCAGTCGGTCATCAACGTGAAGTCAGGTGGCCGCGGTCGACTCTCGACGTTCCTCGCTGGCGTTTTCCTACTCTTTTTCGTCGTGGTGCTGGGCGATTGGGTCGCTCGCATCCCAACGGCTGCGCTTGTCGCGGTGATGATCACCGTCGCGGTGGGGACTTTCGACTGGAAGTCGCTGGTCAACCTACGCAGGATGCCCGTGAGCGAAAGCTTGGTGATGGTTGTGACGGTAGGCACCGTGGTGATCACGCATGACCTCTCGATCGGTGTGCTCGTCGGCGTCGTGATGAGCGCCGTGCTCTTCGCGCGTAAGGTCGGCAAGCTCGTCTCGGTTGAACGGACCTTCACCCTCGAGGGGCGGCGCGTGTACGTGGTGCGCGGCGAGCTGTTCTTCGTGTCCGTCGAGGCGTTCATTGCGTCCATCGACTTCAATGAACAGCTCAGCGATGTCGAGATTGACCTATCGCGTGCGCACGTGTGGGACGCTTCGGCGGTAGCCGCCATCGATCGCGCCGTGCTTAAGCTGCGCAGCAAGGGCATCAAGGTCCACCTGACCGGCGCCAACACCCAAAGCGCGGCCCTGCTCGACCGCATCGCAACTCATGACCGCCCCAGTGCGGCGCTCGCCACAGCTGGCCATTAACTGCTCGTTGGTAAGCGTTTCAAGGGTCAATAGACGTAGACTGCTGCAGAACCCGTAGGCGTTCAGGGGGTCCAGCAGTGCGAGAACTCTGCAGAAACGAGCAAGCGGGCGTCCCGTGGCCCCGCTTGCCGGCTTGTAACCGTTCAGGGGGGTGGCGACCTGAGCCATCCCCTCAATGAGCCTGGGGGACGAAAGCCGCGGGGAAATGGGCCTTCCGTGCGCGGACCCACCCACCCCACCATACTTACTCCAGGCCCTTTTCCCCGTGGCTTTCTGCGTCTCGAGTTCATGAGGGGATCGCTCAGGGTGGCGACGCCTGGTCTGATTCAGGCGGGCACCAGCGAAGGCGCCTGAGCGCCTTCAGCGCCTAGAGCACGTAAAGAATCGACGAGGAAAGCCAGGACATCGCGCTGCTGCCAGCGCAAGGACTGGACGGTCG
>SLEO01000354.1 GCA_007124745.1 Myxococcales bacterium
CCCTCGCTTAGGCTCAACGCCGGCGAGAGCAGCCACAAACCCGACTGAGCGCCGAGCAACCCCGGCCCCCATAGCGCCACCAGCGCAAAGCCGAGGCCCTCCACCGTGCGGCGCCCGAGAAGCAACGCCGCCAGGACGACCGCAGCGCAGCTCATACACGCAAGCGCTAGCACGCCGGCCGCCCGTAGCCCCGAAGCTACTAGGGCTGCCCCGTCACCGACGGGCTCCAATGCCTGGGCCAGCCCCAGAAACACTGCCAGGCCGGCGAGGCACGCCAACCAAGCCGCGCTGGCGGCGAGCAGCCAGGGCAGCAGGCCAAGCCAATAACGTTTTTGAATGAATGGCCCCTTCAACCAAAGGCTTTGCGTGAGCGAGCCCGCCGCTGCGACGCGTAACAAGAGCAGAGTCAACAGCACGGGCAGCACCCATTTGATCAATGTCGCGGTGAGTTCAAGGGTGACGTCTCCAAGCGGGGGTAGCTCCGGCAGCTCAGCGAACGCTGGCATGCCAGCTCCCCCTTGATCTCCGGCCTGCGTGTCGAGCGTCGCTTGCGTCGCCTGAAAGAACTCACCAAGCAGCCGGTGCAACCAACGAGACAGCGCCGCGAACACGCCGAGAGGCAGTGGCAAAAGCAGCGCGAGTCTCGCGGTCCAGCTCCCGAAACCCTGGCGCGCGAGCTGCCGCAGCAGCGCCCAGCGCGCCGCCGAGAAAGACCGATGACCGACGGCTAGCGGTTTCAGCTCCGCCAGCGCCCTTCCTTCAGTGTCCGCCGCGATGGGGGGAAGCTCTGGAGTGGTCGATGACACAGCCGCTAAGTCTGATCCCTCAGCGTCCTCGAGGCCAGAGCCCTGCCCCGACCTATGTTCTCCCGCGTTCATGGCGCAGGGCGGTCCAGCTTCGTCGGTTTCGCCTCGACGCCTGCCTGCGCTGGCGTGGGCCGCGCAGCGCCCGACCTATTTCCCGCAGCCTCGTCTGAGGATCGAGGGTTGGAGGATGGGGCGTTGCCAGACACCTCGGCCTGCGCATTCGATGCTTCGCTTGCCTCGGCAGGCGTCTCAGAAGGTAGGGCATCGCATGCCAGATGCGGCAGATACTCAAGCGCGGGCACAAGCGCCACCGCCTCCGTGGCGGCCAAACGCGGCAGGACGTAGCCCATGGCGGCAGCATTGAGGATGAGCAAACCGCGGCCGCGCTGATGGCGCGCCAGCGCCTCACGCACCTGTTTCTCTAGACCGGCGAGCAGCACGCCGGGTGCGGCAGCGCCCAGCTCACTGGAGGCCGCTTCGTCGAGGGCCAGGGCTAGGCCCGTGGCGGCTTCAAGATACGCCCGAGAGTAGAGCACTTCGGTTTGGTCGAAGTAGGGTTCATCCGCATCAAGCGTTGCCTCGAGCGCGGCTTGGGCAGCCGCATAAGCCGCGGAATCAGGGCCATCGGGCCACTTCGCAGCGTACGCTGCTTGGGCCTTCAGCTCCGGCGTATCCCGCAGTGAAACCCCTTCGACAGCGTAATCGAGCACATGCCGCAGCGGCAGCACCGCCGCGAATAGCTCCGGCGCCTCACGCAGCAGCGCAGAAGTCGGCACCGTCGCTTCTTTCTGAAACGCATCCGCCTGAACCTGCGCCAGCCCGACGGCCCCTGCGGGCAAATCCACCAACACCCACGCGGGACGCACCCGCGTCACCGTCTCCCGCAGCGCCGAAAGCGAGTAACGACAGCTACGCAGGTGGTCTTCCCCCAGCGTCACAAGCCACACAAGCTCACGACTCTCCGGCGCGGCCTGCGCCTCATCCAGCGTAGGCCGCGGTGCCGCCTTCCCTCCACAGCCGACGCCCCCGAACGCAACGGCGATGGCCACCGCCACAAGCCACACCCTTAGGGCGAGCGCGCCCACTCCGGCTCTTCTCGCCCTCGAGTTCACGCCTGAAAGCCTCATCGTGTGAAGCCAAGGCCTTCGTTGCGAGGCTAGGTGCGGTCCTTGCGGTGCCATAACGCGGCGGTCACTGGTCAAGGCTAATCCGACCGGGATCCGCATTCGATGCTACGGACCCAGCCAGCGTTCACGGGATCCTCCGGACAGGTAAATTGAATGGTGCCCGTAAGGCCTGCGCAGCTACACCGCACGTCAGGAGGCACACCGTTCGTTCTCAAATCTTCTTCGTAAATCGTTCGGGACAAATGCAAACCCTCAATAACGTTCGAATCTAGCCTGATTGACTCACTTATAAATGAGCACGTTACGTTCCGCGCATTCGACTCATGCGTCGAACATTGAACCATGTGAAATCGCGCACCTAAAGCGGCTTTATCCAAATAGGCCGACCCCGCATCATCCGGTACGGCTTGTTCACCTGGAAAAGCGCGTGTGGCACTTTCAAGCGCACATGCAGGCAGGGTAAGCATACCCAAGAGTACCATCAGGCGATTGGCGATGCTTCGCTGCAGAGTGCGCCCCACGCTCAACTGTCTATCACACACGCTATCCGGGATCATCGTGAGCAAAGGGGTAGCGCAGCCTTCACGTCGGAGCAAGATCACGGTGATATCTAGGTGCATGCGTCCCTTGGACTTGCCCAGCCCGAGTGACTGCTGCCGGCGCGCTTGAGCCGAGCTAGTTCAGGCCACACGGTTGAGGGGGTGGTCGGAGCGGCGCTCGTGGAGGGCGTTGAGGCTGGCGTCGGAGTGGCGCTGGGCGATGAGGCGCGAGCCCCGCCGAAAAGTCAGGTAGGACCAGCACCAGTTGAGCGTCACCACCAGTCGGTTGCGGAATCCCACGAGGTAGATGACGTGGACAAAGAGCCAACCCAGCCAGGCGACAAACCCCGCCATGCGGATTTTGCCCGCCTCAAGCACGGCACGTGACCGGCCCACCGTCGCCATGAAGCCTTTGTCGCGGTACTGAAACGCCTCGCGCTGGAGCCCGCGTAGGTCGCGCTGAATCGCCCGGGCAACGAAACGCGCCTGCTGCATCGCCACCGGGGCGACACCCGGAAGCGGACGGCCGCCCGCTTCCGGTGCAAAATGCGCCATATCACCGAGCACGAAGACCTTAGGGTCCCGCGTAAGGCTGCAGTCTTTCTCAACGACAACGCGCCCACGCTCGAGCGGTGCGCCCAACGCGGCGGCGAGGGCTACGGGCTTCACGCCCGTAGCCCAGCAGGTCATGGCCGAAGGTAAACGCTCACCATCGACCTCGACGTAGTGGTCCCCGACATCCGTCACCTTAACGCCAAGCCGCACCTCAACGCCGAGTTCCTCAAGCTGCTTGCGGGCTTCGTCGGATAATGAAGGGTGGAAAGGCAGCAGCACCCGGTCGGCCATTTCAAGGAGAACCACACGAATCTGCGTGGGGTCGACGACGCGAAAGTCGCGCTTCATCGTGTGCTTGCCGAGTTCGGAGATGGCTCCCGCCATCTCGACGCCCGTGGGCCCGCCCCCGATCACCACAAAGGTCAGCAGCTCGCGCCGGCGGTCTTCGTTGGTCTCGCGCTCGGCCGTCTCAAATGCGGTCAGCACGTGCTCGCGAATCTGAACGGCGTCCCTAATCGACTTCAGGCCAAAGGAGTGCTCCTTCCAGCCGTCGTTGCCGTAGTAGTTCGTCTCGGCCCCTGCGGCGACCACAAGGTAGTCGTAAGCTAGCCCCGGGCCATCGGCGAAAACGACCTCACGGCGTTCATGGTCGACGTCTACCACCTCTGCCATCAACACACGTACGTTGGGCTTGCCACTAAATACGGACCGAATGGGGCTTGCGATGTCCCCGGGTGACAAACCCGCGGTGGCGACTTGATAGAGCAGCGGCTGGAAGAGATGATGGTTCTCCCTGTCGATCAAGGTGACGTGAAGCGCCTTGCCCGCCAGAGCGCGCGCCAGCGTGAGCCCGGCGAAGCCGCCACCCACCACCACGACGTGAGGATGTTGGGTCTGGTCCATCCGGGCGGTGTGGGGTCAAGGGCTGGTTTTGTCTAGCTGCCAAGCGTTATTTCTGCCCGCGCAGCCTACGCTAAAGTTCGTAACGCTTGATCTTTTCGTAAAGCGTCCGGAGGCCAATGCCTAACATTTCCGCTGCGCGCTTACGGTTGCCACCCTGCGCCGCCAGCGCGCGCTCAATAGCGCGCCGCTCAAGGGCCTCAAGGGTCTCGCCGGCCCCCGCGACCCGGTCTAGGGCGGCATGCGCCGCGGGCGCACGGGAGTTCGTATGCCGGCCCAAGCCTTCTGTACCGTGGGCCGCCGTGGGATCGAGCCAGATATGCTTTGCCTCGATGACATCCTCCGTCGCCAAAATTACGGCGCGCTCAAGGACATTGCGCAGCTCGCGCACATTGCCGGAAAACGTCGCTACCTTGAGCAGCGCTAAGGCGCCTGCATCGAGCCTTAGCGCAGGTCTTCCGAGTTCGGCACCGATGCGACCGAGGAGCGCTTCGGCGAGCACGGGTATGTCACCGGGTCGTTCGCGGAGCGGCGGCAGCCGGATCGGAAACACGGCGAGGCGGTGATAGAGGTCCTCCCGAAAGGTGCCCGCTTGAATCATGCCGTGAAGGTCGCGGTGGGTCGCCGCTACGATGCGTACGTCCGCTGCATACGTCCGCGTTCCGCCTAAACGTTCGAAGGTGCGCCCCTCGAGCACGCGGAGGAGTTTCGCTTGCAGGTCGAGCTTCAGCTCGCCGAGCTCATCGAGAAAGAAGGTGCCTCCCGCGGCCAGCTCTATCTTGCCCTGTCGCGTCGCAACCGCGCCCGTGAAGGCACCTTTCTCGTGACCAAAGAGCTCACTTTCAAGCAGGTTATCGCTCAAGACGGCACAGTTGACCGCTACAAAAGGGCCCGCACGCCGGCGGCTCAGCTGGTGCACACTGCGGGCGGCCACCTCCTTGCCCGTACCGCTCTCGCCAATGAGCAGCACGGTTGCCTGGGTAGGCGCCACGCGTGCGAGGGCACTTGCTACGGGGGCCATGGCGGGGTCCTGCCATACGAGCTCACCCGTACGCGAAGCCGCCCCCGTCTCGGTGGGCGCATCCGCCGCCTCCACACCGCGGCCTTCGAGGGCTCTCTGCACGAGCGTACGGAGTTGACCCGGCGAGCGCAGCGGCTTTTGCAGGTAGTCAAAGGCCCCGAGACGCATGGCGTCCACCGCCGAATCTACCGAACCGTGGGCCGTGAGCACGATCACCGCGACGTTTGGCTGCTCCGTCTTGGCTACCTTGAGCACACCGATACCATCGAGTCCGGGCATCTTGAGGTCCGTCAGGAGCACATCAAACGCTTGCGTTTGCAACGCCGCCTGCGCTTCTAGCCCAGAAGCGGTCAGGGTGACTTGGTGACCCTCACCTTCGAGCACTTCCGCCAAAAAGCTGCGCAGGCCGGCCTCATCTTCCGCAATCAGGACTCTGCCGACGGGGTGATTACGAGCGTCTGTCATTGCATCAGGTCCTAAACGTCGAGGATTGCACGCGCATTTGGCGGTAACACGATTTCAAAGTGGGCGCCGCGTCCGATGGGCGAGCGCGCCGAGACGGTGCCGCCGTGGGCCTCGACCACTCTACGGGCCATCGCAAGGCCAAGTCCGGTCCCGTGTATTTTTGAGGTATGGAAGGGCTCGAAGAGGGCGTCGACGAGCCCCTTAGCCTCGAGGTCGCCAAGTCCCGCGCCAAAGTCTCGAACCGCGAAACGAAGGCGCTGATCGATGACACCGACGAACACCTCCGGAACGCCCTGTGCGTCCTCGACCTCAAGCGCGTTGCGTAGCAGATTCTCGAGGGCGCCCGCCAAGCGTTCTGCATCGAGGTGCCAGAGACCGAGATCGTCGGCTAACTCAACCCGAAAGGCTTCCGCATCGAAGGCACGAAGCGCGACGCGCAGCACGTCCTGCGGTTCCGTCGGCACGCGCCGTAGGGTGCCGGAGCGCACGAAGGTTAGCAGGTCGTCGGTCAGTCGTTCGATGCGCCCCGCCTCCTCGACGACTAGTTCCGCTTTCGTTCGCTGACGGCTTCCCTCGTCGAGATGCTCCACCAAAAGCTGCGCATGCCCTTTGAGCGAGGCGAGGGGATTGCGCAATTCGTGCGCCAACACAGACGCCGCTTCACCAAGTCGAGCCAAATGGGCCTCTTTCTCAACCTTAATTTCGAGTGCTTGGCGCAGAGAGAAAGAACGTGAATAAAGAAACGCCAGCAAAAGAAGAAGCAAGGCCGCCCCGGAGGCGGCCCAGGCCATGGTGGATGCCTGCTTGCGCAGACTCTCCGCCGCAGTGGGCTGGTACTCGATGATGAGCAAAAAGGGGCCACCGCGACGCAGCGTCCGACCGAGGCCCAGATCCCAGCGCCGCGTCACCGGCAGCGCCCGCACGATGCGGATGCGCGAACCCACAGCGCGAACGCCAAAGCGCAGGTCCGGGCTCGGCAGCGGCAAGCCCGCAGCTGCCATGACCGATAGGTCAGGGTTGACGTAAGCGACGTACCGCAGGCCCGCGTCTTCGAAGTCTCGCAACAGGAAATCAAGGTCATTGGGCGTAGGCGCCATGCGCAGGTAACGCCAAAGCGCCTCGGATGTCGACGCGAAGCGCTCACCCAGTCCCTCCGTCACCGTGTCCGAGACTTCATTCACACTGCGCCGTAGCCACCACGCCGTGCCCAGAAGCGCCGCCGCTGCGATGACGCCGAGCACAAGCGGCGCACGCCTGTACACGAGCGCGCGCTGCGCGGACCGAGCTGGGCTGATGCGCGGAAACCTCATAGCGTTGACTCTAGCGAAAGCGAGGACGATTCTGTACTGCGAAGCCTATCGTCACGTCTCGCGGGAACGCTTCTGCGCTGGGGGAAGCCCCCACCCCCGCCTGCCCTAAAGGGCCGCTCTTCGCTTAGTCCCCCCCTAAACGCTTACGCACGCGCTAGCAGAAAGAAGTGCTCTCGGTTGCCTTTAGGCCCCGGAAGCCCCGCGGCGCACTCACCGAGGACGCGCCAGCCATCGGCGCACGCGGCCTCGCGCACTTCTCCCAGAATCGTTTGACGCAGCGTCTCGTCGTGGACGACGCCCCGCCCCACGCGCTCGGGCCCGGCTTCAAACTGAGGCTTGGCCATCGCAAGCACGTACCCCCCGGGCACGAGCACTGAGGCGGCGGCGGGCAGCAGTAATCTCAGAGAGATAAACGACGCATCGATGACCACGCCATCGACACGCTCGGGCAAGGCCTCCGCATTCAGGTGCCGCGCGTTGGTCCGTTCCATCACGATGACGCGCTCATCTTGCCGCAGGATTTCAGCGAGCTGTCCGTAGCCGACATCGATAGCGTAGACTCTGGCAGCGCCCGACCGCAGCAGGCAATCGGTGAAACCGCCTGTCGATGCGCCGAAATCCGCAAAGACTTTGCCCGCGACCGGCGGAGCGAGTTCGCGGAGGGCGCTCTCGAGCTTCTGCCCACCTCTTGAAACATACGGAGAGACAGGCCGCTTAAGACGCAGCGTTGTGTCTAGGGGCAGGCGCTGACCCGCCTTCAGCACCTGGGTATCCCCACGGTAAACGAGACCTGCCATGATCAGCGCCTGAGCCTTTGCCCGCGTCGGGGCCAAGCCTTGGGTCACGACTAGAGCGTCAGCCCGATCACGCGTGCTCGGCATGCCGTCCTACTGTGGCGCATAACAGCCGCATGTGCCTGCGCGGTGCGGCGCTCACCTTCCGGCAAACGACGCGCCGCAAACCCACTTCGGCTACCCCTCAGAAAGGGATGTCGTCGTCATTGAAGGAATCGGCTGGGAAGCCGTCTTGTGGGTCACCGCCGCCACCAAATCCGCCACCGAAACTATCGTCCGGCGCGCCACCGCGGCCGGCGTAACTCGAACCGCCTCCACTGGGCCCTGCAGATCCGCCACCGCCACCGCCGCCACCTCCGAGCAGCAGCACATTGGACGCTACAACCTCGGTGCTTGTGCGTTTCTGGCCTGCCTGGTCCTCCCAACTGCGGTGCTGAAGACGCCCCTCGATACCGACGGTGCGGCCTTTAGCTAAAATCTTATGCAATGCCTCGGCGCGGTTGCCCCATACGGTGACGCTGTGCCATTCCGTGCGTGTTTGGCGCTCACTGCTTCCTTTCGGCACGTAGCTCTCGCTGGTCGCGAGCCTCAACCTGAGGATGGCTTGTCCCCCCTGGGTGAAGCGTAACTCGGGGTCTTGCCCGAGATTTCCGATGAGAAGCACGCGATTTAGACCTTCTGCCATCCTGACCTCCTATCACAGCAACGGTCAGTGGCTACTGCACTACTGCCGCGCTGCGCGAGGCTAGCTTCGGACGCTCGCTCGGCCAGTTGTCCGCTTCGAGGCGGTCGCTTGACCCTAGACGGGCACGCGTCACTTGGCCGTGGTGAGCACCAAGTTGTCGAAGTGGAGGGCGATTTTGAAGGATGCTGCCGCAGGACTAGCGCCTGGCGTGTTGTCGAGGCGGAGCATGTGTACGCCGGGAACTTCTGTGCTTCCCCGCGCGGGCGCGACGATGCGACGTTGCCTGAGGGCGTAGCTAACGACAGTTGCATCGTCCTTAGTCAGCGTCACGCGTAGTGCGTCGAAACGGGTGTCGAGCCTTGACCCCGGCGTGAACGTTGCGTGACTTAGCGTGACATCGCCCCCCTGCATGGTGACGCGTAGCCCCAGGTACCCCTCGGACAAACCAAGCTCGGCGAGCGAGATAGCCATCTCACCATCCTTCAGTGCAACCGGCGCCATGGATTGCGGGCCCGTCGGGCCGTCGGCAACCTGCACCTTGTTCTGCGAGGCGCTAGCGATGATCCAGGCGGCAACCGTATCGGCCTCCATACCCTTCAGCGCAGGCCCTGCGTGCGCGCCCTTGGTCAGCAGGCGGCTCGCCTCGGGCTCGCCCCGCTTCACGAGTCCCGGATAACGGAAAATACCCTCACGAATGGTGTCCGCTGAACGCAAGTCAAAGTTGCCGTCGCGATGGCAAGCAGCACATTGAGCGGCAAGGACCACCGCTGCTGCTTCAAATAGCCGAAGGTAGTGCTCGCTTGAGACCGAGCCGCCCGAGCCGTCGCGCTGAACGCTCGCCATAATTTCCTCAAGCGAGACATCATCCGAGGTCTGGGTGGCGGCGTAGCCACTCTCCCTCCCGGGGAACTGGGTGTTGACCGAGCCCGCCACACACGCACTCAGGCTCAGGCCGGCGCTCAACGCGCCGAGCACCAACATGGCAAGTGGGGTCTTCCGTCCCACAACCGTCAGTTTTTCTGCGCTTTCCGTCCGCATGCCTGAGACTAAGGAGCAAAAGCGAATCCAGGGGTTACAAGGGTACCCCGTCTGCGCACAGGTAGTCACCCCCGCCACAGCGACGTTCCCCGGGGCCCAAGCGCCCACTTGCTCTTTCCTGCAGAGTCTTCGCTCTATCGGCACCCTGAACGCCTACCATCGGGCAAAGAGTGCATCGACGAGACGCGTGCACTACGGTTACGTGGTCACGCGTGTTCGCAGCGTTGCGCTCAGAGGGCATACACCAGAACCGCTGCTAAAGCACCGCACACTCTCACATCAGAGATGTGCCATGGACACTACGGAAGCTTTTGGCGATGCTACGACAGCTACATGTTCGCAAAGACAGTCTTAAGTTTGACGTGGCACACATGACCGTAAGCCCGGACGGAACCAAGGAGCGGCTCCATGGCCACTCCTACCGTGCTGGCCTAACAGTTACGCTGGAACACTTTGATTTTGAAAGCTTTCTAAACCTTCGCGACTTGCGACATGCCATGCAATCCGTGTGTAATGCGTGGAACGAGCGCTTCCTGCTTCCGCTAAACTGCCCGCATCTCAGTATCACTTCTTGGGATGATACCTCCATAGATTTTACGCTCTGCTTTGATCGATATGTGATGCCCTCAAAGGACATCAAACCCCTCGACATAGAGAATGCCGTTATCGAACATCTCACCGTAAGTTTTGCCGTCGACCTATGGCGCGAACTCGGGTGCCGAGACCTCAACCGTAAGCTCATCGCCTCATTGGCCATCGAGCTCGAGGAATCCACTGGCCAGGGCGGCGCCTCCACCTTGAGCGCGGAGGAACTCAGCGCGCTTGCGGATGTACCTCCTCAGCGTCGGGCTGGGCAGGCGTCAGGTCATCGCTAAGGGGCACGCTGCGGATGTCAGCTAGGAAGAAAGCCATGACGCGCGGCGGTACACGCTCCCTCTCCTCGAGCCCCCTCCCTTCGAGCTCACTCCCTTCGAGCTCACTGTCCTCGACTTCAGTCCCCGCAACCGTGGCGCTCAAGCTAAGCGTCGACGACGGCTTCGACTCGGAGCGCATCGCTCAAGCGTTGGCGCGTTCGCTGCGCGTTCCGCAAGACGCATTGCCGGCGCATCGCGTCCTGCGCCGCGGCATTGATGCGCGCGGCGGCCGCGTCCGTATTGATGTGCTGCTGGCGCTTGGCGGTGGGCCTGCCGCATTCGATGCACCGAGTGCGGACCCGCTCGGCAACGCAGGCAGTGAGACGCGCTTGCGGCCGAAAATGGTCGGAGACCGCCCCCATGTCGTGATCGTCGGCAGCGGCCCCGCAGGCCTCTTCTGTGCCTACCGTCTTGCGTGTCAGGGGATTCGCAGCACCGTCCTCGACCGCGGCAAGCCGGTGCAGCCGCGGCGCCGAGATCTGAAGGGCTTGAATCAGGACGGCCGCGTCGACGCCGATAGCAACTACTGCTTCGGTGAGGGCGGCGCCGGGACGTATAGCGATGGCAAACTCTACACGCGCGCTACCAAACGAGGTCCCGTACGCGATGTGCTTGAGATTCTGGCGCTCCACGGTGCGCCAGAAGCCATCCTTGTCGATGCCCGTCCTCATATCGGTAGCAATAAGCTCCCTAAGGTGGTGACAGCGCTACGCGAGCGACTTGAGCAGAGCGGCGTCGCATTTCACTTCGGTGCGCGCGTCGTCGCCTTTGACATCGACGCGTCCGGAAACCGCAACGGGCAGAGCCGCTGTATTCGCGGCGTGACCTTGGCGGACGGCAGCATGATCGAGGCGGATGCCGTCGTCTTGGCGACGGGGCACTCAGCCCGCGACATCTTTGAGCTCGCGACGGAGACGGGTCTCGTGGTTGAGGCCAAAGACTTTGCGATGGGCGTGCGCATCGAACACCCCCAAGCGCTCATCGACCGCATTCAGTTCGGCAAGGATGCGGGCCACCCAAATCTCGGCAGCGCCGCCTATAGACTCACCGCAGACACGGACAGCACCAGCGTTTTCTCTTTTTGCATGTGTCCCGGCGGCTGGGTTGTGCCGGCTTCGACGGAACGCGACGCGCTCGTTGTCAACGGAATGAGCCTCTCGAAGCGCAACTCGCCCTTCGCGAACTCCGGGCTAGTAGCCGCAGTGCCGGTTCGGGCGATTGAAGCGCTCGGTCTAAGCCGGGGTCCAATGGCAGGCATCGAGGTGCAACGCCAGCTCGAACGAACGGCTTTCGCTGCAGGGGGAGGCATGCTCCGCGCCCCCGCTACGCGCGTCAGCGACTTCCTAGCCAAGCGCCCCTCCTCCACCCTTCCCGCGTCGAGCTACATCCCGGGGCTGGTAGCCTCCGACATCTCAGAAGTATTGGACTCTTCCGGCCTCCCCCTCACCGAGGCGCTGCGTCAAGCGCTCGGTCGTTTTGGCAAGCAGCTCCGGGGCTTTCTCTCCGAGGAGGGGGTACTCATCGGCGTCGAGACACGGACGAGCAGCCCTGTCCGTATTGTGCGCGACGCGGACTCCCTTGAGGCGCTTAACCTCCGTGGCCTCTATCCCGCGGGTGAGGGGGCCGGTTATGCTGGCGGCATCGTCAGCGCGGCGCTCGACGGTATGCGGATCGGCAGCCGCATCGCCCGCCGCTTCGGCATCGAAGCGGAGACCGCTTAGTGGAGGACAGGCCACTTCATGAGCTTACGTTGGAGCGTCCTGCGGTGAAGCCCGAGGAGTTTGGCGGCCCGCCGAATGTTGCCGCCGCACTCGGTCAGCACGCGGTTGATATGCTCCCACTCGGCGCGCGCCAAGCTCGGCACATCCTCTAGTCTTTCGGACCGGGAAGCTTCTGCCGCCACCTCACCGCCTTCGACCGGGGGCTCAAAGGCCTGCAAGATCTCTGCGACGCTCGCGGGCTTCTGAAGGTAATTGACCGCACCGAGGCGCAACGCCTCGATCGCGGTCGCAATGCTGCCATAGGCCGTGAACACCACGATATGCAGCTCGGGAAGCGCTGCCTTGAGGTCAGCTACAAGCCGTAGGCCCCACTCTCCGGGCATGCGCAAGTCCACAAGCGCACGCTGCGGTCGCAGCTCCAGCGCGAGCGCCAGGCCGGATGCGGCGCTCGGCGCCTCGGCTACGCGAAAGTCGCGTGCGCGCAACGCCTTCACGAGGCGCGTCCGGAGCGCTTCATCGTCGTCGATGACGAGAAGGGTGGGCTTCTGATCGCTGCCGGGACTCTGCATCCGGCAAGGAATGTAGCGCCATTTGCCACGACGTTCAGCCTCGATGGATGCGATAAGTGGGTGCCGGGGCGCGCGCGCAACTCTAGGCCTCTTCACCGGCGGCGCGGTAGAGCGGGGCAGCCCCAAAGGCTACCGTGGGATTGACGAGCGAAAACATGCGGTTTTTCTGCAGCATCCCGGAACGATCCCCCTATGTCTCGAGACGCAGAAAGCCCCTGGGGAAGGGGCCTGGAGTAAGTTTGCCGGGGTGGGTCGGTCCGCGCACGGAAGGCTCCTTTCCCTGGGGCTTTCGTCCCGCCAGTGCGTTGTGGGGATGGCTCAGGCAGCAACCCACTGAACGGGTACGGGCCGCACGGTTCGAACGCGTCGGACCTCGCGCTAAACGTTGCGGGATGTGAGGCGCACCGGGAGCTCTGCGAGCGCTTGCATCCCTCCCCCCTGGACCCGTCGATACACCAGCCGCCCCCCCAAGTGCTCAAGGAGCGTGCGGGCGATAAACACACCCAGGCCCCGACCCTCGCCTGACTTGGTGGTGAAGAAAGGTTCACCTAAACGATCAAGCGCTTCGGGACCGAGCCCGGGCCCGGCATCGGTTATGGTGATGACTATCGTGGGTCCGCGAGACTCAGCTGTTAGCCGAACGGCCTCGTGAGGCGCCGCCTCAAGCCCGTTGCGCACGAGCTGAATCAGCGCCTGAACCACGGCCTCCGCAGGCCAGTATACCGTTTCAAGGGTGGCGGATCCCTCAAAGCGAAGGCGGTTTTCGCCAAACTCACTCTCCAAACGTCGACAAAGCGCCAGGATAGTGATGGGCGCAGGCGCCTCCCCTCTGAGTTCGCCCGCACCGATCGCCATCCGGCGCAGCACCGCGGCGGCGCGCTGGGTTTCCTTTTGGATAAGCTCAAGGTCTTCGATAAGTTCCGGCGCGGCCCCGTCACGGCGCAGTCGCTCATCGAGCTCGGAGGCCGCCAGACGAATGGTGGCTAGCGGGTTGCCGATTTCATGGGCGGCCCCCGCCGCCAGTGTCGCCAGACCCAAGAGGCGTTGTGCGCGGCCGCGCTCCTCGCGCTGTAGGCGAAGCGCCTGCGCTAGCCAGGACACCGAGGCTCCGATGGAAATCGCCGCCAGCGTATAGGCTAGCCACATGCCCTGGAGGTGCGCCGAGTAGCCCGACCCCGCCGCCTCAGCGTGATGGGCGTGCCCGACTCCGTGCCC
>SLEO01000163.1 GCA_007124745.1 Myxococcales bacterium
ACGGTCGTGCGGCCCATGCTGCCCCCACTCGACGTAGAGGTCAGCCTTTTCG
Source organism: Myxococcales bacterium (assembly GCA_007124745.1). Taxonomy (GTDB): domain Bacteria; phylum Myxococcota_A; class Polyangia; order Polyangiales; family SLQV01; genus SLQV01. Next base: position 53 of record SLEO01000163.1, read on the forward strand.
CCGAGGTGCGCACCGCGCAGCGCTCCGCTGTTGGGGCGGAAGTGGGTGGCCGGCTGGTGGCGCTTGTCGCGCGAGAAGGCCAAAAAGTCGCGCGTGGCGCCGTACTCGCCCGACTCGATGACCGGGTGCCAGCCCAAGAGCTGCTGCGCTTGCGGGCGGCTCTGACGTCCGCCGCAGCCGAAGCGAAAGTGGCCGAGGCCCAGCTGGAACGCCTGCTTGAGGCCGGCGACTCGATAGCGTCTAAGGCAGAGCGTGACGAGGCGCAGGCCCGGGCAGACAGCAGTCGTGCGGCCGTCCAAGGCCTACAAGCGGAAGTCGAAGCGGCCGAGGTGAGGGTGACTCAGCATCATGTGCGGGCCCCCTACAGCGGCCGCATCTCCGCCCGCCTGGTCGAAGAGGGTGCCCGGCTAGCGGCAGGCGACCCGGTGGTCGAGCTGATATCCGATGGGCCGCCTGAGGTATGGGCTTATGCCCAACCCGATGTCGCAGCGTCCATCACGCCAAACAGCACGCTTGAGAGCACCTATCGCGGCGAAACACTCAAGCTGCGTGTGATAGAACGGGTGAGCGCACTGTCTCAGGGCGGAAGTACCCAGGTGCTACGGCTAGCCTGGCCGAAAGATGGACCTCCGGCGACCGTCGGCGAAAGCCTGCGCATCCGTGCCAAACGGCGCATTGAAGGCAGCGGCCTAATCGTGCCCAAAGATGCGCTCTCCCAGGGACCCACCGGCGACTGGATGCTCTTTGTCATCGACGACGCTGCCTCGGATGGCGACCCACGCGGCACCTCATCGCCCCTCACGGCCGGTGTCGCGCGGCGCCTCGGCGTGCGGCTAGTGGCGGATGAGCGCGAGCTGGCGCTAGTGGAGTCGCCTGCGCTCAATGCGCAGTCGGCGATCGTCGTCCGCGGCAACGAGCGGCTCGCGCCGGGCGCGCGGGTAGAGGTCCTCGAAACCGCGGCAGGACCCGACGCCTCCGAGCTGGCAGGCAGTGGCGCAAGGGAACCCAAGGGGTGACGGCGGGGGAAGATGACCAGGGACTGAACGCAGGGCATCCGGAGACCGTAGCGCGTCCGAGTGCTGCGCCTGCTGAGGCGGCAGGACCGCCCCAGCCCCTGCCGCCCGAGTCTCTGCCGCCCGAATCCCTGCCGCCCGGACCGCAGGACGGCTCGCCCCTCGACCGCTGGCTTGTCGACCACCCCGTGGCCGTCGCTGTCGGGCTATTTCTTGTCTGTTTCTTGGGCCTCATCAGCGTCACCAAGATTCCGATTCAGCTCACACCGGACTTGAGCGAACCGGCGGTGACCTTGAGGGTGCTTTGGCCCGGCGCCGCACCGGAGGAGGTGGAGTCGGAAGTCCTCCGGCCGCTCGAAGAGGCGGTGAACGATATCCCCGGCCTCAAACGCCTGGAGGGCACCGCCAACTACGGCGATGGGACCCTTGAACTCGAGTTCAATGCGGATGTCGACCCCGACGCGGCGACGGTGCAGGTCGCCAACCGCCTCGCCTCGGTGGCAGCCCTGCCGGTAGCGTCCACCCCACCACAGATCCTACCGGCGAACGCCAGCGGCCCGCCGCTCGCCGTCATCAGCCTGACGGCGATGGAAGGCGGCGACGCTGACAACTTCCTGTCCTGGGTTGAAGAGCGCATCGCGCCGGAGTTCGGTCGTATTCCTGGTATCGCTCAAGCAGAGGTTATCGGTGGGCGACGGGCGGAGGTGCATCTGGACCTCGATCCCTACAAGGTTGCGAGGGCGGGCCTCACCGTGAGCGGGCTTGCCACTCAGCTTCGCGAGAACATCACCGACCAATCCGGTGGCGCTATCGAACAAGGCAAACGGCGCCTTTTGGTGCGGGCAGACCTGCCGAACGAGCGCGCCGAGTCCTTCAGCGGGCTCGCCGTCGCTGAAGACGCCCAAGGCGGCCCCGTCGTGCTCTCGGATTTGGGGACGGCGCGCATCGGGTACCGCCGCGCGGCGTCCGTAACCTATCTGAATCAGGAGCCTGGGCTCATTTTGCTGCTGCGGCGTCAGCCTGGCTACAACGTGCTGACGGCGACACGTGCCGTTATCACACGCCTGGACGAGCTAACGCCGCGCCTGCAGCGCGCGGGACTCGAGCCGATGCTCATCTCGGACCAGCGCGAGTACATCGAAGGCGCGCTGCAGCATGTCACGATGAATCTAGGCATCGGCGCCCTACTCGCGACCTTGATCTTGATGCTCTTTCTACGGAGTCTGCGCGCCTCCCTCCTCGTCGCGGGTGCCATTCCGACATGTTTGGCTGCCACTGCGATAGGCCTCTACGTGACCGGGCGTACTCTCAACGTCATTTCGATCGCAGGGGTGACCTTTGCAGTGGGCATGGTGCTCGACAACGCTATCGTCGTCACCGAGGCCGTCGCCTTCTGGCGCGGCAGAGGCTTTGGCAACCGCGCAGCGGCGCTCAAAGCCGGCGGCGAGGTGGGCGGCGCGCTCGTCGCCAGTACCTTGACCTCGCTCGCGGTGTTTTTGCCGCTGCTCGGCTGGGTCGGCCAAGCGGCCGAACTCATCGCCGACCTCGCCGTGGCGATTTCCTTCGCGCTCTTCGCGTCCCTGCTCTACTCGCGACTGGTTGTCCCCTCTCTCGCGGCGAGCATCTGGCGCTCGCCGCCGAAAGCCGCGCCCTCCGCCGCCGCGGATCGTGCGGACGCCGCCGAGCGACGCGTCTTTTGGATAGACCGGCGCGGCGGCAGGATGATCTTCGGCCTCGGTGTGCCCGCGCTATGCCTCGGCGCAGCCGCCTGGCTCATGCCACCCCTGGAATACCTTCCGGAGGGCAACCGAGAAATCGTCTACGCCATCCTCGTGCCCCCTCCCGGGTACGGCGTGCCGGAGCTGCGGCGCATCGCGAACCAACACCAGGCGGCGGTCGAGCCCTTACGCACCGCGGCGCCCGACCCCGCGACGATTAAACGCTCTTTCTTTGTCGGTAGCCCGGGCAATATCTTTGCGGGTGTTGTCGGTTGGACGAGCGCGGCGGTGCCCCAAGCCGTGCGCGACATGCAGGCGATCCACCGGCAGATCCCCGGCACCTTTAGCGTCGTGAGACAGGCTTCGCTCTTTGGCCGCCGTCTCGGTTCCGGGCGTTCGCTGGAACTCGACCTGCTCGGTAGCGACCTGGAGGCCCTTGAGGACGCTGCGCGCTACGCCATGGAGACACTGCGCGAGCGCCTTCCGGAAACCCAGATACGTCCTATCCCGGACCTTGGCGCGAAGAGCTTGGAGATACGCGTCAGCCCCAGACTCGAACGCCTAGCGAAGGCAGGCATTTCGCTTGCGGAGTTCAAGTCAACCGTCGGTGCGAGCATCGACGGCACCTTTCTTGGGGAGGTAACGCTCACTTCCGGCGACCGCCGCGACGTGCAACTACGCCTGCGTCCCCCGGGCAGCGAAGCATGGCCGGACAGCGCGAGCCTTACGGACCTCGCCCAGCTTCCCGTCGTAGGCCGCGCAGGCCACATCGTTCCTCTGGGCGAGGTGGCAGACATCGCATCTGTCACCAGCCCGACATCCGTGCGCCGCATCGATGAGCAGCGTGCTGTCAGCCTTCAAGTGGCCCCGCCGGAATCGATTTCGCTTAAACACGCCATCGATGTGACGCTGGCGTTAGTGGAAGAAATGCGCGGCGACGGACGCCTGCCGGGAGGGATGGAGGCCAAGCTCGGCGGTGATGCCGACGACTTGGCGGAGGCGAAATCGAGCCTTGCGATGACCTTGCTTTTCGCCCTCATGATTACCTATCTCTTGCTGGCAGCGCTGCTCGAAAACTTTATCGCCCCTATCGCCATCATTGTCGCTGTGCCGCTGGCGGCGTGTGGCGGCATCATCGGCTTCCGCTTGGCGAGCGAACTCATCACGAGCCAGACCCTCGATATTTTCTCGTCAGCGGGGTTGCTCATGTTGATAGGCCTCGTGGTCAACAACGCTATCTTGCTTGTGGATGCAGCGCTGAGCGCACGCCGCGAGGGCGCCTTGCCTCGCGCTGCGGTGCGCGAGGCGGTGAGCCGTCGTTTGCGCCCCATCCTGATGACGACGACCACCTCGGTGGTGGGACTCGCGCCTCTGGTCGTCTACCAGGGAACGGGCTCGGAACTCTACCGCGGCATTGGCTCCATCGTCCTTGGAGGCATGCTGCTCTCGACGGCCATCACCCTACTCACCACACCCGCGCTGCTCATCACCCTGCGCATCCTCCGCCCAGTTAACCAGAACTTATAGCGCCTGGGTGGAAGTGGGCGGGGTGGAAGTGGGCGGAGTGGCAATGGGCGGCGTGGAACTCGGCCGTACGGACTACCGCAACGTGGCGTTTGGCAGCGTGGACAGCGCGTCGTCTGCCCACACGGCGCGGCGCGTGGCGTGGTCGAGATTGCCGCCGGAGAGCAGGACGAGCACGCGCTGGGGCTGGCGCGCCTCCCGCAACCAGTCCGCAGCGGCGGCCATGGCCATGGCCGAAGTCGGCTCAACGCTTTGCTTCAGCAAGTGCGTTAACCACTGGGTCCAATAACACATGGCCGCTTCACTTACGGTACGGATGCCGTCGGACTGCTGCAGCAGCGCAAACGTCCGGGGCGCGACGTGTCGCGTCTGCGCACCGTCCGCCAACGTCGCTGGGGCTTGCGCGAAGCTGAGGATGCGGCCCGCCGCCAGGGAAGCCGCCGCGTCACACGCCAGCGCGGGCTCGGCACCGAAGACGCGAGCACTCGGTGCAAGCAACCGAGCCGCGAGCAGGCTTCCCGAAAGCCAGCCGCCTCCACCCACCGCGGCGAAAATGGCGTCGGGCTTGGCGCCATCCTGCAACGCTTCGAGACATGCGGTCCCCTGACCGGCGATGATGTCGTCGTGGTCAAAAGGCGGCACGAAGGCGGTGCGGGGTGCGCTGCAGGCTGCCCGCGCCCCCGCTTCCGCCGCCAAGCGCGACGCGCACACTATCACTTCGGCGCCGTAAGCGGCCGTCGCCTGGCGCTTCGCCGATGACGCACTTTCAGGCAGAAACGCCCGCACTTTGAAGCCGAGCTTCGCACCCGCCCAGGCACACGCCTGGGCGTGATTGCCAGACGAAACAAGCACAACCGTATCCACATCAGGCCGCGTCTCGCGGAGGCGCAGTAGGGTGTGATACGCACCCCTCGCCTTAAAGGCTCCAGTCTTCTGCTGGTTCTCGCACTTAAAGATCAGCGTGTGTCCAAGCCAGGCATCAAGCGTCGCGGACGTGGCCAGCGGCGTCCGGTGCAGCACCCCCGCCAGCCGGTCCTGCGCCTCCAGCACTGACGTCGGCGACAGCGCAGCGCGCTGCCCCTCGCCGACACTTGGCTGAACCAGGCCTTCCGTTACCAGGGGAACAAGCCCAAGCCCATCCCAGGGCTTCACGGCTCGCTGGTCTGACCCAACTATTTGCTGTGTCGTCATCTAGCATCGTCCTTTCGCATATCGGCGAGCAGTTAAGCGCGCTGCGTGGCTCTGGCTGAGGGTCTGTGGCGAGCGCTCCCAATGCTGCACAGAAGAAACGTGCCTTGGGGGAAAGCGCAGGACTTTCGGCGAGGCCGCACAGCAGGCGCAGGCCCCAACATCAGACGCGCATGCCGCTACGCGTGAATCGCGCGCGCACGTTCGACGGGTGGACCGACAAGCTCGAATACCGCTTCGATCTCCACCGCGGCGCCCCGCGGCAATGAAGCGACGCCTACGGCAGCCCGTGTCCCGAGGGCAGTCTCACCGAGCACTTCTGCGAGCAGCTCGGACGCCCCATCAGCGACCTGTGCCTGCTGGGTAAAGTCCGGCGTCGCCGCAATGAATACGCCTAGCTTTAAGCAACGCACCGACGCGGCAGGTGAGCTTTTCGCTAGCTTGACCAGCTGAGAAAGCACACCGCGCAACGCCTGCCGCGCAGCAGAGCGTCCCGTCTCAAGGTCTAGGTCCGCGCCGCAACGTCCGGTCAACACTGTGCCGTCATCGGCGAGCGAGAGCTGGCCCGACACCCAAATCTGGTCTCCGGAGCGCAAAGCCGTGCGGTAAAGCCCCGCCGCCCCCGCGGGTGGCATGATGCCCAACCGAGCCGCCACAATCTCTTCCAATGTCTGCGTCATCTGCCGTTCACCTTTCAGCTACCATCCCAACCCACGCGCCAAGGAGCGGCCGAGCCGCATAGTGCTGAAGCGCAGCGGCTAAACCGGTAAGCCAACAGAAACGCCCGGGCACGCTGCACCGTCTCAAAGTGCTCAACCACCCAACCCTACACCAAGGCAGGGTCGCGATGGGAGCGGAGCACACGGGGTACCCCAGGGTTCCTGGGGGGGTACCCACAATTGGGTTCTACGCGTAGCGTAGGGCCCAATTGTGGGGGGCGCCCAAGGGCACGCCTGCGTGCCCGGTCCCTGGGGTGCCCCGTGTGCTCCGCTCCCATCGCGACGCTCCCGCCCCCCGCGCCACCCGGCTCGGGCCATGCAAACTACGGAGACCACCACCGCTTCCTGCCAAACCCGTATTTCCTGGCTCAACCTAGGTTCAATGCAGATACACCCCAGCAAGGGCAAGGGCAAGACTCACGCGGGCTGCAGTCCTTGGCCCGAGTCAGGTTCCTCAGAATCGTCTCCGCCCCGCTGCAGGCGGCTTGAAGCACGCTCGCAGGCCTCCGTAGAACCGACGAGCACAAGCACGTCGCCTTCGCGCAGACGCTCGGAGCCCCGAGGAAAGACCACGCTGCTATCCGGACGCTGAATCGCCATCACCGACGCGCCGCTGTTGGCGCGCAGGTCGAGCTCGCCGAGGGTGCGGTCCGTCGCGAAACAGTCCGCCGAGACCGCCACGCGGACGCTTTGGTCGACCCCTGGCGCTACCTCTGCGGGAGGGGGGCTCCCCGGGAGCGTATCGGCGGCGGTTAGGCTCTGGCGCGCGAGCAGCGTCCCAAAGCGCGCCGCGCTGCTTTGCAGCTCGGCCTCTACCCGCCCGGCTGCGCGCCAGAGTACCGCGAGCAAAATCACCGCAATCACCCCCACCCCAGGCATCACGTAGCGCATTTCCCAGAGCGGCGCGGTAACGGCGATAGCCGGCAGCGAGAGGCCGACAAAGACGAGGGTCTCTACCGCAAGCGCAAGCAAACGACGCGACGCCCCCGTGGCCCCCTCAAACACGCGCTTCGCCACATGGCTGGCTAGGGTGCGCGTATTGTGAATCAGAACAAAGAGCGGAAACGCACAGAGCAGCGCCGCAAGGAACGCGGCGGACAGGCTTCCGTGGCGCTTCGGGAGGTCGAAAGTAGATACCAAGAAGGCCCCGATTTCCCGCGACCAGGTACTCCAGAGCGCCATGATACCGAAGAGCACAAGGCAGTCGATGAGCACGGCGCGCAGCGCCCGCAGCAGCGGTGAGCGCTGCGCGTTCCCACCCCAGGGCGCGGAGCGCGCACGCTCAAGCCAAGCCTCGTAAAGCGAGAGCAGGTGACTCAGCCGGGAGGGCAAGAGCACATCGATCCCATGGACGATGCGCCCGGCCTGCTTGAGCAATATCGGCGTCGTGAACGTCGTGAGCACCGCGACGGTGACCAGTATTGGCGGCAGTTCCTTGGGCACCACGCGCGCGGAGCGGCCGATCTCCACGATGATGAAGGCGAACTCACCGATTTGCCCAAGGGCAAGCCCCGCAAACACCGAGCGGCGCAAGCCCACACCTGAAAGCACCCCGCCGAGCAGGAGCATCGAAAGCTGTGCCGCAATGATGACACCGGCGAGTGCCAGAGAGGTGCCGGCGTACTCGAACGCAAGCCTAGGATCGGCCGCCATGCCAATCGAGACGAAAAAGACAGCAGCAAACATATCACGCACGGGCTGCACCGAATGCTCGACCTCCTGCGCCCGGCCAGATTCGGCCACCAGCATGCCCGCAACAAAGGCTCCAAGCGCGACGGAGTAACCCAGGCGGTCCGCGAGCACCGCCATCACGAAGCACAGCCCTGTCGACACCACAACGGTGGCCTCGGGGCTTTTGAGCCGCGAGGTCAGGCGGATCAAACGCGGAATCAAAAAGAGCCCGCCCGCGGCGAGTCCCACCAACGTCAGGCCAAGCTTGAGCAGCAACACCAGAAGCTCGGTGCCGTCGAGGCCTCCGCCCTTCGCGACGGCGGTCATGGTCGCGATGAGCGCGATGGCGACGACATCCTGCAGGACCAGAATGCTGAGCACGAAGGTGCGCGAGGATGCATCGACGCGCTGCTCGCCGAACATCTTAGACACCAGCATCGTGCTGGAGATACAGATGCACGCACCGACGAAGAGCGACGCCACAACTGTGTAGTCGAGGGCGCGACCGACCATGTAGCCGGCGACGAAAAGGCCGCTCATCTGCACGAGGGCCGCAAAGCCCGCGACGGGCAACACCTGCAAGAGCTTCGCAATGCGGAACTCAAGCCCGATGGCGAACATCACCAATATAACGCCGAACTCCGAGAGCGCGTGCACGCGGTCGGGGTCGGCAAAAAGCGGCCCTGGGATGTAGGGGCCGATAATCAAGCCCGCAACCAGGTAGCCGAGGGTGCTTGGCTGCTTCAGCAGGCGAAAGATCAGCGAGGTGACGGCCGCAACGCCGAGCACCATCCCGAGATCATAGACAAAGCTTTCCCCGTGCACGCCAGCGCCGGTATAGACCGATCAGCGAGCCACTTCTAGCCATAAACCTTGAGCTACCCCAAGTTCCGTCGAAGTGGCTGCACCTGCGCGCGAAGCGGGAAGCCGCGGCCTCTAACGCAAGCGCCCTCGCAGTCACGTTGGACTCCGAGGGCGCTTGCTTCTTGAGTTACGCCTGTACGGCTTTTGCTAACGTGGCGGCGTCTACTCGGCGGCCTAGGCCGCCCGAGTCAACACCTGCCCTGCTTTCGCCAAAAGGCGTCCAGCCAGCACAGCTGACACCCGTTAGGATATCAGCCGCGTGTCGCTACCAGCGACGGCCGCGACGCGAGCCACCGCCGTTGCGGTCGCCACCACGGTCACCACCGCGGTCGAAACCACGATCACCGCCGCGATCACCGCCGCGGTCGAAGCCGCCACTGCGGCCGCCGAAGCCGCCACCGCCACCGCCGCCGCCACCGCCGAAGCCGCCACCACCGCCGCCACCGCCGCCGCTACGGGCAGGGCGCTCTTCGGCTTCGTTGACGCGCAGTGTGCGTCCATCAAGGTCCCGACCATCAAACGCTTCGATGGCTGCTTGAGCCTCCGAATCGGTCCGCATCGACACGAAGCCGAAGCCTCGCGAACGACCGGTCTCGCGGTCGGTGACAACCTTGACGTCAACAACCTCGCCGCAGGCGGCGAAGGCTTCTTGAAGCGTCTGGTCAGTCGTGTTGAAAGAGAGATTGCCTACGTACAGTCGATTACCCATTTACCGTTCCAAGCGGCCGTCCGACTCGAACCCATGGCCCGAGTACCCAAAACCTACCCTCGCTCCGCCGACCGCCACGACCGCCAAGGTTGCAGCGGTGCCCGCTGCCATACGCCGCCCGCTCCTTAACCCGCCCTGACTTCATTCACGAGGCTTTAGGCCTCCTGTCTGTTTTCGGGCGACCCTAAGGCCGCGGACTTCGCGTAATCAGGCTAGCATGCCGTCGATGCATCGCTAGGCCCTTCGCGCGCCATTTGAACGCCGCTCGTTTTTTTTGCCCAGGGGAGCGTGAGCTACTCCTCGAAGAGAGCGGCATCAAGGCTCGCGTCGATGTCGCCTTCGACATCGTCGAGAGGCGGCTCGGTACCCGGAATGAAGTACGCGAGCTCACCCTGCCCCGCGGCAGCTTGCTCTGGCTTGAGTCTGCGGCCGGTCTGTGGGTCGAGCCGCAAGGCAACAAGGGAAGATGGTGCCGCGAACGGTGCGGGCTTGGAGGCGGCGGCCTGCATCGTGGCCACCCAAATAGGTAACGCCACGCTGGAACCGCCCTCGCCAGCGCCCAGGACGCGGCGGTCATCGAAGCCCACCCACACGCCCGCGCACAACTCCGTCGAATAGCCGACAAACCAAGCATCACGGGCACGGTTACTTGTTCCCGTCTTGCCAGCGGTTTCGAAGGGCAAGGCTTGCGCACGTCTCCCCGTGCCCGACGTCACCACAGACCTTAGTAGAGAGGTGAGCAGGTAGGCAGACGCCTCACTCGTCACCCGCCGTGAGGCGACGACTTCGGCTTCCAAACGCGCGCCCTTGGGGTCCCGGACTTCGGCTATCAGCCGCGGGGTGCGGTAGATGCCCCCCGCCGCAAATACCGCATAGGCTTGCGTCAGCTCAAGCACGGTGACCTCGCTCGAACCGAGGGCCAGTGACAGGTCAGGTGTCAAAGGCCGCGTGATGCCGAGGCTCTGGGCGAAGCGAATCACCTCGGGAACGGTCACGGATTCTGTGAGCCGTACGGCTGCGAGGTTAATCGACTGAGCAAGCGCCTCACGCAATGATACCTGGCCACGAAAATGCCAAGGCTCATAGTTCTGCGGCTGCCACGCTTCGTAGCTCACGGGCGCATCGAAAAGCCGGGAAGCATGGGTATAGCGTCCGGAGGTGAGCGCCTGGCCGAAGACTATCGGCTTAAAGGCCGAGCCCGGCTGCCGGAGCGCAGCCACTGCGCGGTTAAAGCCCGGGCGGTCCGCCCGGCTACCGACCAGCGCGCGCAGGGCGCCTTCATGCGGGTCAATAACTACGATTGCCCCTTCAGGCCCGACGGCGACCTCGACCCGCTCACCTCCGATAAATCGGACTGGAACCGCCCGCTTGCCATCCTTAAAACGTGCCTCGAGTTTGCCACGTAGCGCGTGGTCACGCGTATTTGGTCCCGTCGCAAGCCGGTAGCTACGGGACCCCACCCGAACCTCAAAGGCGCCGGATGTGGCGTCTATAGCGGCGAGTTCCCCCCGCAAAAGCGCTCCCCGCTGTGGCTCGGCAGCGTCGGCTTTCGGCACCTTGGCGAGTTTGAGCCCTTCCGATAGAAAGCGCTGAAAGAGACGCGCATCCAGCTCGCCAAGCTGCTTGGCGAGCGCCGCACGTGCTTGGGTTTGAAGGCTCAGGTCAAGGGTAAGGGTGACGGTGAGCCCCGCCGTATTGAGGTTGATCTTGGGATGCAGCGCGGCCAGTCGCTCCCGGGCCTCCGACAGCACTTCGAAGGCGCCATCCGGGACCGACGGCGGGGGCGTTATCTCAATAGGCCGACCGCCCGCGGCGCTGATCGCTTCGGCGGAGAGGTCCGGCCAATGCGTGCTCCGCTTGGCGGCGAGCTGCCGCAACACGTAGCTCCGGCGGCGCTGTGCCGCATCTAGGTTGACCCGAGGGCTCAGCCGCGCTGGCGCCTGGGGCAGGCCCGCAAGCAGGGCACTCTCCGCGAGGTCAAGGTCCTTGGGCGCCTTGCCGAAGTAGTAGCGGCTCGCTTCAGAGATACCGTAGCGACCGTGCCCAAAGTTCACATGATTCGCGTAAAGCGTGAGGATCTCCTCCTTGGAGAGGGCTGCCTCAACACGGCGCGCCAGGATGACCTCGCGCACCTTGCGCTTGAGGGTCCGCTCCGGATTCAGCAGGAGCAGCTTCACGAGCTGCTGCGTCAGTGTACTTCCGCCCTGGAGCTGCCGACCTGTCACGCGATAGAGCACAGCGCGCCCAATCGCTGTCGCATCGAAACCGCCGTGCTGGAAGAAGTTCGCATCTTCCGCGGCAAGCACCGATAGAAAAAAGTGCCTGGGAATTGCGGCGGTCGCCACGCAACGACGCCGCTCCTCAAAGAACTCGCCGATGAGGCGCCCATCCTTGTCAAGAAGCCAAGTGCTCTCCGGCGGACGGTAGGCCCGCACTTCATCGAGGTTGGGCAGGTCAGCGGTCCACACCTTGACGGTGATGGCCAGCGTCAGGACAGCCACCGCAAAAAGCACCGCCATGGCGACGATCACTCGCGCAAGCCAAGGCTTCATCCGTCGGCCCCCAGAGTAGCGGATACCGCGGGTGCGGGGGTGTGCCCTTCGGTGCCAGGCACGACAGCGGAAGCTGCCGCAGGCGCCACCGCGTCCGCACCTTCACAGCGCATCCCATCGGCGATCTGCTTCTCTCGGCGCGTCATCGTGGTGATACGAAGATAGCGCAGTAATAGCCGATCGACTTCGACCGCTGGTCGCTCGCGCGGGAGTCCTTGCAATGCCGCGAAGGCGGTAAGCGCAGCGGCGACAGACACATTCAGGCTTTCGACAAAACCAAACATCGGCAATTCGTAACTGCCGTCGGCCAGTGTGCGGAACTCCTCGGATACGCCGTGGTGCTCGTTGCCAAACACCACCGCTACGGGCCGCAGATCGGGCAAAGACTGGGGCCCGAGTTCGCCGCCGAGGGCGGCGACAAGCACCTTATAGCCCTCCTGATGGAGCGCGCTCACACACGCCGCGGCACTTGGGTGCGTCACCACTTCCATCCAGCGCTGGGCGCCGCGCGCAACGGGCCTTGACCCGGCAAAGGGGATGTCGCCCTCGACAACGTGGATGGTCTCAAGCCCCATCGCTTCGGCGCTACGTAGCACCGCCGACATATTGTGCGGGTCGCAGAGTTGGTCGAAGACCGGCACAAAGGCACGTGTGCGGTGCGCCGCCACGCGGCGAATCAGCGCCAGGCGCCGGGGCACAACCTGCGCTTCGAGCGCAGCGAGTTCCTGAATCTCAGCTTCCGTTAGCACGCGTGGTCTCCCTTCAAACGCGAAAGGCCGGGGTGCTCAACGCACTCCGGCCTTTCGCTGGTCCTCGCCCCCCGCCCAAACGGCCGGAGAGGCCCGTTGGCACGAAGTAAACGAAGCGCCTCGCTTCGTTTACTTCGTGCGAACAGACGCTACGAGTTGCTCTTCAGCACGACGATGATTTCCACACGGTCGTTGGCGTTGTTGAACTTACGCTTGTCGACAAACTCTTCGGCACCGCGGCCACTCGCCGAGATACGCTTGCGGTCGACGCCCGCCTGCACAAGGTAGTTTGCCACGTTCTGGGCGCGCGTCTGCGATACGGAGTAGCGGTCGGCCGCCCGTACGCCGAAGCTTGTGAAACCGACAACCAGCACCTTGTACTCGGGGTGCTTCTTAAGCACGTCGGCAACTTGCATCACCACGGGCGCACGTGCGCTGGTGATCTCCGTGCCCTTGGTCGCGAAGGCCGACTGAATGGTCACCGCAACCTGACGCACGCTGCCAACCTGGCGCAGCTTCGGGGAGACACCGGCCACCGCAGCGAGGTCGCGCTGGATCGCGGCGTCGCGCTCAGCAACGTTGCCCTTGGCCGCGTCTTCGTTGTACTGCGGCTTCGCAATTGTGTAGGCCTGCTTGGCGGCGATGATCGCGGCTTCAGCGGACTTCTGCGCCTGGGCAACATTGCCGAGGGTGCGCGCCTCGCGGGCCGCGACCAGCTCGGTCTGTGCCTGGGTGAAAGGCGCCTGCGCGTACTTATCGGCGTTGACCTTGGCGGCTTCGTCGACCGCCGCCACGGCGGCGTCAATCCGTTCCGCGAGTGTGCCATGCGCGGCGAACGCGCCGTCTTTCTGGTCGATCTTCTCATACAATGCGAGCTTCTCGTTCACGCTCGCGAGCG
>SLEO01000134.1 GCA_007124745.1 Myxococcales bacterium
AAAACCGCGGGGAAATGGGCCTTCCGTGCGCGGACCCACCCACCCCACCATACTTACTCCAGGCCCATTTCCCCGCGGTTTTCTGCGTCTCGAGTTAGTGAGGGGATCGCTCAGGGTCCAGGTAGCGAACACACTGTGGGAAGAAGCAAGTGGGTGCTGGGGCCCCACGCGCAGCTTTAGGTTTTTTGGGGGAGGGTGTTCGGGATTCACTCCCGAAAATCCGGGGGCATTTTGCCAAAATGCCCCTGAACGGTTACCGCTAGGCAGCGTAGGGGGAGACTTCTTTGTCGAGGCGTTCTGCGAGCTTTTGTTCGGCGACGAGCAAGTCGTAGCGGCTCTGCAGATTGATCCAGAACGGCGCTTCCATACCAAAGAAGCGTCCGAGACGGAGCGCGGTATCCGCTGTGATCGACCGCTTGGCAGCGACGATTTCGCCAATGCGCCGTTGCGGCACTGAAATGCTTTTCGCGAGTCGATACTGGGTGATCTCCATTGGAACTAAAAACTCTTCCAAAAGGATCTCACCTGGGTGAATGGGGTCCCAGCTGCGCTTCATCTTTACTGCCTCCTCAATGGTAGTCGACGATCTCTACCTGTTCTGCGTTGCTTTCGTTCCAGACGAAACAAATACGCCATTGTTTGTTGACCCGGATGCTGTGCTGACCTTTCCTGTCACCCGATAGTGCCTCCAGGTGATTGCCCGGTGGGATCTTGAGAGAGTTCAGCTGTGTCGCGGCGGCGAGCATCTCCAGTTTGCGAGCTGCAAGACGCTGGATTGACTCCGGAAATGTCCGTGAACGTCTCCCTTCGAAGATTTTCGCTGTGTCCTTACACCTAAACGATAGTATCACACGGCGTTACTAACGCAAGGCGTTATGTCCGTCAAGTTAGTTCTAGTTCACTCTCGCATAGCGATAAGGCAATAACTTTGATCATGTGTGAAGCGATTCCGAATTGGGCCTACCGTCATTTGAGCGACATCGGAGGAAGGGTTCTGGCTAGGTTCCCCTAAGTCGCCTTCTCTAAGTCACCTGTCGCGAAAAAGGTAAGCGTTCCGGAGGTAGAGAAAGCAAAAACACTGCGGGAAAGAGCAAATGGGCAGGGCCCCCCGCGCAGCTTTAGGTTTTTGGGGGAGGGTGTTCGGGATTCACTACCGACAACCCGGGGGCATTTTGCTAAAATGCCCCCTTAACGGTTACCGAAAAAGTGGCGTCGGCGTCGGGGGCTCGGCCGAATCACCGCTGCTGCCGACGACATCAGCATCGCTGTCGCTGGCTTCGGTGTTGCCCTCAGGTGCTGTTGAGGTGCCAGCGAGATGCGAGAGGGCAGCGTTGAGACGTTCGCCGCTAGCCTGGCCTCCAGGGTCGGTCATCAGGTACCAGGCCAAGGCAATGAAGCAGGCGAGTATGACAAGCAGGGCCTTCAGCTTTTGACGTTCGATGCGGTTCAAAACAGCCTTACTTCCCGACGGTCTCCGGCGAACGCGTTATGGCCTAGCGAAAGGCCACCCCGACCGGCACGCCGTCTCTCAGGGTACACCCGGCACGGCCAAGCAGTCACCGGCGTGGTTGGGCCCAAGCGTCACCGCACGTTTAGGCCATAGCTTCGCTCGCCGCACGTCGAGGCCGCACAAGCGGGCCACGGATGTGGATGGTCGGGGCGCGACTGCTAGGCTGTCGCCTTGATATGGTGAGTGAGCGCGCGACCGGGTGGGGTGACGGGGCGGCGAGGGGTGCGCCCTTGGCGGTCACGGCGGAACTTGTGTTTCCGTCGCTGGCGAATCACCACGGGACGCTTTTCGGAGGCGCCGCGCTGGCGCTGATGGACCGGGCGGCGTTTATCGCAGCGTCGCGCGTGTTGCGGCGAGTGGCGGTGACCGCTGGCGCGCGCGAGGTGCGCTTCCAACGACCCGTGCCCGTAGGCTCGATTGCGGAGGCTCAAGCGGGTTTACTCGCCGTTGACGGGCGCAAAGTGCGCATCTGGGTCGAGCTTTATCTTGAGGCCCTGCCTAGTTGTGAGCGCACGCTTGCGGCGACCGGTGAGTTTATTTGTGTGGCGGTCGACGCGCCCGAAGCGGCTGATGACAGTCCGGCGGGCTCTGCTGTGGCCGCGGCGCCGGACGCGATTCCAGCGCGTCCGCAAGCCGCAACATCTTCGGCGGCGCCCGCGCCTACGCAGGACGATAAAACATGACGACATCCGATGCAGAGACCCGGGGCCGACGCGCTGAGCCGCAGTCCGCGCGCCCGCTCGCGGCGCAAGATGCGGCGCTGCGGGAGCGCCTCGATGGGCTGAAGTGGGGTGCGGACGGGCTCATCGTGGCCATCGCGCAAAGTGCGGGCGGCGGGGAGATTCGCATGGTGGCCTACGCGAGTCGGGAGGCGCTCGACGCAACCTTGCGTACGGGCGTGGCCCACTTCTACTCGCGGTCGCGGCGAAAGCTGTGGCGTAAGGGCGAGGAGAGCGGCAACGAACTGCTGGTGCGACAAGTCGCCACCGATTGCGATGGGGATGCACTGCTGTACATGGTCGATGCGCAGGGGCCATCCTGCCATACGGGGGCGGCGACATGCTTCTTCACCCAGGTCGCGCCAAGCACGCTTGAGCCGTGGCCCCTGTTGCCGCGCCTCATGCGCTACATGGCCCAGCGGGCTTCCGGCGGTGCTGCTGCAAGCTACACCCACAAACTGCTGCAGGCGGGGCCTGCCAAGATAGCTGGCAAGATTCGCGAAGAGGGCGGGGAACTCGCCGATGCGGTGGCGGGCGAGAGTGACGCGCGGGTGGTTTCCGAGAGCGCGGACGTTATCTACCACTTGCTTGCGGGGCTCTTGGCCCGGGGCATTCCCCTTGAGGCGGTGTTCGGCGAGCTCAATCGCCGCTTTGGTATGTCGGGTCTCGAAGAGAAGGCGTCCCGCGGGGTGCCCGCAAAGTGACCGGGACCGCCCGCGCTACGAACGCGTGAACCGTGCACGCCTCGCCAGAATCTCAGTGGGCGGAGGTAACGACAGCGGCGCGATAGCAGCCAGCTATTCGGCGTACAGAGGCTGCTGCAAGCGCGCCCGGTGGATGCGGCTCCTCGACCTGCGCACCCTGTGGTCGTTCAAGCCTTCGCCTCACGCGGTCGGGTCGGCCCCGGTCCCATGCTTTCGGGGGGACGGAACGGGCACTTTGCACTAGGGTCCGGGGGCGGTGATTTTGGGGCGGTGGTCTGGCCTCGCTGTAGACGGGCCACGGTTCAGGGCTCGCCGTGATGGACGACTGCACGACCGAGTGCCGCGCCATGGCAAACCCTGCTCGGGCCACACACTCTGCGGGTTCGCGGCGGTGTTGCGGCAAAGCAGGTCTGAATCACCCGAACATCTACGGAACTTTAGCGATGACGGAGAGCGGAATAATGGATGAGTTTAAGCGTGAGAATCTCTTTAAGCTAGACGGCTGGGCAGTGGTGCTGGGCGCGTCCAGCGGCTTTGGCGGCGCCACCTGCCGTGCACTCGCTCAGGCGGGCTTGAACATCATTGGCGTCCACCTCGACCGCCGCGCCACCATGCCGCTCGCCGAAGAGGTGCAGGCAGATGTGCGTGCCGCCGGCCGCGAAGCTTGGTTCTTCAACGTGAATGCCGCCGACGAAGCGAAGCGAGAAGAAGTGCTGACGCAGGTCAAGCAGCGCATGGCCGAGACGGGCAACGGCGGCGGCGTCCGCGTGCTCTTGCACTCCCTCGCCTTCGGCACGCTCAAGCCCTACTGGACGGGCAACGGGGAAGATAGCCTGATCAACAAAGCCAACATCGACATGACCCTCGATGTGATGGCCC
>SLEO01000011.1 GCA_007124745.1 Myxococcales bacterium
ACACCGAGGAGCGCGCCGCCGACGACACGCTGACCGCAGCGACGAAGGAAGCTCTAGCGGCTGAACTCGCGCGCATTCGCGAAGATATCGAGCGTGAGTTTGTGCTCGCGAGCCGCGAAATCGACGACTTGCTGACCGAAGCTGAACAGCGGGGCGAGCGCGCGTTTGCCTCCGCCTTCCGCCAGGTATGGGAAGAAGCGCTGACGATCTCGACGCCCGAGCTTTCGCCGCGCGCGCGCCGTATCTCTTCGCTCTTTGGCGAACGCAATCGTGCGCTTAAGCTTCTCTCCGAGGACCTCAATCTTGCCCGGCAGGGCGCGGCGGCAGGGCAGACGCTTCTCGCCCTAGAACTCGAATACGTCGCCTTCGAGATTCGTCTGCGCGAAGCCGTTGAAGCCAACCTGACCGGGCTGACGAAGAGCATTCGCGGCCGGTCCGTGCTGCACGCGGACCGCGTGGCGGAAGCGCTCCGCGTCGCCTCGGTCAAAGTGAAGACCTTGCTCATGGATGAGCAGCCCATCACCGCCGAGGCGCTCGCCGATGTGCTCCGCGAGACCCACGAACCCCTCATCCGCGTGATCAGTGAGGCGGCACGCAGCGCCACGGCGCTCGTCGAGCAACTCGCCGACGACCGCACAATTGCGCCGTTACTCGAGACGCTCGTGAAGGACAGCCGCTCGCTGACCGAGCGCTACGAGGTGCTCGTCGGGCCCGCGCCTCGCGACGAATGGCAACTGCCGCCACCGCCTGAGGTGAGCGAAGTGCCCCTCAATCAGCTCGTCAGCACCTACGTCGACACGACCATCGCGCCCAAGCTCGTGCAGGTGACGCGGACGCTCGCCGCGCGCATTTCGCCCTTCGCTTCGGCACTGCAAGAGCTTGAGCGGCGGCTAGCGCTCAATCACGAGCTCGCCCTGGGTGAACTCGAGTTTGCGCCCGGCGACGAAGTGTCGTCCGACACGCGCGCGCTCACCAAGGAGGTGGTGCTCGGTGCGCTTGAGCGCGGCATCGGCACGATTGAGGGCTACTCCGGCAGCGCCGAAACCTGGGCTGACCAGCTAGAACGGGCGATGTCCGACGCGGTATTCGAGGGCCTTGAGTCCCTGCGTCAAGACCTCGTGTCCGGCGAGCTTTCCAACGCCCGTGTCCAGTCCCTGCGTCGCCTTGCGGCGGGCAAGCGCTTCCTTGAGCAATGTGAGGCCCTGCCTGGGCGCATTACCCAAGTCGGTGGCCAGGTTGGCGAGATTCTGCGCCGCACCATCGGGGATGACCGCATCAATCAGTGGCGCCTTACGCTCGGTCTTAAGACCGAACGCGAGGGCCCGAGTCTCGACGCGCTCACCTTCGCGCCACCCGTTACCGACGAGCGCCTTCCCCTGGTGTATCGGCGTCTTTTCGCGGTGGACACGCTGGAAGCCGGCGAGTCGCTGACGGGGCGCAGCAACGAGCTTGAGCGCGCGGTACGTGCGCTCAAGGAGCGCAGCGCCACCAGCCGCGCCGTGGCGCTGGTCGGGCTTGATGGCGTGGGCAAAACCTCCCTCTCCAGCGCCATTGTCCGGGCGTGCAACTTCAAACAAGTACGCCGCACCACTTTCACCCAGCCTGTCACCGTCGAAGATATCGAGACCATTTTCGGGGGCAAGAGCGATGCGAGCCTGCACATCGTCGACGGTTTTCACTGGCTCTACAGCATGCGCCCTGGCGGCCTTGAGCCCCTGCGCGCCTTCATCGACGCGGTGATCGAAGACCGCGGTCACCGAGCCTGGCTGCTCCACGCCAACACCTTGCCCTGGGCCTACGCCTCCCGCGTCTCGCCACTAGAATCCGCCTTTCCCGAGCTCATCAGCATCGCACCCTTCTCCGTCGACGAGCTTGAGGCCGCCGTATTGGCCCGCCACGCGCTTTCCGGTTACGGCCTCGCTTTCGAGCATTTCGACGTCACCGGCGGCCTGCAGCAGCGCCTCCACGCCGTGACCTCTCGCTTGCGGCGGCCCTATCAAATTTTCTTCCGCTCGCTGCATAGTGCCTCCGGCGGCTTGATGCGCGACGCGCTACGGCTCTGGCTCGCTTCCGTGGCGCATCTCGACGAAGAAAACGACTTCGTGCGGGTCTCCGTCGTGCCCGAGTCCCATCTCATCGCCCTACGCGCATTGCCCGAGCGCTGGCTGCTTGAACTCTTTCAAATCGCCCGCCAGGGTTGGATGGACCAACCCACTTTCGGTTACCTCTTTCGCCGGGACACCACCGAAGCGCAGGCGGATCTCGCGCGGTTGCGCCACTTCGGACTCGTCGAGGAGCAGCGCGGCATCTACCAAATTTCGCTGCACCTGCGCGGTGTCATCTCCCGTGTCTTTGAAGAGAAGGGCTGGGCCCAATGAGTCCCGCAGCAAAGGCCTTCGGACGCGCTGTGGCCGGCGCGTTCTGCGTGAAGGGATTGTTGGTGTGCCTGGCTTGCGCATGGCCGGTGCAGGTTTTGGCGCAAGACGCCGAACGCGACGCCGAGTCCACAGCTCAGCCCGAAAGCGCGCCGCAACCGGAGAGCGCTCGGCCGGTCCAGGCCAACCGGAAACAGCTTCCGGCGGATGGGAAGGATGCGTCTCCCGAACGCGTCAAGCCCGAGGGCGCCAGATCGGAGGGAGCCAGCCCGAACTCGGACAGCGCCGACGCCGTCAAGCGCAATACACCCAAGACGAACGCGAAAGACGCGCAAGCCAAGCCATCGGATGCGGAAGGCAGCGCACCGCCGGGACCGCTGCCCCCGGAGCTCAAGATCCCGCGGGTGCTGCTACCCAAGTCCCAGTCTGCTTCGCCGCGGCGCCCCCAGGCGCCGAAGCAGCCATCCACCCCCGGTGCGCCGGGCGCCGAGCGCCCTGCGCCCTCAAGCCCTGACGCCGAACCGCCTCCAAGTCTGGAGAAGCAACCAGATCTAGGCCTTGACGGACCCGGTCTGCCCCTTGGGCCTACCTTCTGGCAAGCCCCCCCGCCGCTGGCCCCCGCCCCCCAAGATGCGGGCCCGGAAGGGGCAGAGAAACCGGTCGAGCCCACGGCGCCCGCTGCACCGTTGGCGCCCTCGCCGAGGTCATCCGCACCGCAGTCGTCCTCGCCAGCCCAGCAAGACAGAGGTGCCGACCGCCCTGCAGGAGCGGCGGACGCTAGCGAGCAACCTTCTGACGCACGTGGCACGGAAGACACCGCCGCTGGCCCGGGCCAGGCAGGGCCGCAAGACGACGACAAGGCGGACCAAGCATCCGACACCAGCGTTCTGGATAGCGACGCGGCGCTTGATGACCCCGACAGCGTTGCGTCCGAAACCGACACGCTGGAAGGCGAAGAGGGGGCCGCTGGTGAGCAGGACGCTGTCGAGGAAGCGCCGCGTACGGTGGTGCCGCCGGTGGTGGGTCCGGAGCCAAGCGGCTCCTTTGGCAGCGAAGTCCGGGCGTTTGTCGAGGCGCTCACGTCCGTCAATCGCGCGCGCCCCGAAGCGGATACGGAAACGCAGCGGCGGCCGCAGCCCGCGCCGGACACGGCCCAGGAACGTCGAAGCGGTCCAGGGTTTCAGTCGCCTCTGCCCGTTCCGGCGTGCGTATCCCAGGACGGCGAGGGTCAGGGGTCGCTGCTTTCGCTCCTCCTCACCATTCTGCTCGTGTGGTTCGCACTGTCGCTGGTCCGCCGCTTCAAGCGCGGGCTCGCTGCCCGAGGCTTGCTCCCCTTCGCCCTGGCCGCGGTCGGCGGGCTGCTGCGGGTGGGTCTGGCGCTGCTGCTCGTCCTGTGGATTGGCCGGCTATTTCCCGCATCGATTGGGCCC
>SLEO01000224.1 GCA_007124745.1 Myxococcales bacterium
GAATGCCAAGCTCCGATTTAGTACGCCCATCAACTGGAACCGGACCCTGGCTCAGCTAGATATCTATTTCGAAGGAAGACTGCCCGCTTAGCCTTTGACACAAAATTCAGGACTCACTCCCTCGCCGCGGTCAGCACCTTGACCGACACGTTCCGACAACGGTCCGAGCAAGTCCTTGCTAAAAGCCTCGGAGCTTGAGACTCGCAAGCCGTCTCCGACCAAAGGCGATAGAAGCTCTCGTCCTGTCGGCGTCAAAGGCCAGACGTAACGTAAGACTGGGGCGTCGGGAGCAAGGTCGGCCTCCAGTCGCAGATCCTCCACAAGTTGAGGTGCCATGTTCGGCAGACTCAACGCGGCGTCTACGCTAGCGCGAACCTTTTGCCAAAACTCCCGTCGAATCTCCAAACCTGACAAGAAAGCTGCGGAGATGGCGCCACTGAGCAAGTTCTTACCGTAGGCAAGATTCGCGAGCGCGTCAGCGTGAACACACGCGACAAGAGGGAGTTTCGCTGACAACGAACACATTCCAGGGGACGCGCCGTTCCTTGAACGGTGGTCTTGAATGATCTCAGCTAAGTCGGCGGCAGTGGCAGAATCAGAGTCTACGCCAAATAATGGGATGAAGAGTTCGACTAAAAGCCAGGTGCCAATACGGCTGACGAAGACGGTAGGGCTTTCTTCCTTCTCCATCAACGCCACAAGACCTAAGGCATCTCTCGTGGACGTGCCTAAGGGGCCGCAGCTTTTGCCTTCGTAGCAAAGCTGGCTGGAATAGCCGAGGCCTAGGCGGCGCTCCCCGGGACCGCGCCGAATCCCGAAGCCCACTCCCGAATCGCACGCAGCGGTCAGCGCGGCGAGGGCATGATCATAACCTCACCCCTCGCCTGCAGCGGATGTCACCAACATTAACTCCACGACCTCCAGTCATCGGCGGGACAAGCCCACTCCTTTTTTGAAGACTGAGTTGAGCTGCCGCTCATGGTCCGCGGATCACGAGCGTTGGATATCAGTCGAAAAGGCGTGAGACGAGTTCGGCGTCTTTGAAGTCGCTGTTGCCGTCGCCAAAGCGCACGACCACTCGGTTCTGGGTGGCGGAGATGTAGAGGCGTTGGTCTTTGAAGCCGGCCGCGGAGGCTAGGTCGCCGGGGCCAGAACCGAAGATGGGTCCGCTCGTTTCTAGGCTGCCGGCGCGGTCGGCGGTCTCGCTCAGGGGTGCATTGAGCCAGAAGGTTAGGCCGTAGGCCGGGTTTGCGTTTGAGCCGGTGAAGCAGCGGTCACGCACCCCTGCGGGCAGCAGGCGCTCGCCCTGAAATACGCCATCATCTCGCATAAGAATGCCGAACTTCGCCCACTCGAGTACGGTGGTAAAGGCGCCATAGGCGAGGGCGGTCTGCCCGCTTGGGTCGTGAAGCCATCCCGCAGTCCGCAAGCCGAGCGGCCCGAGTAGGAAGGTCTCCATGGTCGCCAATGCAGGCTGGCCCAGCTTCTTTTCCAGTAGCCCCGAGAGCACCCACTGGTGCACGCTGCCGTACGCGAAGTGGGTGCCCGGCTCGTGGTCACGCGGGCGAGAAACCGCAACCGCGACTTTGTCGTCGATTCGCTGGCGTTCGAGGACGCCGTCCAAGGAGAGGCGGATGTTGTCGTCCCGCAGCCCGCTCGTGAAGTCGAGCAAATGGCGAATCAAGATGCGGGGCGCGTCTTCAAGCTCAGGTATAGAGTCGGCCACGGACTCATCGAGCGTGAGGAATCCCTCCTGCTCAAGTGCCAGCACCAGTGGGCAGGAAAAGCTTTTGGTACCGCTGAAAAGATGAACCGGCGTCGCTGGGTCATACCCAGATGCGTAGCGTTCAAAGACAATACGTTCACCCTCAAGTACCACTAGCGCCAGCCCTCCGCGGGCTTCAGACCACTCCGCGGCATCTTCGAAGCGCGCCGAGGAAGCCGAGTTCGGCTCTCGTTCGAAGGTCCCGTCATCAGCTATCGGGTCCGAAAAACTAGCCTTGGAAAAACACGCGGAAAGCAGCAGGGTGGCTGCAAGCACACGTCTCTGCGCGGGTTGCCAGCGCTTTGCGCTGGGTCGCAAAGCCGCTTGAGCAACAAGGGCTGGCCGCACTCGCGGTCGGGCTCGCTTTGAACTCGTTTCCATAGGCTCCTTGCTCGATGGCAACACACAAGCGGGCGAGACCGCCCTGGGAAGGGTCTTGTTTGCGTGAAGGCCCTTGGAGCCTCGCTGCTTCCCTACACTGGGTCGCGAAGCCTCTAAGGTCCAGCGACGCCTCCGCAGCTGCGGCCCGCTGCAGTCCCGCGTGAGCGTGCTACGCGCTACCGCCGGAAGTGGTCGAAGCCCGATGGGATAGGTGGATTGAGTCGAGGATCGGTGAAGCGAACGACGGTGGGCCCGGCTTTGCAGTGGCCGATGCGGAAGGCGGGGCAGGGCGGCTCGACCGCTCGCGGTAGCGTGAAGAGGAGTTCGTAGTCCTCGCCGCCATGTGCTTGCAGGCTTGGCCAGTCGACGCCCAGCTCGGATGCGAGTGCCGCGCAGAAGTCGGAGCTCGTGGATGGCGCTGCGGCGTCCACCTTGGGTGCATACGTGAGCGAGGGTAGCGGCTCGTCGATGACGAGAGTTAGGCCGCTTGCTCGCGCGAGCGTGTGTGCGTCTGCGGACAAGCCATCGGAAAGATCGATGGCAGCGGTAGCGTGGTGTCGCAGCGCAAGACCCGCCTCGATACGCGCCTGCGGCGCTCGCCAGCGCTTCACGCAGGCGTTGGCGAGTGACCAGAAGCGCTCCGGGATGCGGCTCGATGCGAGCAGCGCGTCCAGTTGCGATATGCTCTGGCTTTCGGTTAGCCCAGGGTCTTGCGCTACGTCGGCGCGTGGTGATGGAAGCAGGTGCTCAAGTACGCCCAGCCCAAGGGCCGCTGCACCAAGGGGGCCGGTGACCCAGAGCGTGTCGCCGGGCTTGGCGCCGCGGCGTGTGAGGAGCGCGTCCGGGCCGGGTACATGACCGATAACCGTTGTGTGCACTTCGACGTGGGGGCTTGCGCTTAGGTTGCCGCCGATGAGGCGCGCGCCGTGGCTGTCTGCGCTGCGGGCGGTGCCGCGTGCGAGCGCCGCGAACGCGGCCTCGCTGAAGGTGGCCGGCAGCGACGCAGAGCTCAAAACGGCCGCGGGCGCCGCGCCCATGGCCGCAAGGTCCGAGAGCGCGGCCTGCACCGCGCGAAACGCAACTGCTTCCCAGTCGAGCCAGGCCCGCCGAAAGTGCACGCCCTCAATCGCCGCGTCCACGCTGACGACCAGATGCGGCGAGCTAAGGGCGAGGTACGCGCCGTCGTCACCGATGCCTAACATGCCGGGGCCATCTTCCCCGTAGGTTCGCTCGAGCCAGTCGAGTCGCTCCCGCTCACTTGCCACGCTGCGACCCTAGCGCCGTCGGGGACGAAGCGCCTTGTCTAGGTGCGATGCTCGCCAACCCCGGCAGCCGCGCAGCTATCCAGTGCTGGGTCGTACGGGCCAGTCGCTGCGCCGTTCCGCGGCACATCGCCTTTTCGGCAGCCGCGAAGCGGTCTATGGTGCCCACTCGGCGGGTGACAGTTGGGCAGCAAGGCAGGGAGGACTGTGGCGGAAGGACTTGAAGATTATCGGGCGGAACTCGACGGATTGGACGACCAGCTTGTCGACCTGCTTGCGCGTCGGGACCAGGTGGTTGCCCAAATCGGTGCGCTCAAGCGCCAGAGCGGCTGGGCGCTGCGCGACCGACAACGCGAAGCACGCCTGCTTGCGCGCTTGCTTGAGCGAGCCGCGCAGC
>SLEO01000085.1 GCA_007124745.1 Myxococcales bacterium
AAGCGACGGCGTCCTTGGATTCGGAGACGGAAGCGCAGCTCGACCTCGCAACAGCGCGCGTCCTTGCGGGCAAGTCGGCGCTTATCATCGCCCACCGTCTTTCGACCATCCAGACGGCGGATCGCATCCTGGTGATGCACGAGGGCCGGCTCGCGGAAGCGGGTACTCACGCTGAACTTCTCGCCCGCGGCGGACTCTATACCGCCCTTCACCGCCTGCATTTCCAAACCGAAGCGCCCTCGCTTTCTTAGAAGTTGATGACGTTAGGGCGGCCGGCCGCGCCAAAGCGAGAGGCGGCATTCCGAGCGTGCGGGATGTAACGCGTCGGTGTACAGCTCTTCGGGTGTTACCCTGAACCCATCCCCTCAAAGCGCTGACGGGACGAATGACCCGGGGAAATAGGCCTTCCGTGCGCGGGCCCGCCCGCCCCGCCATACTTACTCCAGGCCAAATCCCCCGGGTCTTTCTGCGTCTGGAAACCCAGGGGGGATGGTTCAGGGTGCTACCAGAAGAAGACGAGCATGAGGGTGACTAGCACCAGGATCGCAGCGCTGTGGGCGCGGTAGTCGCGCCAGAGCCCGGCTTGGCGAATCGGTCGCGTCCACTTGGGCTGCCAGTGCTTTAGGGGTTCGGCGCCTTTGGCCGACGTCGAGGCTTCCGCCAGGGACTTGGCGAGCGTGACGTAGAGGACGCTTGCCAAGACCGCAAGCAGCGCCGCGTGCACGGTGAAGTGCAGGGGTAGCAGGCCGAGGTGATTCGCGATGAGGCACGCGATGCCGAGAACGTGCATCGGCACCATCGTGTACATGGCCGCACGCCTTGAGCCTGTTTGCGTGAAGATGCCCCACATAAACACCACGACCACCGGAGGGGCGAGGTAGGCCATGACCTGTTGCAGGTACGCAAAAAGGCCGTGAAAGTTGGCGATAAGCGGGGCCCAGAGGGCTGCCAAGACCGCCAGGCCGAAGGTCGAGATGCGGCCGAACCATAACCGTGCGCGGTCGGACATGTGGCCGTCGCGGATGGGCAGCAAGAAATCGTGGAGGATCAGCGTCGAGGCTGAGTTGAGCGTGCTGTCGAGGCTCGACATGATGGCCGCGATGAGGCCTGCGAGGACTAAGCCTCGGATGCCTGCGGGCAAGACTTCTAGCGTCAGCTTAGCGAAGACCTGATCCGGTTCCTCAAGGGCGGGGAAAATCACCGGGGCAAGTGCGCCGGGCAGGACCATCAGAAAGAGCGGTGTCAGCTTAAGGTAGCCGGCGACCGTGCAGCCCAGGCGCGCGTGCTCGATGTCACGCGCCGCGAGAACGCGTTGGGCGATGTACTGGTTCATCGACCAGAAGTAGAGGCCGATGATGGGCAAACCGAAGACAGTGCCGATCCAGGGAAGGGTGGGGTCGTCCCAAGGCTGAATGAGCGAGAAATGGCCCTGGGGCAGGGACTCCGTGACCGTCGTGAGCGAAAAATCGAAACGACCGAGGACCACGAAAAGCATCAGCGCGGCACCCAGGATCAGCACCAGCGCCTGCAGCATATCGGTGTAGACGACGGCCTTGAGGCCGCCGATGGCGGTGTAGAGCCCGACGAAAAGCGCCATCGTCACTGCAGTGCCCAGAAAGGGCAGTGCGGGAAAGAGGCTCTGCAGGATAAGCGTGCCCGCGTAGAGCCCGCCGGCCGTATCTACGGCGAGGGAGACCAGAATGGTGAGGCCTGAGAAGTAGCGCTGCGCGACGACGCCAAAGCGCTTAAGCAGGAACTCCGGCACAGTACTGAGGCGGTTTTTGAGGAAGACCGGCACGGTCACTGCCGCCATGAAGATGAAGATGATCGCCGCCATCCATTCATAGTTCGCGACGGAAAGGCCGCTGGTGTAGGCCTGCCCCATGAGACCCACGAGGGTGGTGCTCGAAATGTTCGACGCGAAAAGAGACAGCCCAACGGGCAGCAACGTGAGCGAGCGGCCGGCCAGAAAGAGGTCCTCGCCGCTCTTCGTCTTGCGGGACACCACGACGCCAATCGCGATGATGAGCGCGAAGTAGGCCGAAATCACGACCCAGTCTAAACTTGCAATCTGCTGCACGCGTCCGTCCTTACATTGGTTTCCGAGGGCGCCTCTGGCCGTGCATCCAGAGTCACTGCCGCATGTGCTGCTTGAGAACTCGCCGGAATATGACCCGCCCTCGAGGCCAGGCCCTAGCAGTAACTGTTAAAGGGGGCATTTTACGCGCATGCCCCCGGGTTTACGGGAGTGAATCCCGCTCTGCTGGTCGGAGCAGGCCCTCCCCACTCTGCCTTCAAGGTGGCCTAAATCCGGCAAGCGGGGCCAGGGCGCCCACTTGCTTCTTCCCGCAGCGGTTTCGCCTTTTAGACCCCTTGAACGGCTACCCGTAGCACACCAATCGTTTAGGGGGGTGCCCTACGACAAGGCCCCGGGGTTTTCGGGAGTGAATCCCGCTCTGCTGGTCGGAGCAGGCCCTCCCCCACTCTGCCTCCAAGATGTCCTAAAACCGCCAAGTGGCGCCCTGGGCGCTGGCTAGCCGAAGACTTGGCCGTGGGGCGTTCCTTCGACGAAGCCGCCGCGGGTTTGCACGCCTACGGTGGCGGAAGTGGTAAACGCCTCGAGGTCGGTTGCGCCGACGTAGGTGAGCGAGCTTTGCAGGCCGGTGATCATGTGGGTCAGCACGGCGCCCACGCTCTCTTCACCGGGGCGCAGGTAGATGCGCGACGTGGAGATGCCCTCGCGAAAAAAGCGCTTCTGGGCCACTTCGAACGCGCCTAAGCCACGCGTGCGTTCCTCGACGGCGCGTGCAGACGCCATGCCGTAGTTTTCCTTATAGCTGCGACCCTCGCTGTCGATGATGATGTCTCCCGGTGATTCGTAAGTGCCAGAGAAGGCGGTGCCAACCATCACCCGAGACGCGCCCGCAGCCAGATACAGCGCCACGTCCCGCGGGGTGCGCACACCGCCATCCGCCCATACGTGCTTGCCCAGAGCCTTGGCACTGCGGGCGCAGGCCACAACTGAAGAGAAACTTGGCCGGCCGACGCCTGTCTGCATTCTCGTGGTGCACATCGCGCCGGGGCCGACATTGACCTTGATGATGTCGGCGCCTGCTTCGATGAGCGCGCGCGTGCCCTCGGCAGTGCAGACGTTGCCCGCGACGATGGGCATGTTTCTCGGGGCGATTTTACGTACGGCGGCAATGGCTTCGAGCATGCGCCTCTGATGCCCGTGGGCCGTGTCGATGATGAGCGCCGACAGACCCATTTCGATGAGTGCGCCGGCCTGCTGGGTGATGCCTGTCGAGGCGATCCCTACCGCGGCCGCCACCATGAGCTGGCCTTCGGGCGAGAGCGTCGGACGCATCACCTCCAGCCGCACGGCGTCGGCTTTGGTGAGCACGCCTATGAGCTGACCGCCGCAATTCACGACCGGTGCGGCCCGCAGACGGTGCTGCTCCATCGTGGCAAAAGCCTCGCGGTTGTCGACGCGGTCGCTGAGGGACACCACGTTGCGGGACATCACGGCGTGCGCGCTGGCGTACTGGTCGCAGCCCGTCAGGTCCGCCTGGGTGAGAATGCCGATGGGCCGGTGGTCTTCATCGATGACCACCACCATGCCGTGGGCGCGCTTGCGAATAATGCCCTGAACATCGCGGACGGTTGCGTTGGAGGCGACACTGAGCGCCGTGTCGAAACGAGGATGAGCGTGCCGCACGTGCTGGGCAATGCGCTCGACGGTGTCGAGGGCCATGTCCTGCGGCAGCACGCCGAGGCCACCGTAACGCGCCATG
>SLEO01000160.1 GCA_007124745.1 Myxococcales bacterium
GAAGGTGCGGTGCCGATTACCGCCGAGTACAAAAGTATTCCCAACGTGTGTGTGCCTGCCCAGGACGGATTGCCCTGGCTCAGGCCGATTCCTGTCGACATCTACTTCGACGAGATACGCATCTATAAGGCTGGCGGTGCTACCTGGCAGATCAAGCCGACGTGCCACATCAACCACCGCAAACAGATCCTCATCAATAGCGACATTCCGGTCTGGTCGATGGGACACCCTGTCCAAGATAACCTCCTCCAGGATTCCTCGCGTGGTCCTTCCGGCGTGAATCCCAGCTACAGCAAGTATAATCTCGCGTGGAGTGAGCGGCTCATGTTGCTCCCGGGCTCGGAGCTGAGTTGTTCGATAAACGGCACCGTCAGCGGTGGCCACCCACTTCAACCGGCCCAGTTCACGGTAAAGATTGAGAACTACGGCCTAAATACCAACATAAATAAGCGGCAGATGGGCGGCTACGACCACAAGACGGACTACTACGTCGACTACCGCGTTGAATTCCCCACCTTGCCGGAGTTCGCCGACCTGCCCACCCAGCTGCACTAGGAGACCGGGACTGCCTTATGCGATACCCGCTCACCATCTACGCTTCTTGGTTCGCCGCGCTGCTATGCGGCGCTTGCCTTGGTACCCCGGACGAGCCAGCAGGCGAGTCTGCGCCGGAGGCCTGCTCGCCATTCTGCGAGGCCTTCGCGGTGAATCTGCCGTGCCCGACGGGCTTTGCCCGCTTGCGCAAGCCGCTCGAGTTCAGCGGTCCGCCACCGGACGGCATCGATGCCAGTGACCTTGGTCGGCCGCTCACGGCGAACTTCGAGTTCATCGAAGGCGCCCAGGGCGGTGGCATCTTCGTCGGCGCCGCCTCAAAAACCGAGACGGTCAACACGCTGACGAGCAACCTTTGGAATGCGGAAGACACCCTCAGCGCCCAGGCGAACCTCAACCTTTGGATCGCGCAGGTGGGCTCCGGCTCGATCATGACAGAGCGGCATGCCTCTCTCACGATGGCGCGCACGCACCAGATTCATAGCCTCAACGTGGAGGCGTCGCTCCAGCGGGAAGCACCGCCGGGGGCCACGTTCTACCTCGCAGAGGTGGCCACGGGGGCCAGCTACACCATGATCTTCCACGGCGATACAAGTCGCTTCCACTCGGGCGTGACCGCGCGCATTCCGCTGCTCCAAGGCATTGGCATCAGCGCCCGCAGCTACGCCGAGAGCCATGGTTTGCAGGTGTCGCACGTCGGACGGGGCATGGCACCCAAGACCAGCAATGCGATTTTCGCCTTTGATCCCGAAGTGATGATGAATCACTACGATATCAGCGAGGAAGCAAGCGTGCCTATTGGCGTCAAGTATCGCTCGATCCCGAACGTGTGCGTGCCCGTGTCCAAGCGCCTGCTCTGGCTCGACCCCATCGAGGTGAACGTGCATTTCGACCGCCTGCGCGTGTACAACGGGGGCGGCCAAAGCTGGCGGCTCACGCCGCGGTGCCGCATCGGCGCTCGCGAACAAGTGCTGGTTTCACCGATGCCCGAGCCTTGGGCGTCCGGCCATCCGGTTGAGTCCGGTAGCATCGTCGATGGCACTCGCGGTCCTAACGGCTACACCGGACACACCCCTTACGATGTGGGTTGGGTAGAGACGTTTACTATGCTCCCGGGCAGCGAGCTTGTGTGCAGCCTCGAGGGGACGACTTCCGCTAAGTCGGAACCGCTACCCGCCGCTAACTTTAAGGTGCGCGTTGGCGAGGCGGGCGAGAATACCCCCATCTCCGACAAGATGGGGCACTTCAATACCAACGTGGACTACTGGCTCGACTACCGCGTTACCTTCGGCCCGCTCGAGTCCCTGCACTAACAACGCGTTGGCTGCGCCTTAGCGTGTGGGGGCGCGGCGCTGACCGGCGAGGTTCAGCCCGCCGCCACACGTGCCAAGGGCCTCGCTCCGGCGTCCGACCGTCGTCGCCGTGCACATACCGCCGGGCGGGCTTCTGCCGCGCTCGCCGCATTTCGAAGGCAACCTTGCGCCCTTAACCGCCAAGGTGTCGCAGCACGGTGGTGAAATCTTCCGGTGGCGGCGCAGAAAAGGCGAGCGGCTCGCCGGTGCGGGGGTGCCGCAGCGACAGCGCGTGGGCGTGCAGCATTTGCCGCGGCGCGGGGATGGGCTTGCCCCGAAAGTCTTTGATGTACACCCGCTCTCCGACGATGGGCGCACCGGCCTCGCTCAAGTGGATGCGAATCTGATGCTGCCGTCCGGTCTCGAGTCGGCACTCGACAAGCGCTGCAGCCCGCAGACGCTGGAGCGGGGAGACGTGGGTGATGGCGAGTTTGGCATGCGGGGGGAGGGTGGTCGGGCTAGCACGCAGCCGTTCAAAGCTGCCGCGCAAACCATCGCCGCGATTCTCTAAGAGATGCGTCCGAAACGTGACGTTCTCAACCTGGCCATGAACGATGGCCCAGTAGGTGCGCTCGATGGCATGGTCAAAAAGTTGAGCCTTGAGTGCGCGCGTGGCGTCGCGATGGCGGCTGACGACAAGCAGCCCGCTGGTATCTACATCAAGCCGGTGCACCATCGACAGCGAGGCGTTTTTCAAACCCCGCTGATCCACAGCCAGGCGGACCCGCTCCAGCATGCTGTCCTGCGGATTGTCGCCCACGGGCACCGTAATCAGGCCCGCAGGCTTGTTGACGACAAGCATGTCGCGGTCCTCGAAGAGGATAACGGCACGGGGCCGATTGCCGACGCGGAGGCGCGGCGCCTGAAGCTTGAGTTCAAGCGTATCACCCAGCGCGACGCGCGCTGCGGAGTCGGAGCTAACGCAGCCGTTGACCCACGCCTTGCCGCTCGAGCAGAGCTGGCGCGCTTGCGCCCAGGAGCACTCGGGCCGGAGGGCACGCACGCAGGCGGCTAGGGTTTTGCCCGCGAGCGCTTCATCGACCTCGACTTTGCCCACCCAGGGCAGGTTAGAAGCGACCGCTTTCATACTCAAGCCAAGCGCACGCGAGCCTGGATGCAGACAAGGCTGAGACCGCGCCGGTGTCCGTTGGTCGCCGGGACGCCAGGCGCAGAGCCGGCGGGGGTGGGAGCGTCCCGACACGCCCCAGCATGTGGCCCCTGTGAGGGAATTCTCCGCTAGCTGCGCGTTCAGGGCGGCGAAGGTCTCGCTTGGGCTGATGCGCTCTAGCGTACAACGAGGAGCAGGCTGGGGGGACGGGCCTTCACCTCGACGGCAACGGGGTAGCCGCCGACAACGACCTCGTGGTGTCCGACCGGTAGGTGCACGAGGGCCGCGTGAATGCCGGCGGGTAGCGCCCAGAACGACCGCGTATCCGGCGTGTCGGTCGCGCTCATGGCTGCCTGCCCGCCAAGATTAAGCAACAGCCCCCAGATGCCACCCACCGCCTCTTCCACCCCGATGCCGATGGCGGCGCGCGTGACCATGCGGACGATGGCGGCGGCGATCACTTTGCCCTTGGCTTCGTCCCAGGCGGCGCGAGCCACGCCAGCGAGCGACACATCAACGTGAAAGGGGACCTCGATGTTGTCTATACTCGCGCGCGGCGGGCGATCACTGAAACGCTGCGGTTCGAGCTCGGGGTAGTTGATCCAGGTGACCAGGCCCTGCGCTCCGAGACGCTGCATCGTGCTCGACTGCATCGGGCTTAGAAAAAATGCACCGAGGGACAGTGCGAGCCCGATGTGGATACGCTTTTCGATTTTCGCGGGAATCCTGCCGGACAAGCCGACCAGCAGCAGATACCCACACGCTGGGTCAGCCGGTTTCGCCGCAGAGCTGGACCCTGCGGCGGCAGCAGGCCGTTCACCAGTCTCCTCGTCCTTCTCCGCAGATTTTATGACGGTCGATTCCGCGGTAGTGGCAGTATCTTGGATTGCCTCCGAGGCTGACTGCTGCGGTGCGCAGCGGTCTGTGATGGGAAAGGTGTGCGCCGCAATCAGCGCGTCGCTGGGCTTTGGGCTGCGGGCGAAGCCCTCGCATCCTGCGCTGCTGCCCGCCCGCCTGAAGGTTTCCGCCTCGTCCGGTCGGCCCGATGCGATGAACGTCGCCATGGAGAGGTAGAGCCCCACACATCCTGTCGGCATGTGAATGTCATTGGAGTTCTCTCGGGCATAGCGCCAGGCTACTCCGAAGCGCCGCGCTTCGACGCGCGCCGCCTGCATGTTGCCTAGACCCCAAAAACTGATGAGCGCCAGCGGGTTGATCATCAGCTTCTCGAAGACGGGCGCCCGATAGACGCCCGTGTCATCGCTGAAGAGAAACTTGCCGAGGTCCTCGGCGCTCGATTTCGAGAAATCGAGGATTTCAATCGCTTTGTCCGCGGCCATAAGGTCCGCGGTAGCCGCCGCATGATTGCCCGCGCGTTGGTGCAGCGCTCCGCGAGACAGAAGGGTGACTGCCTTGTCGCTCTTGACCTTGTCCGGAATATCCGTCGCTTGGCTCACCCCTAGATTGCGGCTGAGCTTTTCTGCTGCGACAGCAGGGCGCCCCTGGTCGAGCGCCGAACGCGCGTCCTGAACCTGTCGCGAGTAGCTCGCGCAGCCCATCGAAAGGGCCACAGCAAAGACACAAGCCACACGGAGGCCAGCAGAACCCAGCCGCGCAGCGTGGCTCCTCACGCTCCTTGCTATAAGGTGCATCGTCGAGCGCGTCTCGCCGCAGCGTGATGCGCGGAGCCGCGAGGCTCGACGGTCGAGCACCGCCGCGAGCTTCGTGCGCGCGAGGACAAGCATCGAGGACAAAAGCCCGCGTACTGCCTCACCCAGCCACGCATGCCCCTGCATGGATGGCTCTAGGAAACGATGGCCTTGGTTGCTGTGGAGCTCTTCTGAAACAGGACCTCCGATGTCTCAACATCGAGAATTTGAAGAAAAAGATAATACTGAACACGCCGGGCATTGGCGGCGCGTTCATCCGTCGTGAACACCTTGCCGGTGACGATGTACCGAACGCCGAGTTGCTGGCCCCAGTTGGCCACCTGAGCCTTGTCGAAGCCTTCGGAATGCTGCCGGCGAATCTCGCCCATGAGCTGTTGCTGGTTTTCCAGCGATACCACCCGCACTTCGCCAGAGTTAATGAGCTCCGTCTCCACATCGCTGATGAGCGCGTTAAGGGCGCTCTCGATGTGTTCGCTTGTCTCGTTGCGGAAACCCAAGACCGCCACGGGTGGCCGTGCCTCGCTGCGCCATCGCGCAGTGATCGGCGCATTCCAGAGGCCTTCAAGGTTCTCATTCAGCATTTTCTGTAGGTCGCGCCGGTCTAGACCGGTCCCAAACGCTGCATCATCGATAGCCGGGTCCTGAGAGCCCCGCACCACCTTGGGACCGCCACACCCGAGACCGGCTGTGGGTATGACAAGTGCGATGAGGAGTCCGACGAGCCGCGTCGCGCTTGCGCGCATGCTTGGCTTAGGCGTACTTGAATCTCGTTGTGCAAGCATAAAGGTTTCCGCCGTCAACGGTGACGGCTTGCGCGGCATGCTGTGTTGGGCTTCTTTCATGCCTGATCTCCGCTTTGGTTCCTGTTGAGTCACAACGCCTACCCTCCACCCACTCAAGACTCCAGTGGTAGGCGCAAACGGGTCTCTGAGCTAGTCGGCTGCGCGGCTGCGTCCGCCCATGACGAACCTGCCTTTTGGGTGAATTGCGGTAACCGTTCAGGGGGTCCAGAATACGAAAACGTTGCGGGAAGAAGCAAGTGGGCGCCCTGGCCCCGCTTGCCGGCTTTAGGTTTTTGGGGAGGTTGTGCGGAATTCACTCCCGTAAACCCGGGTGCATGCGTGTAAAATGCCCCCTGAACAGTTACGAATTGCGGATGACCGTCTGCGTTAGAGTGAGGACACAGCGGACAATGACGCCAAGAAGTCGTCCGGTTCGACGAACGCGGTAAAGCGCTTCACTTCCGCACCCGCCGGGTTATGGATCACGATCAGAGGTAGGCCCTTCTGGGCATACTCCGCTAACCAGGCTTTCTTCTCGGGTGTGACCTCGCCTGGAGACAGATCGACGCGCACCGCGATGAAGCGCTGCGATGCGGAGACCACCCGCGGGTCGGAGAAGGTGTGGCGGTCGAGCTCGCCGCAGGCGCCGCACCACGAGGCGCCGAAATCGACGAGGAGCGGCTTGCCTTGGGCTTGCGCCAGCGCTCGTGCTTCTTGAAGGTCTTCTACCCAAGCGATCTTGGCGCCGGACGGTACGCCCTGCATCCAGGTGATGACGGCAAATGCCCCCATCACCGCAGCGAATACGCCGATGCCCTTACGGACACGCACTGGCCAGGACGGCGAGTGAAAAGAGAGGTGGATGGCGCCGAGGGCGATGCCAACGGCAAAGATCACCATGCCGCCGACCAGAACCGCAGTCTGGCGTTCCGCTGGCAGCACATCGGGTAGCAGAGCCTTCAAGTAATAGAGCGCCATGACCAACATCACGGTGCCGAACGTGCTCTTAACAGCCTCAAGCCACTTGCCGGACTTCGGTAGGCCGATGGCGAAGGTTCCCACAAGGAAGAAGAGAACGCCGAGCCCCAGCGCGTACACGAAGAGGCTTGCGGCGCCGAAGGCGATATTCTTCGAGGTGCTCACCCAGGTGAGCAGCACGGTCAGGACCGGCCCGGTGCACGGCGCGGCGACGAGCGCGGAGACGAGCCCAAGGACGAACGCGCCCTTCGGGCCAACACCGCCCGCTGTGGCGAGCTTGTTGCGGAAGGCCATCGGTAGGTTCATTTCAAACGCACCGAACATGCTGGCGGCGAAGGCGATGAAGACGAGCGCTAGCCCGGCGAGGACGTAAGGATTCGCCAGGGCAGCACCGAAGACCCCTCCGGTCAGCGCCGCCACCATGCCCAAGGGGGTGAATAGCGTCGCCATGCCCAGTACAAACATCGCGGAGAGCTTGGCGCCTTCCGCTTTCGACTTGGCTTGCCTTGCACCGAAGATGCTCACCGTGATCGCAATCATCGGGTAGACGCAAGGCGTGAGCGATGTGCCGATGCCGGCCAGAAATACAAGGCCGAGCGCCAAAGCGAGCGAGCCCTCCTGTAGCGCCGACTGGAAGGGCGATTCGAGGTCGCCAAGGGCGTCCGCGTTTGCCGTCTGTGACAGCAATAAAGCCCCGAGGAAGACCACGGAGCCCCAACATAAACGCACCAAGCTTTGCCGATTCATACTTACCACCTTGTCATAATTCTAACGCCAGAGGGTCCCGATTGAAAAGGTCTTCCTTTCATGGTCGTGCGCTTTGCGTGCAGCGCATGCGCGCCCGGGCTAGGGCCAACGGCATAGGGCATCGGTGCCGAAACCGGGATTCACTCCCGGAAACCCGGGGGCATTTTGGAAAATGCCCCCCTGAACGGTTACGGCTGGGCGGCTCTGCTATCCGCCGCTTTCTACCGAACGCCGACTTGGGCTAGGCTTAAGGCTGTGCTGTTGTTACTCCTGCTTTCGCTCTTCGTGGGCTGGCTGGTCCCTTGGTGGCTGCGACATGAAATTGCGCGCGGCCAGGCCTACACCTGGGCACCCCAGGTGCTGGTGACCTTTGGATTATCTCAGCTGCTGCTGCAGGTGCCACTGGTGCTTTGGCTCTTCCTAGCTCACGGCGACTGGGCTGTTCACTACACGCTTGCCGCGCGAGCAATCCCCTCTGCTGCGATTCTGATCTTGGTACTGGTCCCGCCGCTTGTTACCGGATTGTGCTTTATGGCTGGTGTATTTTGGGTGTCTCGTGAGCGATCGCGCTGGGTAGCGGGTGCAGCCGCATTGTGTCTGGCCCTTGTGGTCGCGGTGACTGTGCTGCTCCGGCGGCGGCTTGCTGGACCGCCTGCGCACGTATTGGGTCTGGCGCCCGGGGAAGTCTCGTCACTTCCCATCTCTTTCTTCGCGGTTTTGGGCGTCGCGCTCGCTCTGGTCGCCCTTGGGCAGTGGTTTCTGTGCAACAGACTTCGCAGATCCTTGACTAGCTTGATGTGACGGCAACAGTAGACGGCCGTTTTAGCTTCATGCGATCGTCTAACGCGCGTAGAAGACCAAGGATGCAGAAAGGCATGCTCCAGCGTGTGACGAAGTAAAGATTCGCTTCATTCTCGCGGTGTCGGTGGTCAGGTGCTTTGGCACGCGAGCCCCGCCTGGGTGGCCTCGGCTATTCACAAACATACAGTTCGGTGAAATGTAGGCGAATGCACGAGGCACGGTTACGGTTGGTCTGTGTCTTGCACAATGAGTTTTCTCGGCAGGTTAAGTCTGGGCATCATGCGCGATTGTTTTATAAAAGTGTTTAGGCCAGTGAGTGGGGCCATGATTAGGTCAGTGAGTCGTATGGTCGCTGGCCGTATGGTAAACGTATCCGGATGCGTAATGTCTGCACTGCCGAGCGATAGCATGACAAAGCATTTGCCGTTTCGGCAGGAGTGTAAGGCGTATTCAGCCAGCAACAGCTTTTGGAGCGCCTGGCAAGTGTCCAGGGCACGGGCGCTGTCCGCATTGGTGGCATTAACGTGTGTGCTGTCGATAGCGGGTGCGGCGCACGCCCAGGGGGGGACACGCGAAGTCGTTGAACTCAACCGTGGGGCTATGGATGCCTACACCGAACTGGATGTGAAGCGCGCTCGGTCGATGTTGCGCAAAGCGCTCAAGCTATGTGAGCGGGGCGATGTCGACAAGGCTCAGGTGGCCCGCACGCATGCCAATCTG
This sequence comes from Myxococcales bacterium, assembly GCA_007124745.1. Classification (GTDB taxonomy): domain Bacteria; phylum Myxococcota_A; class Polyangia; order Polyangiales; family SLQV01; genus SLQV01. The sequence goes on from SLEO01000160.1 coordinate 8,711, forward strand.
GGCATCGTATATGCTGGAGGAATGCAGGACAATAGTGCCGCCCTCGACGCGTTTGAGCTTGCGCTGAGAGCGGATCCGGGGGTTCGGCTTGACCCATTGCTTAGCAGTCCTGACATCACCAACCTGTTCAACCTGGCACGACGGAGGGCGGGTACGGGCGCGGCACCCGCGTATGACGACGATGACGATGACGATCTGCTCAGCTTTGGCAGCGCGACGCCGGCGGCGGTCCCGCCGACGGGGGGAGGCGCAGCCGGCCGGCTCTTTTCAGGCCCTGGCAATATCCCGCACATGCCGGTGCCTGAGCAGCTAGACCGTACCGCACTGCCCGTCTTCATCGAGGCACCGGAAGACGCGCCGGTAGGTGCGGTCTACGTCTACTACCGCAACGAATCGATGGGCGCTTATGCGCAGGTGCCTATGCAACGGGTGCCGGGCGGTTTTGGAGTCTTGATCCCTTGCAAAGACGTCGCGCAACCGCGAATGTCTTACTATATTTCGGCCTTCAGTCGCTCGAAGGAGCCTTTGGGGTTTGCGGGCACGGCGACCGAGCCGGTTACCGTGCCTATTGTCGGGTCGCGCAGCCAGCCCGCACCGGCGTTGCCCGGCGGGCAGCCACCCGAACAGTGCGCTGGAACGGGGAGCGCGGGCAACTGCGTCGCGGGTATGCCCGGTTGCGAGTCTGAGTCACCCTTCGGTGGTGCCGCGGGCAACGCCTGTGAGTCGGAAAACGACTGCTACGAAGGAGAGTCCTGCGTCGACGGGATGTGTCGGGTAGCGGGTGCGAGCAGTGACGCCGGTAGCTTCCCTAAGTTCTTCCTGCATGTCGGTGGCGTCATTGGCGCTGGTATCGTGCGACCCGGCATGCGGGCCTCTTCGGTGCCAAGCAGCCCCGCCAGCGCCACCTCCTTCGAGCCATCCGGCGGCGCCAACTGCAACCTCGCGAGCAGCTCCGAGCAATGCGTCGCGGTAGACGGTACGGGGTTGGTACCCACGTTCGCCCTCAACATGGCTTTCGGTTACTACTTTTACAAGAGCTTTGGTGCGGCGTTGAGCGTGCGCTACCAGTTCGACGCGGAGGGTAGGGGTATACCCAACTTCCTCATTGGCGGTCGCCTGCAGTATCTCTTCACCGAGCGCAAGGCTACCGGCTTCAACGCGGCCGCTCTCATCGGTACCAGTTTCGGACAGATCCAGTTGCGACCTCCGCAGCCCGAAGGTCAAGACCGACCGACGACGATTACGGGATTGAACGGTATTCAAGCCGGCGCGGTACTGGGCTATCGCTTTTACCGCAACTTCGGTGTGCAGGTAACACCGGTGATGCACTTTCTCTTTCCAGATTCGCTCATAGCCTTCGACCTGAATGCTGGTGTCGAAGTCGCATTCTAGGCGGCAAGCACGGTCCGACGCTTGCGGCCGCTGCATGCCGCGGTGTGCAGCGGCCTCTACGTGAGCATGCCAAGGCGCTTGCGAAGGCGCATGGCGATATCCGAGCACCAAAAGCGTAGAAGGTCTGCGGCGACGGGCGACTCCGCAATCTTCGTTTCCGGCGTGGCCGTCCGCCCGTCGAGTTGTTCAAGGGACGAGAGGGCAGCGCTTAGGTCACCGCAAATGATGGCGGCGATGTGCGAGGCGTTCTGAACGATCCAGGCGGTGAGGTGGGCAATGTCCACGCGCGGCCCTTGTACGTATTCGGCGCTAGCCTCCTCGAGTAGTTTTCGCGGGCGGCGCGCGAGCGCGCGGCCAATGCGCCGGTTCTGCTCGTCGAGAAAGTCTTCGCTGGTCAGACCCGCCCCGAAGCTCGGTTTGACCGTGCGCGCGGCTGACGCGAGCAACACCTCAAGCTCGCGTGGGGTAAGCTTTTCGAGCGCATGAAGCTCTTGGGCAATCAGCACGAGAGGGCGCGCAAGAAGGAATACCTGCTTTGCGAACGGACGCTCGCCGAGGTTACTAGGCACCATGAGCAGCGGAGGCTGCCCGAGCTCAACCGCGATGCCGCGCAGACGGACGCGGTGCAGATAGAAATCTAGGTCTGTAATGCCAAGCACGGCGCCAATACGGTCCGCTATGTCGCGTAGGGGCACGCCCGTCCGGGTGGCAACGCGGTCCCGCGCATTGACGCCGTAGGCTTCGAGGTCTGGGGGGTAGAGCTTAGGTAGGGCGGGAGATAGCAAGCTCGTCATGGCGACGGCGACTGCTTCCCGTTCGCCAAAGCGCCCCAACTTGTGCAAGAAGCTCGCATTGAGGGACCCGGGCTGGCAGAGGTCGAGTGGGGAAGGCTCGCCAGCAAGGGCCTCTTGCTCCGCTTGATTGAGTTGACCGAGCGCTTTGATGGCCTGGAGCGCCAGACGCATTTCGCGTGGCTGCTGGTTCTGGCGGTAGGTCTGCGCAAGCTCGCGCCAGATGGCGACATCGAAGGGCTGACGTTCGATCAGCGCCTGGTACTGCTCCACGGCGAGGCTGCCTTTGCCGTCCTCTCGGAGGTAAAGTGCGAGCGCTGCGCGGAGATGGTTCTGGTGAGGGCCGCCGAGTTCCACGGCGCGCACCAGAGTCTCAATGGCGTGCTCGACATGTCCGCCCGCATCGGCGTAGAGCTGAGCGAGGCGCAACACCCCCTCTTCGAAGTCAGTTCCGGTCGCATCTTTCAGATAGTTTTGCAGGGCTCGAATCGCGAGCTTCACCAGGCGTGTGTCGCTCTTGCGGGCCATAATGGCCTCGAAGATGTCCTCCGTGGGACCGGAGAGGCTCAGCGCTTTGCCAAGCGCTTCGTTGCCCTCGGCCTCGCGGCCGGCATGCCAGTGAATGCTCGCGATAGAAAGAAGCGCCTTGGCGGTGCGTTTGGGCGGTTGGTCCTTCAGCGACGCCGTGAGACGCTCCAGTGTGGCGAGCGCCTCTTCCCCTTGATCGTGGGCCAGCTGGAAGCGCGCCATCGCCTCAAGCGCTTCGGGATGACCGTCATCGACCTGCAGCGCGTGCTTGAGCTGGTCGAGGGCCTCTTTAGGTTGGCGGAGCACATCGCGGTAGAGTTCCGAGAGGCGCAGGTAGGCGTCGACCCGGCCGTCGCTGTCGATCGCGGAGTCCGGCAGCTGGCTCAAGAGCCTCAGCAGTTTCACTGCCTCGATGGGCTGTGAGTCTTGCTGGTAGAGCTTGGCGAGCGTGAGCAGCGTCGGGGCGTCGTTGGGCGCTAGACGTAGGGCTCGACGTAGGCACGCGATAGCCGTCGGCCGGTCACCGAGCTGCTCGGCTTTCAGGCTCGCAACCTGATTCCAAAGCGCGACGGCACGCGCGCTCGTAGTCACGCTCGCAGCTGCGTTGGTTAGAATGTCCGAGAGTTCGGCGTAACGCTCAGCTTCGCAGAGCAGGCGGGAGAGTTCTTCGGCGACTGCCTCGTGACCGGGCTTAAACTCGAGGGCGCGCTCAAGGTCGTCCTGTGCGCCCGCACGGTCTCCGAGGCCCGACTCGCGAATACGCGCACTCGTGAGCAGCAGTTCAGCGGCTTCCGCGCTGTCACGCGTTAGCGCGGCTTCACGCCGTGCGGCTTCCGAGAGCAGATCGGGCTCGCCGTGGGTAGCGGCCAGTCGGGCAAAACCACGCACGGCGCCGTAGTTTTCCGAGTCATTTTGGATTGCTGCGCGATAGGCGTCGATCGCATGCGCATGACCGAGACATTCGAGCCCGTCGCCGAGACGCGCGTGGTAGACCGCTGCGGTGACGGCTTCATCTTCCCGTTTGCCGAGGGCCTGGTCGACCTGGACCAGCGCCTCGCGGTCCTCAAGGCTGAGGGCGAGTGCTTCGAGTGCTTCGAGTGCCTCGAAGTCGCCCTCTTCTCGCGCAAGCACTTCGACGAAAATGCGCTGACATTCTTTCGGGTCCGGCGCGGTTTCGAGACGGCGTATGCGTGCAAGCTCCTTGAGCGAGGCGACCTGGGCCCCCAGGTGCTCGGTGGCGAGCTTGATGCGCTGGTAGGTCGTGGCGAGCTTGTCGCGCTGGTCCAGACGCCGGTACAGTTCTTCAAGACCGCAGAGGACCGAGAGTTGGTCGGTGGCGATTTGGCGTGCACGCTCTAGGCGCGCGATGCCCTCAAGCGGCGAGTTCAGCGGGCCCGCAAGGACGTCGGCTTGCCCGATGAGCGCGGACACCGCGCGCCGGTCGTCGTGACAATCTTCGAGCTCTCGCTCGAGAATGCTGACGTATTTGCGCCACTCGGCCCGTTGCGCATGCAGCCGCAGCAGCGCGTCGAGCGCCGGTCGGTAGCTGCTATGCACCTCGAGCGCCAAGCCGTAGGCCGCTTCTGCTTTGAGCGGGTCATTGAGGTGCTCTTCGTAGACCTCGCCGAGGCGGAAGGCACTTCGCGCTTTCTCGGAAGAGGAATCAAGGGCCTTAAACTCGAGTTGCAGCAACGCCGGCACTTCATCCCACTTTTCGAGGGCGATGAGGCGCGTGGTAAGCGCACGTAGGGCAGGCTTAAAGGCAGGGTCCTCCGTGACTGCTTCCCGGTAGAATCCCAATGCCTGGGCCTCGTCGCCGAGGCGTTTCTCGCTTAGCTCCGCCATCTTGAAGAGGAGGTTGAGGCGTTCGGTGCGGTGGACGGCGGCGCGCAGCTCGAGGCGATGCACCTCAAGTAGGTCGTTCCAGCGGCCGCTGCGGTAGTAGACCCGGCCGAGACCCGACAGGGCGGGCCGGTAGGCGGGGTCGAGGTCGATGACGAGGCTGAAGCGCGCAACTGCGCCCTCGCGGTCGCCGATGAGTTCATCGACGACTTCCGCCGCCCGCTGCAGCAGCGCCATCCGCGCGGACTTGTTTTCGACGAGGCTTGCCTCGAGCTCAAGCGCCTCGACCATCTCAA
>SLEO01000053.1 GCA_007124745.1 Myxococcales bacterium
CGCCTGTCGCGGGACCAACCGAGCCGCACCATCGCTTCCTACATGGCCCACCACCAGGGCATGTCGCTGCTGGCGCTCGATTACGCCCTCCTAGGCCAACCCATGCAGCGGCGCTTCAGCGCCGAACCTGCCCTGCGCGCCACCGAGCTGCTGCTGCAAGAGCGCTTGCCCCGCAGCCCAGGCCTCTACATCGAGCCCGCCCGCGAGACCCATGCCGCACGCAGCAGCGAGCCCGCCCTGCGCGTCTTTGCCGCCGCAAGCCCCGTCTCCCCGCAGGTGCAGCTCCTGTCGAATGGCAGCTATCACGTCATGGTGACCGAAGGCGGAGGCGGCTACAGCCGCTGGCGCGACCTTGCCGTAACCCGCTGGCGGGAAGACCCAACCAGCGACAACCACGGCACCTTCGCCTACCTGCGTGACCTAGACACGGGCGATTTCTGGCCCGCATCCCACCGGCCTACGGGCCCCCACGCCGGCTCCTTTTCCGCCATCTTCTCCCAAGGCCGGGCGGAGTTTCGCCGGCGCGACGGCACCCTAGACACGCACATCGACATCAGCGTCTCGCCGGAAGACGACATTGAGCTGCGCCACTTCACGCTCACCGAACATGGCCGCGCGCCGCGCCGCCTCGAACTCACGAGCTTCGCCGAAGTGGTCCTCGCCACGCCTGCGTCCGACAGCGCCCACCCCGCCTTCTCTAACCTCTTCGTGCAGACCGAGATTCTGGAAGCGGAAGGCGCCGTATTGTGCACGCGCAGGCCCCGCTCGGGCATCGAGAGCCCGCCGTGGATGTTCCACTTGATGACGGTGAGTGGGACGCGTGCGGGCGGCCCTTCCTTCGAAACCGCACGGGCGGATTTCATCGGCCGGGGACGCGACGTGGAGCAGCCTCAAGCGCTCTTCACCCAACACCTTGGCGGCAGCGCGGGCGCGGTGCTCGACCCGGTGGTGGCCATTCGCAACGCGTTCACGCTCACTCCCGGGGAGACTGCGCATCTGTGCATTGTCTCCGGCGTCGCAGAAACGCGCGACGAAGCCTTGCGGCTCGTCGAGAAGTACAACGACCCGAGCTCCAGCCGCCGCGTCTTCGACCTCTCCTGGACCCACAACCAGGTGCTTGCGCGGCGCCTCGACGCCAGCGCTAGCGACACCCAGCTCTACGAGCGCCTCGCCAGTCACGTCCTCTACGCGAGCTCGGTGCTGCGCGCCCCCGCAAGCGTCGTCGCCCGCAACGTGCGCGGGCAAGCGGGGCTGTGGCCCTACGCCATCAGCGGCGACCTGCCCATCGTCCTGCTGCGCATCGCGGATAGAGCGAACGTGGCACTCGTGCGGCAGGTAGTGCAGGCCCACGCCTACTTCCGCATGAAGGGTCTGGCGACGGACCTCATCATCTGGAACGAAGACCCTTCGAGCTACCGCCAAGCGCTGCACGACGACATCCTGAGCATCATCAGCGCCCGGGGCGAAGCCGATCAAATCGACCGCCCTGCCGGCATCTTCCTGCGCCGCGGCGACCAAATCGCCGAAGAGGACAAAGTGCTGATGCAAGCGGTGGCCCGCGTCGTCCTCAGCGACGGCCAGGGCTCCCTCGCGGACCAGTTGGGCAGGCCTCAGCCACGCATCGTGCGCGCACCTGCCTTCAACGGGCCCGCGCCGCAGCCTCAAGCGAAGCTCTCGGCACAGCACGCACGGGTTGCAGACTTGGGTCAGGGACACGGACGCGGTGGGAACTCACCTAAGCTGTTCTCAGCTCAAGGAGACAGCGCGCAACTAGATTCGAGTGACGCGCGTTCGCATGCGCCAGGTTTCACTCGCACAGACGCAACGGGGCTGGACGCGGCTCAGCGTAGCTCGACTCAAGCGGCCGCTGCGCAACCGGGCGACACTCTCCACGGCACGGCACAAGGCAAGGCAGTTCAAGGCGCTGACCTCAGCACAGCCGTTCGGACATCCGCCGCGAGCCATGCCACACCGGGGCTCGGCGATGTGCAGCTAGGCAACGGCTTGGGCGGCTTCAGCGCCGACGGTCGCGAGTACCTCATCCACAGCACGCCCGGCGCCCCTACGCCCGCGCCGTGGGTCAACGTGCTGGCCAATCGCCATTTCGGCAGCGTGGTGAGCGAGTCGGGCAGCGCCTACACCTGGTGCGAAAACGCACGCAACTACCGCCTCACCCCCTGGCACAACGACCCCATCAGCGACCCGAGCGGCGAGGCCTTCTACCTGCGGGACGAAGAGAGCGGCGACTACTGGTCGCCCACGCCCGCCCCCGCCGGCGGCCGCACGCCCTACCTCACGCGCCACGGTTTCGGCTACAGCGCCTTCGAGCACGCCGAGGGCGGCATTGAAAGCAAGCTCACCACCTTCGTCGCCCTCGACGCACCGCTGAAGTTCAACGTCATCACCCTCACGAATACTTCGGCGCGCCCGCGCAGGCTTTCGGTGACCGCCTACTGCGAGCTTGTCCTCGGCGAAAACCGGGCTGCAAGCGCGCCGCACGTCGTGACGGAAATCGACGTCAGCTCCGGCGCTCTTGTCGCCCGCAATGCCTACTCGATGGAGTTCCCCGCGCGCGTCGCTTTCCTTGAGTGCAGCAGCAACGAGCGCACTGTCAGCGGCGATAGGCTTGGTTTCATCGGGCGTCAGGGGACCCTAGGGCGCCCGGCTTTCCTCGAATCCGCGCGCCTCTCCAACCGCGTCGGCGCGGCCATCGACCCCTGCCTAGCCATGCAAGTCGAGGTGGAGCTCTACCCGGGCGAGGAGCGGGAGGTCGCCTTCATCTTCGGCTCGGGTCGAGACCTCCACGATGTGCACACCCTGCTCTACCGCTTTCGTGGCACCCGCGCGGCGCACGCCACACTGGAAGCTGTAGAGGCCTACTGGCAACGCACGCTCGGCGCAGTGCAGGTTTCTACGCCGGACCCCGCCTTCGATATTCTCACCAACGGTTGGTTGATCTACCAGGTGCTGGCCGCCCGCATGTGGGGCCGGAGCGGCTTCTACCAGTCCGGAGGGGCCTACGGTTTCCGGGACCAACTGCAGGACGCGATGGCGCTCCTCCATTGCGAACCCGCCATCCTGCGCGAGCACATCGTACGCGCAGCGGGGCGGCAGTTCGTCCAGGGCGACGTCCAGCACTGGTGGCACCCGCCCCAAGGGCGCGGCGTGCGCACCCGCATTTCCGACGACTACCTCTGGCTGCCCTACGCGGTGTGCCGCTACGTGGCTGCCCTCGGCGATACGGGCGTCCTCTCCGAGTCCGCGCCCTTCCTGGAAGGCCGCTTGGTCAAGGCCGACGAGGAAAGCTACTACGACATGCCGGCCTACGCGGAGGAGTCCGGCACCGTCTACGAACACTGCCGACGCGCGGTGGAGAACGGCCTGCGCTTCGGCGCGCACGACCTGCCGCTGATGGGCTGCGGCGACTGGAACGACGGCATGAACCTCGTCGGCCACGACGGCCGCGGCGAGAGTGTCTGGCTAGCCTTTTTCCTGCACGACGTGCTCACCCACTTTGCGCCCCTCGCGCGCCAAACAGGCGACGACGCCTTCGCCGAACGCTGCGACCTCGAAGCCGCCAAGCTGCACCGCGCTATCGAAGCGCACGGATGGGACGGCGAGTGGTACCGCCGCGCCTACTTCGATAACGGCGAGCCGCTGGGCTCCGCCAGCAACGTCGCCTGCCAAATCGACGCGCTACCCCAAGCCTGGGCCACCCTCACGGGCCTCGGTGACCCGGAGCGCGCCCGCACCGCCCTCGCGTCCC
>SLEO01000340.1 GCA_007124745.1 Myxococcales bacterium
ATTGTCGGCTGCCCGAATGTGCTGAAGCTTACCGCGCGCATCGCGAACACCGGCAACCTAGGCGTACTGCCCGGGGTGCCCGTTGCATTCCGTAGCGGCACGCCCGACGCGCCCGGCGGACTTCTTGGCGTTGCCTCCACGGAGGTGAGCCTCGTGCCCGGCCAGAGCACCCTGGTGTCCTTCACCGTCACCCTCGACAGCGACCAGCTCGCGAGCACCTCATCCTTCATCGCCATTGTGAACAATGACGGCGACGTCGCCGGTGTCGTGCTTGAATGCAACCCCGACAACGCCCCCGCTGCCGCCGACAAAATCTCCTGCGGCGGCCTCATTTAGCGGCGGTCACCGTCGCTCAGACCCAGCTTCCAGAGGGCCTACGCTTGCTGGACGCGCGGTGCCTGTGACCCAAAGCCTCTGGCGGGCCTCGCGGAAGCGTGGGAAGGGGATGCGATGGGCAAGCTTATCGATGGGGAATGGCACGACGTCTGGTACGACACGGACAAGTCGGGCGGGCGCTTCGAGCGTCAGGAAAGCGCGTTTCGCAACTGGGTCACGCGCGACGGTGCTGCCGGGCCCAGCGGCGAAGGCGGTTTTGCCGCCGAGAGTGGGCGCTACCACCTCTACGTCTCCTATGCCTGTCCCTGGGCCCACCGTACGCTCATCATGCGGGCACTGCTGGGTCTCGAAGCGCATATCGACGTATCCGTCGTGAACCCCAACATGCTCGACCACGGCTGGACGTTCGAGCCATGGCCCGGGGTGGTAAAGGACCCGCTCTTTGGCGCGCGTTACCTGTACGAGGTTTACCTGAAGGCGGAACCCAAGGCGACGAGCCGCGTCACGGTGCCCGTCCTCTGGGACAAAGCCAAAAACACGATGGTGAGCAACGAGTCGGCGGAGATCATCCGCATGTTCAACGACGGCTTTCGCGCCTTCGCGAAGTCGGACCACGATTTCTACCCCGAGGCGCACCGGGGCGAAATCGATGCGGTCAACGCGCGCATCTACGACACCGTCAATAACGGCGTCTACAAGGCCGGCTTCGCCACCCAACAAGAGGTCTACGCCGAGGCTGTGAGGGAGCTCTTCGAGAGCCTCGACTGGCTCGAAGACCGCCTCGCCGGCAAACACTACCTCGTCGGCGACACCCTTACGGAAGCCGACATACGCCTGTTTACAACGCTAGCGCGCTTCGATAGTGTCTACTTCGGTCACTTCAAAACCAACATCAAACGCATCATCGACTACCCCAACCTCTGGCGCCACACGCGCACGCTCTATCATCTGCCGGGTATCGCCGAGACCACACGCTTCGACCACATCAAGCACCACTACTACGCCAGCCATCCCACCATCAACCCAACCCGCATCGTACCCGTAGGCCCCGCCCTCGACTGGTCGCTCTAAAGTTCGCGCCAATAGGGCGTGGTTTGCTCGTCGGTTGTGAGCCTGGGGATCAGATGGGCGCGAGCAGCGCCTCAATGTCCGCTTCGGTGAAGGCGGCGCTGTGGTCGGCGTTTTCGTCGAAGAGGGCGGCGGCGAGGGAAGCCTTGCGCGCTTGCAGGTCCACGATGCGCTCTTCGACCGTGCCCTTGGCGATAAGCTTGTAGACATCGACGGACTGGGTCTGACCCATGCGATGGGCGCGGTCGGTGGCCTGCGCCTCTACGGCGGGATTCCACCACGGGTCGTAGTGAATCACCGTATCTGCACGGGTGAGGTTAAGGCCAGTGCCCCCGGCCTTAAGGCTGATCAAGAAAACAGAGGCATGGCCTTCCTGAAAGCGCCGCACAACGTCACTGCGCTTCTCCGTTTGCCCCGTGAGCTTGAGGTAGCTCCACTTTCGCTCAGCAATCGCCGCCTCCAGCAGCGCGAGCATGCCGGTAAACTGGGAGAAAAGAAGCACGCGTCGTTCTTCAGCGACAAGCGTCTCCAGCATCTCAAGGGTGTGTTCGAACTTGGAGGATGCGGGTACCGATTTTGGGCGAGCATGGTCGGGCAGCAGCCGTGGGTCGCAGCAGACCTGCCGCAGCTTAAGCAGCGCATCCAGTACAACGATGCGGCTTTGCTTGATGCCTTTTCGCTTGAGTGCCTCCCGTACTTTCTTGAGCATCGCGACGCGCAGCGTCTCGTAGAGGTCGCGCTGCTTGCTTTCGAGCGGCACCGCCCGCGTGATGAGATTCTTCTCGGGAAGTTCGAGCATCACCTCAGCTTTGGTCCGGCGTAACAATAGCGGTTTGAGGCGACGCGCCAATCGCTGTCGCGTGTCCGAGCACTGGTCATCTTCGATGGGCTTGCGGAAGTTTTTGCGGAAGCTTTTGACGTCGCCGAGCAGGCCTGGGTTCAGAAAATTGAAGATAGACCAAAGGTCTTCGAGGTTATTTTCCATGGGTGTGCCCGTGAGGCACAAGCGGTACTCGGCCGTGATGAGCTGCACCAGGTTCGACACCTTAGCCTTGGGGTTCTTGATGGCCTGGGCCTCATCGAGAATCAAATAGCTGAAGCGCTGCGCCTTGAGGACATCGATGTCGCGGGTAAGCAAGGCGTAGCTGGTGAGAACGAGATGAGCGTCCTCAATGGCGCCGAACTTCTCGGCTCTCGTTTTGCCCTGAAGCTCGAGGACCCGGAGCTGCGGCGCAAAGCGCGAAGCCTCTGACTGCCAGTTGCCCACCACGCTTGTCGGCGCGACAATGAGCGCTGGCGTCTTAAGTTCGCCCGCGGCCTCCAGCGCCGCTAAGTGCGCGAGAACCTGCACGGTCTTGCCGAGACCCATGTCGTCGGCGAGGATGCCGCCGAAGCGCTGTCCCCGCAGGAACGACAAGAATGCCCGGCCCTGCTCCTGGTAGGGGCGAAGCGTCGCGCCGAAGTTCGTGGGCAGCGGCAGCGGCGCTGCGGGTGGTGCCTGGAGTGAGTCCACGAGGCGCCGCAGATCCTGGGCGCCCACCGAACGCCCTTCCGCGGCCTCCATACACGCCAGAAGTTCCTCAAGCTCAAGGCCTCCCGCACGATGCACCTTCAGCGGGCCGGGCTGTTTCGTGCGTCCTTGCCCCAGGCGGCGCAGCGTATGCAGCAGCGGTTTAACGCGCTTAACTGGCAGCCCAATGCGACGGCCGTCCGCGAGACTTGTGTACAGCCGCGCACTGTCGGGCAAGGCATCGATAGCCTCGCGTAAGGTAGTCGCGTCACCCTGGGGCAACTTGTGTAGCGCCTCCAGCAACGGTTCGATCAGCGACACTGTCTTGCCGCCTATCTGAACGCCGAGTTCTAGGGTGAACCAAGGTGAATCTTCTTCGCCCTCAAGATCGACCGAGAGGGCGTCCTCCTCGACCAGGAGTGACTCAAAAGCCCAGCTTTTATCGATGTCAATCTGCCAGCCCGCGGCGCGCATGCGCGGGACAATCTCACTGAAGAAACTTTCCGCAAACGTCGGGATGGCGGCGATGTCGCAGGCGTTTTCGTCCACCTCGAACATGAGGGCCGGGGGCAGCGCGCCCGTGCGGGAGGCGGGCACCAAGCTTAGGCGGCCTGCGGTTAAATAGTCACGCATGTGCGCTTGGTGCCAGAGGGGATTGAGCGCCCAGCCCGTGCGCGCGAGTGCATCCAGCACGTCGAGTTCGAAGCTAGGGTTTCTTACGATGCAGAAACGTTCGCCCTTATGGACATGGCGGATCTCCTCCGCCTCGTCTGCCACGACAGGACGCAGCTCCTTATCGAAACCAGCGACTTCTGCGACATAGCGCATCGAAAGCGACAACACCGGCAGTGGCTTGTGCTGTTGGCGAAACAGTGGCGGCATGGCACCGAGCCGCAGCACGGGAACGGGCTTGCACGCGAGCACGTGCACCACGGGCGGCTCGGGCGGCGCGCACCAGCCCGCGGCCTCCCACTGGGCCGCCGTGTTCGCCAAGGACTCGTCCTCCAATGCCCGCATCGATAGAATACGCGTGGCGATGTCGTGAGGCAGCGGCAGCGTGAGGGGAAACACCTCGACAATATCGTCCGCAGCAGCAGAACGCGTGCGCGAGGGCTTCGGCGCAACGAAGCCAAATAAGTTCATCGCTTCGATCACGCTAAGACGCCGGCCCGCATCATCGGTGAGTATGGGCAGGAGACGGCCATCGTCTTGGCGGTGCCAGGCGGGCTGCGCTGCACGCGCGGCGCCGCCAAAGACGACCCGTGGACCATTGGTATCGAGCAAGCGCACATCAAGGTTCTCGATGGAACTCTTGAGCAACCAGGCACCAAGGCTGCCTTTCAACTTACTGTTGTAAGCTTGCGCCTGTAGTTCGCGGATCGGCTGAAGGTGCACAGCCTGTTCCGGGTCCAAGTCCTGAGACAACGGGCCGTAGTATGAAATCAACCGCCACGCCCGACTGATTTCACCGTTCTTTCGCCACTTGCCCTTGTAGGGCTTCAACTCCCAATGCAGCGGGAACATGCCTGCGCGCGCAGACGGGTCGTGCGGGGCAAGGACCACGCGAACGGGCAACCACTTGAACGCGCCCGCCTGCCCACTCTGGTCAGGGTTTGCAAGCGCCAAAAGCTTGCTGAAGTTACTTAAGTCGGCCTCAAAGGGCGCGGGCAAGCGCTGCTCCGAGTTCGCACGCGCGCGGGCCGCTGCGGAAGCGCCGCTGCGAAGTGTCGCGATGGGCGCTTCACCTGCACTCTGCGGCAGGGTGAGACTCTCAGGCGCCTGCGCGATATCGCCTTGGACGTAGGTCATCTCCTTGGAGGCCTCGGCCATCTCCGCCAACGCTTGCTGAACAGCGAGCATGACTGCAAGTGTGTGGGCACAGGGCTGCAGCCCTTCGCAGGTGCAGGCACTTTCAGCGGTCTCATCGCCGATGGCCGACAACTCAACATGCACAAACGCGTGCGGACCTACGCGTACCGTTGCACAAATCGGCGCATCCGGTTCGAGTACATCGATCTCCACCCAGCCCGAACCAACGGCCTCAAGCGCCCACTTCAGCATCGCATCGGGGTCCGGGGCTCCGGAAGTTCCGCGCCGCCCAACGCCAAGGTGCCCCCTCCGCTTCGTCATGGTGCATGAGCCTGAAGGCGCTCGCGCAAACGTCAAGCTTGAATGTAGGTACGATTCGCAGGCTGCCCGCACGCTCGCCTAATTGAGCGAGGGTCGACACTAGGTATGCGCTCAGGGGGTGTAATAAGCGACAATGCTGCAGGAAAGAGCAAGTGGGCGCTGGGCCCCGCGCGCAGCTTTAGGCCACCTTAGGGGCAGAGTGGGTGAGGGTTTGGGGGGATTCACTCCCGAAAACTCGGGGGCATTCTATAAAATGCCACCTGAACAGATACGAAGTAGCTGGCGGCTGCCGCTTCAGGCACGTGGGCTTCAAGCAGGTCCTTTGCGAAGGTAGTCTTTCCGGTTTGCCTCGGAGCCGCGAGAAAGATCATTTTTGACGCAAGGTCATCCAACACCAACGGAGCAAGCCGCCGCGGCAGGGTTGCACCGAGCGGGATACCTGTCGCCTGACGGGCCATCTGTGCCTCGGCCCGTTTCTTCATGAGTGAAAAATACGCTAGAGTGTTTTTCACTCCCCAGTAAATTTCTCCAGACGATCATCGCGTGAACTCGCGCCGATGTGATTGGGCCACTAGCTGCTTCATCCATCATTTAATGCTGGGTAACGGCGGGGCGGTGATTCCCGTGTCGGTGGTTAGGAGGCGCGCGCATCGTCACCGCGACGCGCTACACTACGCACGGGAACTATGCGCGCGACTGTGATGCGAGTGAGTCAGGCCTCGGTGTCTGTGCGCGAGACCGCCTTGCAGGGGCCGCAGGCGCCGGCGACAGCGGTGAGTGAGACTGTGGTAAGCGAGACACTGGTGGGTGAGATTGGGCGGGGGTTGCTCGTTCTTGTCGGGGTGGCGCGCGAAGATGATGCCTCGGACGTAACCTGGATGGCGCGGAAGCTCCTGGGCATGCGCATCTTTCAGGCGCCATGTCCTGCGGCGGACGCACCAGAGCCCGCGCGCATGAGCGCGAGCATCCGGGATGTGGGGGGCGCCATCCTGCTCGTGTCCCAGTTCACGCTGTTCGGTGACCTGCGCCGGGGACAGCGACCGAGCTTTAGCGCCGCGGCACCTCCGGCAGAGGCTGAAGCGCTTTACCTCGCGCTAGCCACCGCCCTCAAAGCGAGCGGTGTGCGCGTGGAGACGGGCGTATTTCGCGCGTCCATGGGGGTATCCAGCGTCAACGATGGCCCCATCACACTTTGGCTCGATTCGCGGGAGAGGGATGCGCGCGCGAGCGCTTGATGGCATGGAATGACTTTAGATGAAGGTAGCCTGGTCTGGCAGTGAGCACGTTTGCCGGGACAACAAAGCCGAATCCACCGCGGGACCCGCCAGCAGCGTCACGCTTGCTCTTGTCAGGTTAAAATGCAAGGCGTAACACGCGTTCGATACGAGAAGATAGATCAGCGCGAGGCCAGCTTGGTACTCCGGAAGATGCACCACCCATTCGCTTCTTTCCCGACGCACTTGGGCCTCTTCATCTGTGAGAGGCGCGCTCTGGTCTGAGCTGTGCGTCTCGGGAAACAACGGCACTGACGCGCTGTAGGATACGTCACTGCAATCGACCGCGGGAATTGCATCGATTGGCAGCAGTCGCATGAGTTCGGCGGCCTCGTCGTCTGTAAGCGGGCGCGCTTGGGCTCCTGGTAGGTGCACTCTGGCAAACAGTAGACTGAGCGCGAAACCGCGCGCGCATTCAGCTGGCAAGACCACGAACTTGTCTCCAGAGACGGGAGACGTCGTACTCGTTCCTGGCGAGGCGCCATCCATGCTAGGGGCGGCACAGCCAGGAGCAGTGGCAAGTGCAATCATACAGACGAAACTTAATCGGCGCATGCGAAACACCGTGCACGAGCCCGTACCAAGCGCAAGCAGACAAGGCCCTCCCGGCAGTGCCGGTACACCGCTCGGGCTTGATAAGGTCACGGCTTCCGCTGGGTTCGTGGCGTGTCCACGACGACAGGTCAACGGTTCGGCGACCAAGGATAGGTGGCGGGAATTTGCCGCGTCCTCGGATAGACGGAGCTGTTACCCACGCTGTACGTGCAGCTGATGTGTGTGGCGATGCCATTCGCCTAGAGGCGGGCCTTGACGGCTTCGGCGAGTTCGGGGGCGAGGCCGCCTTGGCCGAACATCATGCTCGCCCACTTACCGACGTTCATGCGTTCGATGGAAAGGCGCATGCGCCGGATGCGTTCTGCGCGCTCTTCGAGGGGCATCGCGAGGGCTTCGTCCATGGCGGCGTCGAGGCGCGCCGAAGCATAGGGGTTGGTCAAGACTGCGTCGGGCAGCTCCACCGCTGTGCCGGCAAACTCCGAGAGGACGAGCACGCCGGGGTTCTCGTCCTGGGCGATGACGAACTCCTTGGCGACAAGGTTGAGCCCGTCCCGCAGCGGCGTTACCCAGCCAACATCCGCAACGCGTAGATAGGCCACCAGTTCCGCGAAGGGCAGGCCGCCGGTGAAGAACACAATCGGGCGCCAGTTGAGGCGGCCGAAACGGCCGTTGATGGAGCCGACAAGCTGCTCGATGTCGTGACGGGCATCGCGGTAGGCCTTCATGCCGTCGGCGGGTGCGACGGCGATGGTGACCATGTTGACCTTGCTGTGCAGGTCCGGGCGCCGGTCGAGCAGGCGCTCGTAACAGAGCAGAGACTCCTTGACGCCCTTGGTGTAGTCGATGCGGCCCGCCGACACGATGAGGCGGTGACCGCGCGTCTCCTCGCGAATGCGTTCGATACGCGCTTGGGTTTCCGGCAGGTCGCAGATGGCCTGAATGTGCTTGGGACTTGTCCCAAGAGGGAACGCATCCACCCGAATGCGCCGCCCCTTGTACGCGAGTTCGCGCGCCTGCGTCGGCTCAGCGAGCGCCGAGCCGGTGGCCACAAAGCCTTCCGCAACGGGGCCCTCTTCCACCACCTCCGCGCCCAGCAAACCGCGCACGGAGCGGGCAAAGTTTTGCACGTAGCGCGGGATGTGAAAGCCCACGAGGTCGCACTGCAGCAGGCTGTTCGCGATGGCTTCCCGCCAGGGGAGAATGTGGAAGATGTCCGCTGCCGGAAAGGGCGTGTGGTGAAAAAAGACGATGCGCGCGTTGGGCAGGCGCTCGCGAATGTACTGAGGGGTCAACCACAGGTTGTAGTCGTGAATCCAAAAGACGGCGTCCGTTGCCGCGCCCGCGCAAGCTGCCTCCGCAAAGCGCTGGTTGATATCCTTGAAGTTGGCCCAGTCTGAAGAGTCGTACCTAAACTGCCAAGGAAACGAGTGTAGAATGGGCCAAAAAGCCTCCTTCGAGGTGATGTGATAGAAGCTGCTGACCTGCTCGGCGGACAGCGGTATACGCTCTACATGGTGAAGCTGACCACCCCGCTCAACCTCCACCACCGGCTGGAACGCGTCGGCATCCCCGGCTTCGACTTGCTTCCAGGCAATCCAGCGCCCCCCCGGCGAGGCCTCGAGAAAACTCTTCAGCGTGGGCACAATCCCATTCGGCTTCGACTTCTCGACGTAGCGAACCTGGCCATCCTCAACGACCTCGTCGTAGGGCTCACGGTGATAAAGGATGATTAGGTTACTTTTCATAATGTCCTTGCTCAGCATGGCTCATACGCGGCGACATACGAAAGATACTATTTTAAAGCACTACTTCGCGGCCCCCCCGACTAAAGGCAGAGGCGGTTCAGAGGGATGGCAGGGGCCAATGCCCCAAACGCGAGAGGCCCTCGATGATGCCCTCGGTGCCTGGCGCCTGGGCGTGGTAGACGTGGGACCAGCCCTGAATGCGCTCGACGAGCTTGGGCTCGGCGTTGCCGACGGCGATGCCAGCGATGCCCGTTTCGAAAAGCGATAAATCATTCAGCGTATCGCCGCTCACAACGCATGCGTCTTCAGGAATCTCAAGCGTGGCTAGAAGGCGCTTAAGCGAGCTACCTTTTGCAACGCCTTTCGGTAGAACGTCGAAGAAGATATCCGCCGAGAGGGTGACATCGAAGCCGGCTTCGCGTGCCTTGCTAGCCGCCTCAGGCCGAAGCACTTCAGGGTCATAAAGGTAGGAAACGCGACGCCCGCCTTGGACATCCTGCAGCCTCAAACCGGGCTCTTCTTCGAGCAGCGCTCGAATACGCGCCTCCGGGCTCTGCCAGCACGCATCGATCCACTCCTCCACCTCCGCGATAGGCTCCCGCCCGGGCCAGGCCACCACCGAAGTGCCCACGTCACCGATGACGAAATCAGGCGCGGGCACGCCTTCATGGCGGCACAGGTGCTCGACGAAATCGAGATCCCGCCCCGTCACAAAGATCAGCAGCTCTTGTGCACGCGGCCGGCGCCACGCGCCGTAGAGCTGGGCCTTACCTTCATCGCTCCCGCCGAGAAACGTGCCGTCAAGATCCGTACACAGCGCAAAACGAACCTCACCCTCAGGCTTCCATCCCATACCTTCCGCTCTACCGGCTTTCGCACCGTCCTGGCCAGCGCTTTTCGCACCCCCTACGGCAGAGACACGTCTCATCTCCGAAAGGGGACCACAGACTCAGGACTTGGCCGATCGCTTCTGTCCGTTGAGGACGGCACTCCAAAAGACGCCCGCGGGTTTTCAGGCGTGACTCCCACAAACCCTCCTCCCCTGTACCTTTAGGTAGCCTAGAGCTGCGCGTGCAACCCGCGCCCTTTACTGTTTCCGTCTGACTTTTCGCTCTCTCGACCCCGTGAACACGAGCGACCGCTGGTCAACGCAGCACGCTTAACCGCGTTCATTCGGCCCCCGGCGAGCGACCCACATCGACAGCACGACGCCCACCAGAGCGAACAGCAGCAGCAGCAAGAAGATGCCGGCAAAGGCGAACGCTCCAAAGGCTTCACGCCATCCACTCTGGAGTCCAACACTCAGGGCAAAGAGTGTTGCAAGCCAAGCACCGCAACCCGCACTGACTTTGATGAACGTTAGCCGGTTGGCGCGCCTGCGCGACCAGAGCCAGACCGTCTCCACCGCTGAGGCAGCAACGAGGGCGGCAAGTGCACCCGTGATCGCGTTGATGAACAACCGTATGAGCAGATCGATTGAGAGGAACAAAGCGCTCAACGCCTTGATGAGCGCGACGGCGAGGAGGGGCAACAAGGCGATGATGTGGCCTGTTCAGGCGAAAACGCCGACGTCCCAGTTAACGGATGTGTCCATCTTGGCGAGCTCGCTCGAGAACGCCTCGCTATCGAAAACGACCGTCCAAACAAACGCAATCGGCAAGCTGAGGGCAACAAGAACCAGCTGAGGCCACCAAACGCGAAGCATGCGCATAACCACCAGGATACGCGAGGATGCGCTGCATAGTCGTCTGTCCGCCAACGGCGCATCAATATCGCAACGCCACCGTGGCTACCCTCGCCTTTGCTTAGAGGTGTGCCTGAACTCGCTGAGGACGAACGAAAGCATAGAGTTCACGTGTTCGGCGACTTCGTAAGCGGGGCGGCATGAGGTCGCCATCTCCGCGCATGCCGTTTGCGGGTGGGCAAATGGGGGGCTGCTATGTGAGCATGCAACTGTGCTGCTCACTTCAATAACGTCCCGAGTTCCGATCCTAGATTGAGCCGATGTCTGTGCGAAGCACCGGCAAAGATGCGAAACCACGCCCGGCTCTTATCGCGGCGGCATGGGTGAAATTGACTGCGGCAAGCGCCATCCTAGGCGCGCTCGTGGGCACCATGACTTGGGTATGCTGGCTGCCACCAAACTGGCTCATTCGCTTGTGGCGCGCTGCGCCCTCGCCGTTGGGCCATCTGTGGCTAGCGATGCTTCCACTTGTGGCCCTCTGGCTCTTCGTTCCCCGCCAAAACATGACGAGGCTTACAACTCAGTCGTGCAGCGCACCTAAACGCCTGGGTGAGCTTCTGATGCCCCAGAGCCTTTTCGGTTTTTTAGGACTTTCGCGTCCGTTAGCGGGGCCTGGGCTGCTGCAGGGGTTCCTCATTGCGATGCTCTTCGGGCATCTTACGGCGCGTCTCGGGGCTGCAAGCGAACGCGCGGCGAAGTGTGCGGATCCTTATGGACCTTCCGCTTTCGCTCCATTAACGGAGTCGCTTTCGTTGGAAGGCTTCACACAGCATGGCCTTGTTTCCTCACCGGCGTTCCTCATCGCGCTGTTCCTGCTCATTATCTCGGAACTACTGCGGCGCTGGCTAGAGTCGCACTCAAAACGGGACGCGCAGGGTACTCAGGCCACGCTCCCCGAGCCGCATACCGTGGTCGAAGCTCTCTCCAGGGCGGGGTTCGACGCTTGGCTCGACAGCGATGAGCCATCTGCAAGTGATGGTTTTGGGGGTCGTGAATTTGGGAAAGTGCTCGCGCAGCGCATGCACGAAAGAAGCTTATCAGCGAGTGGTGTACTTCCTGGACTGCGGCTCGTCGGTGAAAACGGCACGGGCAAAACAACGGCGAGCCTTGAGTTCGGTCGCGATTGGGAGGCGAAGCCCTCGCGAGTCACGGTGTATGTGAACGCCTGGTCTTATTCGAATGAGCAGGACCTCGTCCTCGGCATACTTTTACAACTTGAGCGCGCTCTTTCGCGCTGGGACGCCTCACTCGCCGTGCGCGGGCTGGCGTCGGAGTTCGCACGGGCCGTCGGTTTTCCAAGAAGTTGGTTTGGTGCACTGGTGTCCGGCGCTTTCGGTTGGCTGAGATCAGCTCGCGAGCCCCATGAAGTGATCGAACGACTCGACGAGGCCCTACTGCGTCTTGATGCGTGGGTGGTTCTCTGGGTAGATGACCTTGACCGCTTCTCACCCGCTAACGACGAGCACACGCCGGGCAATACCCCCCCGAGTCCGCGCCCAGATATCCGTATTGTCGCCTCGCTTTTGCACGCACTTACGTTAGCTCGCCGCGTGGGCGTGGTCTGTGCGCTATCGCGTGAACACTTCCAAATAACCCGCGACGACGAGAAGCTGTTCTCTGACACCTACCGCATTCCAACATTGGCGTTTTCAGAATGGAGGCCGAAAGTGCAGGCGTTCAGGTCTCACGCGGCCACACGACCCGAACCTGAACATCGTCCGCGGAGGGATCTGGCACCCCCAGGCTATCGCGAAGATTTTGACCGCCTGTGGACCGGCAACAAAGAGGGCATTACCGCTGAACTGAAGCCCCTCTTTGACTGGCTTGAAGATGAGGTTCGACTGACACCGCGAACACTTAAGGGCGCGCTACGCGCAACCAAAGACCGGTTCGCTGATTTCGTCCGTGTTGTCGACGCGGATGAATATCTGCTTCTCAATATATTGAAACATGCAAATCTCGGCGAGTATCGGGCACTTGTTGGAGAGCTGAATGGTGAACACCCACCAAACCTGAGCGACAGTGAAGACGAGACGCTCCGGCCCTACTGCTTCACGCTAGAGGGGCTCCAGTATCCGCGAGGCGGAGCCTACTCGAAAAGCATCGTCGCGCCGAAGGTCCGTGCTCTGCTCTTCGAACGGGGAGACTTTTTTGACGCCGAGCAGCTCGTCGTCCTCACCGAGTGGCTTGATAATATTGAGGTCTTTGAGGCAGATCCCGATCACGGCAGTCGCCTCATCAGCGCGCGAGACGACATGGCCTTCGTCAAATATTTCACTGGATTTATCCATCTTTTCGATGAAGGCCATGCGCGCGCACTACTCGAGGCGTTTGTAGAGCGAGAGCCTAGCGACACCGATTCGCGGAGCAGTCTCGCGGTATTCGAACGATTGCTCTGCGCCTTGTATCCAGAGGAAGATGCCTGCGGCTGGGCCATCGCGCACTACCAAAAAAAGTGGTTCGATGATGCTCGGCTTCCCTCCGAACCGATTAGCGCGCTGACGCAGCTCAAGTTCTTGATGCACGCGTGCGTACTACTCGCACAAAGGCAGCCTCTGAACGGAACGTACAGCGAAGTCTCACCCACACCAGCAAGCTCAATGGACAGCGCCCCTTGGAAGACTGAATGGCTTGGGCTTGCAGAAGCCGCGCTCAAACGTTTCGACAGCGGCACTCACTTCGCCGGGCGGTTGCGTTTCGAATCGTGTCAGTATCTCCACTCAAGACTCTTCTCTGGGAATCCGCGAAAGTGGCCGCCGGAACACAGGAAGGGGTTCGCGGCGCTACTTAATCAGCTCAGGCGCTTGCGGATATCTGGCCACGAGGCCTCGTGCTTACGGCTCGTGGTGACAAAAAAACCGGCTAGTCGGAGGGATAAACAACTATACAATGTGGGACAGCACGTCTACGCGTTGAAGGATAAGTGGCTTGACGAACTCGCTGAACTTCTGCGCGGCGAGGCAATCGAGACTGTAGCGCCAAACCAAGTCCAGATAGGCCCGACCGCGCGATCACCTTCTGGAGCAGAAGCGTATGCCATCGCTCAGCTGAAGGATCCCCTCGGAAACCACTTCGTATTTTGTGGTTGAGCGCTTCGAGTCGGACGTATCGGGGTGAAAAACCGTTGACGGATCGTCAGGCGGGATCATGCCTGGGCGATGACAGA
>SLEO01000315.1 GCA_007124745.1 Myxococcales bacterium
ACTTGTCCTAAGCGCGAGGGAGTAGGGGGCGATGTACATTTGCGTTGCTAGCGGCGGCTACTCTGGCTACACACGTGGCAATGATGTGCGCTGCTCGTCTCCGTCGGCTGCTGCCGGGCCTCTGGTTAACCCTCGCCGCGCTTCTCTCGGCGGAACTCTTGGCTTCCGCGTTGCCGCGCTCGGCCCAGGCGCAAACCGGTGTGCCACTCACCCACTTTCAGTGGGCGCCTACGCTGCGCGATGGTTTGGCGCTTTCAGACGCGCGCACGCCTGGCCACCTTAAGTGGGGCGTCTGGCTTGGGGCAGACTACGCAAACGATCTTGTGGTGGCGGAGGCGGTCCGGGGTGACGCGGGGTCTGAGTTTGGGGCGCTAGTGGCGCACCAAGTGCGGGGCGAGCTTGCCGCTTACCTCGGGATCGGGGACCGATGGCTGCTCTTCGCGGGCCTACCGGCAACGTTCTGGCGACACGAAAACTTCCTGCAGGGTATCCCCGAGGGCCGAGGTACGTTTCCCGGCGACCCTCGCTTCGGCGCGCGCTTTCATTTCGTCGACGTTGCGGATGGGCTTTTCTCCGGGGCACTACAGCTAACGGGCACCATTCCCTTCGCGCACCTTCTCGATAACGACCAGCTCTACAGCGGCGAAGCCAACGCGACGCTGCACTCGCAGCTTCTGTTCTCCCAGCGCTTTGGCATTGTGACGCTGCGGCAGAACGTGGGCGCGCTTGTCCGCGAGGAAACCTCTCTCGCCAACCTCACGGCAAAGCACGCGCTCACCTACGGCCTCGGTGCCAGCGTCGACCTGCTCGACAACCATCTCGCGGTGTATGGAGAAGCCTTCGGCTCGACGCATTTCGAAGATTTCGCTGAGCGGGCCACTTCCCCGCTGGAGTTGCTTGCGGGTCTGCGCGGCTTCCTGCCTTCTGGCGTCGTACTTGGTGCGGGCGTCGGGGGAGGCGTCCTCCGGGGCTACGGTTCGCCTGATGTGCGCGCCATTGTGCAGGTAGGCTACAGCCCAGTCGCCCGAGAAGAAGCGCCGGTTGTAGAGGCGCCGGAGCCTGCGCCCGAACCGGCGAAGGAACCGGTCGCGCCGCCGCCTCCTGTGGACACCGATGGCGATGGTATCCCGGATGACGTCGATAAATGCCCAGAGGAGCCTGAAGACTTTGACGGCTTTGAAGACGAGGATGGCTGCCCCGACCCTGACAACGACGGCGACGGCATCCCCGATGACGTTGACGAGTGCCCGGACCAGCCCGAGGACTTCGATGGCTTTGAGGACGAGGATGGCTGCCCCGACCTCGACAATGACCGAGACGCCGTCCCGGATGCCGAGGACAAGTGCCCGATGACACCGGGGCCCGCATCGAACGATGGCTGTCCCAAGTTCATCACGCTCAACGCCGATGAAGGCCGCATTGAACTATCGCAACAGATCTTCTTCGAGACAGGGAAGTCCACGCTCAAGGCGACGGCGTATCCCGTTCTTGAGGAGATTGCAGGGTTGCTGGCCGCGGACCCCAAGCTGCGCGCCGTCCGCATTGTCGGCTTCACGGATTCTCGTGGCAACGATAGGCGCAACATGGACCTATCGATAGCTCGGGCGAGTTCGGTCAGAGACTGGATCCAGGGCCGCGTGTCGCAGGTGCCGGAGGTTTCAGGCCGACTGTCGATCACCGCCTGGGGCTGCGGCGTGCTGCATCCTATCGCCGACAACCGGACGACCATCGGGCGTGAGCAGAATCGCCGCGTCGAGTTTGAGATCACCGACCCGAAGCCGGAGCATCCGAAACTCGACCTGAGCGGTTGCCGCGCGGCTCCCTGAAGTGCAACCCCTGGTGCCCCTTGCTGCGAAGCCTGGTATCGCGGTCAGAGCTTGTGAGATAACGAGAAACGATTATGCGAGAACCACTCACCTCATCCGCATTGCACCGCACGGCACGTGTGGTGTTTAGTGTGCAGCAGGCCGCATGGGCGGTCGCTTTTGTCGGTGGATTGGCGAGCTTCCATGGCTTGTCTGGTACCGCGACAGCGCAGCCGGATTGCACGTTCACGGCGACCGGAAGATTCATGCCGAACCGCTACGCGCGGCTCTCGCAGGATGTGGGCGAAGGCGCTACGTCGATCGTTGTCGACGCCATTGAAGCGCTCGGCGGTCGCGTGGCTTGCGCCGGCGAGACTGCGGAGGAAGTGGCTGCGCTGCCGCTCCAAGCGGGTGACCAGGTTTTGGTCTACCAGGCACAGGATCTGAGCGCCGGTGTGGAAGGCGAGGGCACCGAAGGAGGCACCGTCGATGTGGGCAACGCGGGACGCTACGCTCTAGTGACGGTCGGTGGCGTGATTGGCAATCGTATCAACGTTGACGCTCAGGTTCAGCCTGGTGGCATCGGTGCGAGTTTCTCAGCGGAAGCCGGTGTGCAGGTGGTGCGCGTGGCTCGCTTTGGTAACCTGACCCTCGGTCCCAACGCCGTGTGGGTCGCTCGCCCCTGGGACGGAAGCGTCGGTGGTGTGCTTGCGGTGTCCGTGGCGGGCACGCTCACGCTCAATGGAACGTTCGATGTCTCGCGGACTGGGTTCCGCGGCGGCCGCTCGTTTCCTTGCGCCGCCCCGGTGGATGAGGGCGAGGCTCCAACGTCCGACCGCGTAAGCGATACGTGTCAGGCCGGCGGTGCGGGCGAGGGCATTGGCGGCTTTGGGGTTTCCGCGGCGCTTCCAGTCGGTCTACTTGGTCGACCAGCGTCACTTAACGGTGGCGGCGGCGCCAGTGCGGTCGCCGGTGGCGGTGGCGGTGGCGCCAACGTGGCGCCGAGCGGTGCGGTCTATTCCGGGCTTGGTCACTTTCTGGCGTCGGACGCTCTCGCCCTCGATGCCGAGGCCGCGGCGGCGCTAGGTACTTCGCCGGGTGCCGGTGGCGGCCGCGGTGGTTACTCGCTCAGTCGGTCGCTCCAGAACCCGGAGGACCAAGGGCCGGGTGCGGAAGGATGGGGCGGCAACCTCCGGCAAATTGCCGGTGGGTTTGGCGGGCGCGCGCTGCCTCGCTTTTCGGCGGCCCGGGCTTACTTCGGTGGTGGCGGCGGCGCCGGTCACGGGTTCACCCGTGCGAGTCAGGGCGGCACCGGTGGCGGGATCGCTTTAGTGGTTGCCGGACGTATTGTGACGTCAGACGCTGCGCCGCGCGCGCTCATTCTTGCAGAAGGCAGCGCTGGGCAGGGGATTGCGCTGGGGAGCGATGGCCGAGACCTGGCGGGCGCGGGGGGTGGTGGCGCGGGAGGAAGTGTCGTACTTCTGGCGCCTGCTTCCACGCTTCCCGATGACATAGAGCCGGAGGTGCGAGGGATTACGGTGCGTGCCAACGGTGGACGTGGCGGGTCCGTCACGATGGCCACGGGCAGAACGGTCGCTGTCGGGCCTGGTGCTGGCGGTGGTGGAGGCGCTGTCTACAGCCTCGGCACCCCTGATGCGTCCGTATCGCTGAGTTTCGCCGGCGGTGCAGCTGGCGAGCTCGTGGCCGCGCCCGGTGATTTTGCCGCGCTGCCCTCGAATGGGGCGACGGGCGGCGGGTCGGGCGTGACGCGGAGCGTCTCCGCGAGTTGTACGTCCATCGAAACCTGCGTTCAGCGCTTTGCGCTCGACGGCGCGTTGTTTCTCGAGGTGACCTCGCCCCGGCGCAGTGGGATTGTGCCAACGGCATTTGTGGGTCCCGTGCTCGGGGCAAGCCTTCCCGGCGCACAGGTCGTGGTGACGCTAGACG
>SLEO01000201.1 GCA_007124745.1 Myxococcales bacterium
AGCTCAGCGCGACGCCTTCCCAGGTAAGGCCCGTGACATACTCTCGCAGCCCGACGCCGAAGGCGACAAAGAACACCAAGGGCTCGAAGACCGGCGGCAGGATGCCCGTCTTCCAGGTGCGTCCGTAGACCCGGACATGACGCCAGAACACCGCCCACGTTTGCCAGGCAAAAAGCGCCCGAAATACGCTAAGATCTGTCATGATGTGCCGCCATCATGTGAAAGTGAGTCAGCGCGCTCCTTGCTGCTCCCATGAGTTTCGGACCCCTGTGGCCGATCGCTGACGGGCCGCCCTGCCGTGTTCTCAGCCCCACCAGGATCCATCGTGGTTAGCGCTGCCGCTTCCAACGGATGGGGGGCTGAGGGCGTTCGCTCTGGCGTGGGAACGTCAAGCCGAAGGAAGAGGTCGTCGAGACTCGGTGGGCGGACGTAGCAGCGAACATCCGGAAAACCGCTGCGGAACGCCGCGAGGCGCGCGGGCGTGACGGGCAAGTGCCATTCGCCGAGCACCTGCGTCACACCGTGCGTAGCGTCCTGGTTGCCGGCAGGGTCTGACCCGACGAAGGCGCCGAGTGCACCGGGCGGTACCGCGCCCGCAGGAATCACCAGCACTTGGTCGCCCATCGTCGCGCCGAGAACCGCCTTGGGTGTGCCTTGAAGCGCCACACGACCTTGACGCATGACGACTAGCTCGTCGCTCAGGCGTTCCGCTTCGTCCATGTAGTGGGTGGTGAGCACCACGGCGAGGCCCTCTTCCCGGAGGGCGTAGATAAAGTGCCAGAGATGAATGCGCGCCTGCGGGTCGAGTCCGGTGGTGGGCTCATCGAGAAAGAGCAGCCGCGGGGAGTGGACCACCGCTCGGGCGATGAGCAGTCGCTGTTTGAAGCCTCCCGAAAGCACGCTCGGCGAGGCATCCGCGTATTCGCTCAGGCTAAAGCGCGCAAGAAGCTCCTGAATGCGCGCCGAGACGTTGTCGATGCGCGGGCGGAAATAGGACGCGTAAACGCTGAGGTTTTGACGAACGGTCAGGTCGTGGTCGAGGGTGTCATGCTGGGTGCACACTCCGATGAGGCGCTTGAGCGCGTAACGTTCTTCGCGGAAATCACGTCCAAAGTAGCGGATCTCACCGGCGTCGGCAGGCAGCAGCCCCGTAAGCATCCGCAAGGTCGTTGTCTTGCCCGCACCATTGGCGCCGAGCAGCCCGAGGATGGTGCCCGTCTTTAGGCTCAGCGATACCCCGTCCACGGCGGTGCGCTCGCCAAAGCGCTTGGTGAGTTGTTGCGCTTCAAGCGCAAGCGGGGCGCTGCTATCGGACAAAGAAGGGCCAGTCACGCTAACGGAGCATGACTCAAGCTGTCGCGAATGCTCCCGGCGCGTATCCATAGGAGGCATTTTGGCAACGTGCCCCCGGGCGGTCCGGGACCCGCCCCGACTTCAGGCGGCGCCTAGCGGACCGAAGGCGCGGTGGGCTGCGGACACGAGCCCCAAGCGGCGCTGCCGGACCTCCGGGTCCGGGTCCATGACCAGCACATCCTCAAAGAAGGTCGCGGACGCGGCCGCAAGCGACGCATAGGTTTTGATGGCGTGCGCGCTGATGGAGGCTGCGAGGGCCTCAGCATCGAGCTGCACCACTGTTGGACTTCCCCACTGGCCTACGGCAGCGACGGCTGCAGCGAGCACTTGCTCGGCGGGCGGTGCGGTGGCGGGAAGCTGTGTGCCCGCGATGGCTGTGCCTTCGGCCTTCTGCGCGAGGTTCCCGAAGCGCTGGATGAGGGCCCGGCACTCGGCGTAGGCGTCGTGGTTGCGCAGCATGTCGAGGGCATGCGCTGTGGCGTAGGCCTCACGTACAGACGCCCCCGCTTCGAGGCGCGCGACTCCAAGCGCCGCAGCCTCCGCCGTGAGCGATTGTTTAAGCCACGCCTCGAAGCGACTCGCGACAAAGTCCTGGAAGCGTTTGTGCGCTGCCTCGCGCGTAGAGAGCTTGGCGGTTTTGGCGGCCTCTCCCGTAGCGCCATCGGACTGCGAGGCGTGCGCGGCATAGGCCGCGTCAAACCAAGCGTTGAGGTCCACATCATCTGGACCGTGGACACCGATGCGTAGAATGCCGAGCGCCGCGCGACGGAGCGCGAAGGGGTCTTGGGAACCCGTCGGCTTCTCGCCCACTGCCAGGCAACCGACGAGCGTATCCATGCGGTCCGCCACGGCGAGCCAAGCGCCGGCGACGGACTCGGGCAAACCATCGCTGGCGCCGCGGGGGCGGTAGTGTTCGGCGATGGCTTGGGCCACGCGAGGGTTCTTCTTACGCAGCAGCCAGCCACCAAAATCGCCCTCAAGTTCTGGAAATTCACCGACGCTCAGGGTGAGCAAGTCTGCCTTGGCCAAGCGCGCAGCCTCGCGAGCCACCGTCTCTCGCTCAGCTTCGGGTGCCAGGGGCAAGAGGGCCAGCAGCCGCACCACCTTGTCGGCGAGTGTGCCGAGTTTGCGATGAAAGACCACGCGTCCGAGGCCCTGGCTGCGCGCTTCCAGGCCCGCTTTTTGGTCCTCAGCGATGAAGAAGGCCGCATCTTCAAGGCGGGCTCGCAAAACGCGGTCGTTTCCGGCAACGATTTCCGGCGTCGACGGCAGGTTGATGACGTTCAGGTAGCGGTTGTCGAGGGCGTCATCGCTCATGCGCCGCAGAGGCAGGTACTTTTGGTGCCCCGTGAGCACGGCCTCGACGAGGCGGTCGGGCAAGTCGAGAAAGCGCGGCTCAAAGCTGCCCAACATCAAATGCGGCGCCTCTACCAAGTGCACGCACTCATCCAGCGTCGCTTGCTCGCACAGTTGCGCACCCACGGATTCTGCAAGCGCTGTCGCCGTCTCCGTAATCAGCGCGCGGCGTTCTGCGGCACTCGCAATAACGCTCGCGCCGCGCAGGGCCTCAACATAAGCGCCCGCGTTGGCCACGGTCACTGCACCGTCTGACAGCACGCGATGCCCCCAGGTCCGGTGGTCCACGGCGCTCACGCCGGCGAAGGTGCACGGAAGCACCGCGTCTCCGAGCAGGCAAAGCAGCCACTGCACCGGCCGGCCAAACGGCCCGACATCCGCGCCCCAGCGCATGACCTTCGTGAACGGCACCTTCTGCCAAAGTTCCGGCAGCCAGGCGCTGAGTATCTCTGAAGCCGGCCGCCCCGCTTCCCGGCGTTCGGCGCTGAGGTAGAGGCCTTCCTTGCCAGGCTGTTCAAGAACCTCCAGCGCATGCACATCGCGTTCGAGACGCCGCGCGAAGGCTTCTGCGGCCTTCGTGGGCTGGCCATCCGCGCCAAAAGCGACGGATTTCGGCGGCCCCCACAGGCGCTCGCACAACGCAGACTGGCTTTCCGCCACGTCCGCGACGCGAAACGCGAGGCGCCGTGGCGTCACGAAAACATCCACCTTGCCGTGAGTTAGCCGGAACCGGGCAAGGGCCGCCGGTACTTCTTCGAGTAGGTACGCTTCCGCGCTCGCTACAAAGCCTGCCGGGAGTTCCTCGGTACCGAGTTCGCATAGAAAATCAGCCACGAGCGACCTCCCCTAGTTGCACCGGGGCACCTGCGTCTGTCGACGGTGGCTGGGCTTCCGACCGGGTTAGGAGCGGAAAACCGAGCGCTTCGCGTTGGGCAAGCCAACTCTCCGCGCAGAGACGCGCGAGTTTTCTGACGCGGCCGATGTAGCGTTGGCGCTCGGTGACGCTGACGGCACCGCGCGCATCAAGCAGGTTGAAGGCAT
>SLEO01000200.1 GCA_007124745.1 Myxococcales bacterium
CGATCACCCTCACCGAGGCCCTCGACATGCTCGCAGAGAAGCGCGCCAAAGGCCCCAGCAAGCCCAAGGGCCGCAGTGCGGCGCGCAAACCCGCAGCCGCTAAGAAGGCCAAAAGCACCGCGAGCAAACCCAAGGCCGCAGCCAAGAAAACCCCGGCGAAAAAGGCGTAGTTGCCCTCGCGAACCTAGGGTGCGGGCCCGCCACCCGCACCACTCGCGCGACAGTGCTTTAGCACAGCGGTTAGCATCCCCGACGTCTCTGGGGACCTGTGTGTCATTTCATGCGTGTGGCGAGCCCGTTGAGCGTTTCTGCTTAGTGGCATCGAGTTCTATGGGCAGCTGCTAAGGTCTTCGCATTCTCCTTTGCCATCGCAGAGACCCCCGCACAGGTTTTCGGGCGTGTACTCGCAGGGGATGCCTTGATCTCGCTCATCATCACGTTTGCACTCGCCATTATCGCAAACGTAGTGGGAGCAGTCCCTGTTCCTGTCGCTCACTGCGTCGGGTACGTCTAGGAAGCCGCACGCGTTATCGTCATTATCTCTAGTCACGCAGCCCTGGACGGGATGACACCTCGCGTCCACACAGGGATTGTAATTTCCGAGCACGGCTCGGCAGTCCTCGAGCCCCTTCATGCATTCGCCATTTCTGCAAACGCCACTGACTGTGCATGCGTCGCCGTCGTCGCAGGAAAGGGCCTCAGTGTCGCGCGAGCAGGTTTCGCTTTGGTCTGACTGAGTCGCGACGCAGGCACGCTGAACGCAAGCGTAGGTCGTCGTGGTGCGGGTGCGGCGGCCGTCAGTGACACAGGTGGCGAGACCGGTGAAATCGCATTCGGTGACGGATTCGGTGTCGCTGGGACAGGGGTTGTCTTCATCGCAGCCTAGGCAGGCGCCGAGGGCTTCGTCACAGGTGAGGTCACCGTCGCAGGGGTTGCCGCTGTGGACGGAGCAGGTGCCGTCGCTGCCGCAGGTATCTATGCCGTTGCAGAAGAGGCCGTCGTTGCAGCGTGTGCCTTCTGCGGTGGTGTGGATGCAACCTGAGACGCCGCAGATGTCCGTCGTGCAGGGGTTGCCGTCGTCACAGCGGTCCGCGACGCACTGGCCCGCGCAGCACATCTGCCCCGCAGCGCAGACGTCCGAGCCACACAACACGACCGGCGCGGGCCCGTTCACGTCGGGACCAAGCCCACTCCGGTCAACGGAACACGAGACGCCGAGCGCAAGCGTCACGGCGAGCGCAAGGCGTGCAGCACCATAACGGCTCACCTGGACGGGTCCGGCGAGAAGCCGCACGCGCTTCCAACCGACAACGGATGCATCAACCACAGCACGCGGAGCGCCTGTGGGCGCCACCTGCCGCGGGCACTCTCGGCGCGTCATTTCCCACTGCGCCGCAGGAACACGCACGTTCCCTTGTACTTGGCCCGGCGGTGTGATTCCCGTACGTTCAACGATCTCCCCACTCACAGCCTCCAGGCTAAGCTGAATCCGGTGCCAATACCACTGCACCTTCTCCGTTTCGGGGGGCCGGCACACAGAATTCTCTCGGGCCTTTTCGAGCACGAATAAGGACCCCCGCCGGGGTTTCTCCCTTTTGAGAGGCCAAGAAGCGCCACGCAAGCCCAGCCCTATCTGGTGAGCCTTGTGCGCGCCCAAAGCCCAACAGCGCACGCAGAACGAAGCCGCGTGCGCACAAGTGCATTCGGGGCTCGAGCACGCAGGGGCCTTGTCGGCGTTCGCACTGCAACGAAGTGGCCGAAATGCTGCCGGATGGCGTACCTCTACCTACACGGCCTCGGAGTGACGAAAGCCGCAATGACGCTTTGGGAAGGCGCGAGCGCGCACGCGAGCATGGCCACAGCATTGGACAGCAGACCGCTACATTCATTCGTGTGCTCATCGGTGAGTCGTTTCACCTTGCTAGCAACGCGCCACCGCGTTTGGAGAGCCTTCGAGTGGCGGCACGCAATTGCGCACCGGCGGCCCGTGGGTCCGAGTTTCAGCCCCGGCGAAGCCTTGGTCTTTGCGGCGATGCTGACGACGGCATGCGTAGCGGTGGCGCTGAGCCAGGTAGGCGCGGCGGCGGCTTGGACAGAGGCAGCAGTGAAAGGCGCGCGCATCGATCTCGAAGCGGACACCGAGGCGCTCACGCTCAAGCAGGTCGTTCATCTCTATCTGCGGGTTGAGGGGGGCGAACTGAGGGCGCTCGACCTGCGCGGCTTTCAACCCACCCTCAAGCAAGCACACGTCAAAGCGCTGTCGGTGGTGCGCATCGAGCGCACACCCGGCGCGGACCGCGGCAGGGTACTCGAACGCTATAAAGCCACCGTCGCGCAGAGCGTGGGCACCGTGAGTCTCACGTTCCCGCGGGGTGGCGGGCTGCGCCGCGGCGACTACGCCATTCGCTTCGAACATGCGGCACCCGCCGAGGGCGTACTCACGCGCGACGGCACCACCCTGCGCCTGAAGTACGTCTTTCCACCTTGGGAGCACGACCTCTTCGAAGCGTCCGTGCGACTCAAGCTGCCGCCCGGTGCACGCGCGCTCCCGGGACACTCGGAACTTGTGAACGTGGGCGAGGTCCTCGACGACGGTGAGCGTTACGCGACGTTTGCGCGTGAGCACGTGCCCCGCGAGACGCGCTGGAGCATTGAAGCCACACTCCCCGCCGGCCCGCTCCGTTCGGGGCGTGCTTTCGGTGCGAGCCATGGCCCCGGTCACCTCCCTAGGGCTCGGGGCGCTGAGCCAACATCGATGTTGGCAGATAGTCGCGCTGGCCTCGGCACCCGAACACGTTCGGCAGGCGGCGCCCAGGTCAGCGCGAAGGCAGAGGGGTCTCAGGCGCGCGCGCTGGATCTCTTTACGCCACGCCTCCCGGCGCTAGTGCTTGGGCTGATGCTCTCCCTAGCGTTCGGCGCCTATGTCGCCTACGCGACGGCGCGCGTGCGTCAGCGCCGGGCTCGCGTCGATCTCAGCAATGTGGGGCTCGGTGGCTTCTGTCTCCCCCTAGGGGCGTGCGCGGCGGTCGCTGGCCTAAGTGCGATGCTCGGCTGCGCTGTACTCGCGCTGGGTTTTACGTGGGCACTAACCGTGGTAGGCGCTGTTTTCGGCCTGTGCCTCGCGCACATGCCCTGGAGGAACCTAGACACCGTCTCAACGTGGAGCCCGGTCTCATTCACGCCAGGCCCGGATGCTGGTAGCGCGCTGGTCGCGCATCTCGCGCCTGCGGGTCTCGACACAAAGATCCCGCGTCAAGGGCTCGGCGCACGGACGGGGCTGCGCTTTGGGCAACGCTTTGGCCACTACGTGACCCTGACCGCCTCCCGGGGGTGGGCCCGGACCCTCCCGTGGCTGCCAGGATGCGTGATCGTTGCACTGCTCAGCTTCCGCTGCCTGCCCGAATTGCGGGATTGGATTCACCTGCCGACCGTTCTGTGGTTCGCGGCGTTGCTAGCACTGACGCCGCCTATGCTAAGGCTGGGCCTCGAGCGAGCCGAGTTCAGCGCCGAGCTCCTGCGGGAAGGTGCAAAAGTGCTCGCCCAGCGGCTGCGTCAATCGCAGCCGCTGGCTGTTATCGACGAGCGGGAGGCGCGGGGACCTGCCGGCCAGGTACTCGCGATCGCATTGGCGCTTCGGGCGGCAGACCGCGGCTTTGCACTCGCCGTCACCTTAAGTCGCGGTCAGCGAAAGGGGCCGCGGGTGCGCCTCCGCCTGGAGGTCGACCCAGCCCGCTTCGGCG
>SLEO01000248.1 GCA_007124745.1 Myxococcales bacterium
CAAGCAGCTTGAGGCAGCAACCTACTTGGCGCTGCGCCGCCGTGGGTTCAGGCCGTGCTTCTGGAGCGGCGGTGGCAGCGAAGTAGACTTCGTGGCGCAAACAGCAGCAGGACTACAACCGGTGCAAGTCACCTGGGAAGCCCCCCAAGACCGCCACCACGCCGCCCTAGACGCCTTCTACGAAGCCTTCCCCAACGCACTCGAAGCCCGCTTCGTAACCGCCAGCACTTTCCCGGAAGCCCTCGCGGGCATCGAAAGGGCCTCCTAGGGCCTTCGGTGTGCTCTAATCTCGTCACTGGTGGTTTCCGCAATCGCGCGAACTTCAAGACCGCGAGCTACTTCACACTCGGGGATCTTGACCTCTTTCCCAAACAACCCGCACCGGCTCCGCCCTATCCCCCCTCACCCACGGACATTCCGGACGAGCCACGAGACGCGTGCTTACCTATTGTGATCAGCGTCGAAAAAAAAGATAGTGAATGTATGCGCCAGCAAGAGCCTGCAGACTTGTTCGCACCATCATTGGAGGACGCACGACCACGCAAACAGCCCTATTCGGTTAGGGCGACGTTTTTGACGGCGTTTTTCGGTGGCCCGTTTGCAGCGCTTGCATTTATTTGGCTGAGCGTTCGGCGCATCGGCCGCGAACATGCTGACCGGCTACTTTGGGCCACGGCGCTCATAGTCACCGTACTGGTAGTGGGCGCCGCGTCTGCATGGCTACAAATGACTGCGCCATTGCCCGGCACTGAGCGGTTCAGCGAAGGCGACCATGATGCGCATTCGGCGGAACCCGTGCGCGAAGGCACCGAGCAGACAAACGAAGCGCAACGTTTTCCAACAAGGCCCCTGCGGGTGGGGTTGCAGCTCTGGGGTCTAGCGTTCGTCGGTCTATTTTACTTGCGGTACAAAGCTTTCATTACGGCCGCAGAAATGCGGGACGAGCTACCAAGCCCCTGGCGAGCGGCGCTCGCTTGTATTGTGCTGGGTGCCGTAGTGCAAGTGGTACTAGGCTTGGCGATTGTGTTTGTGGCGCGCACTTTGGCACGCTCGTGAGCCTCCTCATGCGTGACCCCGAGAACGCAGCCGTTTTGTCTGAAGCAGTCTACAGACTTCAGATTTCTCAGCCAGAACGAGCGCTCACGCTGGCTGCCAGCGTCCTTGAGCGAGCACCAACCGATAGTAACGCCGCACATTTGGTTGCAGTGGCATTGCTTGAGTTGGAACGTCCAGAGGAGGCAGCATCGATTGCAGCCGACTTACTAAGCGCGGTCCCCGATGACCCGGTGCTACGTGGCCTCTGGGCGGAGATTCAGCAGGCCCTTGGTGATTTCGTCGAAGCGGAGCGAACGTATCTCGATTTACTCAGGCAGTCTCCAGGGGATGTCTCGCTCATCTGCAACTACGCGGGCCTCATGTGGGAAACGCTTCGTTTGGAAAAAGCCGAGCGGCTTTATGCGGAGGCGCTGCGCCACGACCCTGAACATGAAGACGCTTCACTTGGACACCTTTTTTGCCGCCTAAGTTCCGGGTCGGTCGCGGTAGATGACCCGGAGCTACGCAAACGCGTCGACCAGCAGCCTGATGCGGCTGCATCGGTCGTTGCGGTCGCCGTCGCGCTTGTGGAAGCGAAGCGCTTCGCCGAAGCCATGCCGCTGCTGCAACTGCTGCTCCGTGGTGATCCGTCAAACAGCGCTCTTGTTGGCGCTATCGTGGAGTGTCGCCTGGCGCTACATCCCCTCATGTGGCCATACCGACCTATGGTGCGCTGGGGCTGGCTGGCCTCTGGAGTAATTTACGTCGTAATGATGGGTTTTGCCGTGGCCGCTAGACCCTTGTCCGAGCGCCTTCCGGCGTGGGGCGCATGGGTGCTAACGGGCGTGCTGGGCGCCTATGCGGTGTGGGTACTGGGTTCTTGGGCTGTGCCGCCAGCGCTTCGGCGCCTAATTCGCAAGCGGGGTGTATGAGCGACAATGACAACAAGCCGCCCGTAGTCTTTACCGCCTTTCCGGGCGGTAAGCTTGGGCCAGATGCCGGCGCCCAAGTCCTGAAGCTTCATGCCAAGAGCGCAGTACGGATGCAGGATGTAGTGGGGATGGCGGAGCTGAAGCGCACCATCCGCCTGCGAATCGTTGAACCCTTTCAAAACCCAGGCCTTTTCGCACGCTTTCGAAAGAAGGTTGGGGGCGGGGTCATGCTTTATGGACCACCTGGCTGCGGCAAAACCATGATCGCCAAGGCTGTAGCCAATGAATGTGGTGCCACCTTTGTAGGCGTCACACTGAGCGATATTCTCGATCCCTTTGTCGGCGTCAGCGAGAGCAATATTACCGAGGTATTTGCCCGTGCTCGCGCACACAAACCGGCGGTTCTTTTCTTCGACGAGCTAGACGCACTTGCCTACGCGCGGAGCAAAGCGGGCAGTTCCAACGCGCGCACTCGGGTCAATGCGCTTCTTCACGAACTCGACGGCGTCGACACGCAGAACGACAGCGTGCTCGTTCTTGCGGCAACAAATATGCCGTGGGACGTAGACGATGCGGCTAAGCGCCCGGGGCGCTTTGACCGGCTGCTCTTCGTGCCGCCGCCTGACGTGGAAGCGCGAACGCAGATGATGCGCAATCGCCTCGAAGGCGTCCCCCACGCAGGCGTGAATGTAGAGGCCATTGCTGAGGCGACGAAGTTCTTCTCCGGGGCGGACCTCGATGGCCTGATCGAGACAGCGAAGGAGTTTGCGCTCGACGAGATAGTCAGTTCGGGAACCGAACGCCCGCTCTGCCAGTCGGACTTTCAGACGGCGCTGAAGGACATGGAGCCCTCGACCATGGAATGGCTTCGCACAGCGAAAAATCTCGTCAAGTACGGTGGCGCATCCAGAGCCTATCGTGATGTCGCCGACTACCTCGATCGCGAAGGTCTTTAGTGCGAGGGCCATCGCAAAGTCGCTAGGTCGCGTCTGCGGGCGGCGACGCGGAGCGGTTTCGAGCGCCAGGTACGCTCCCGGGGAGCTCGGGGAGAGGCTACCGATAGCGTTCCATGCACATTGGAATCACGCGGACGACGTGTAGTGGTTGGTTCGTCCTCCCTGGGTCAGCACGTATCCCGAGCCCGCCGATGGACGACCCGAACCGGCAGTCGAGCTGCTCGGACAACCCAACTACAGCGCGACAGACTACTTCGGCAACGAGGCCTCGGAAGCGTCGGAAGCGTCGTTCTACGCGGCCGCAGCCATTCTCTTCGACATGCCGCCAACGTCCGCAAGAGAGGGCATCGCGAGAGAATCGTCAGGCATTTAGAACCCGGCACTCTCCAGGTTCAACGTTCCACATCGCAGCGCATCAACTGCAGGCACGCCCCCAGCCACTCCAGATGCCCGCACCCTCAACCCTCCTCGCTCACCCCACAGGCGATGGCATCGAGTCTGTCGACGCAGAACGGCTCGAAGCGCGCAGCTCATGTTTCGCGGGTCCACTTGCCTCCCGCCGTCCCGGACACCTCCCCGGCAGCGTTCCACTTTCCCTTGTGTCTAGGGGTGCATCTTGCACAAAACTAAAGCGTGGCTTAAGCTTTGAGCATGTTTGGGGTAGCTACCAGCTCGCCCGACTGGAACCACCTCTTCGAGATCGCGGCGGCCCAGGATGGGCTCTTCACGACGCGGCAGGCGGCCGAGGCCGGCTACTCGCCGCAGCTGATCGCGCACCATCTG
>SLEO01000094.1 GCA_007124745.1 Myxococcales bacterium
AGCCGCACCCTTGCGTGGTACCGCAGCGTTGCGGCGTGACCGTCTGCAATGGCGGTGCCCGTCGCAGACAACCGGTGGTCTGATTTGATAAGGTCTCGCTAGGGTAGCGGCCTTCCGAGAACCGTCTTGGCGACTCACTTGAGCGACGGTCCGTTCGGTTACCGGGGCGCTCTCCCAAGCATGCGCGCGACCGGCAAGTGCAAGCCGCCCCTTCGAATCGCACGGCAGACGCGCGGGTTTGCGCACAAGGTTGTTGAAGCTGGACCCTATGGATGCGCTATGCTTCTGAAGTGGCCGTCGCACAAAAGATTGCCCTAGATGGCGTGGTGACAGACGGCTGGCTTGAACGCTTGGAAGCGGAGCCGCGTTCGGGCGTAGGCGCACTCGGCGACGCCTTTGGCCGCTCTTGGGCGGCATTGTGTTTAGTAGCGGGCCTGCGCGTCCGTACGGTGAGCGTCGATACGCGGCACCGCGAGCTGTCCGTGGTCAGTTTCTCCCTCGGCGAGGAGGACGAAGTACATGAAATGCCTTTGGGCGAGCTGCGTCGTCGGCTAGCTGCGACGCTGCGAGACCAGGTAGAGTTAACGCCGTTCCCCCTACCGAAGGCACCCGACAGCGACACGATTCAGGCCTTTCTCGGTGTCAGGAACTTGCTGCTGGCACCCATATTCGGGCTGAGGCTCTCGACGCTTGAAGTCGACGGCGACGGCGCCTCTTGGGTCCATCTCTTCGCCGACGGCCAGAAAAGCCGTGTATCGCTCCAGGCCTTTTTTGGGAGGCTGCACCGAGAGCTTGTCGAGCTTGAACGGCAAGCGCGGCAATCGACGAGCCTCTCGCTTGACCTTGAGATTGTCGACAAGGCCGAGGCGCTCGCCGTCGAAGAGCGCTGGGGCGAGGTACGGGGTTTGCTCATTCCTTGGGCGAACACGGCGAGTTTCATCCTGCGCTCGTCTGGCGAGGTCGAGTTGCCTAAAGGCACCGCAGAGCGTTTCGGCGATGGCATGCGGCTGCTTGCAGCGGGCTTTGCCGCCCAAGCAGAGCACGAGCGCGCCATCGAAGTGTTGCGCGTTGGCGTCCAGTTCCTCCGGGAATCCGTCGCCGCCTCGCCGCTTTTCTTTGAACTTGGGCGGCTTCAGGTCGCCTGCGGACTCCACGACGCAGCTATTGGCTACTACCGTCGTGCGCTCGCTCTGGGTGCTCCCAAGGCCGACGTTCTCCCTGCCCTGGCGGAAAGCTTTATCCACAGCAAGCGCTACGTAGCTGCAGCCTGCTGTCTCGAAGACGCCGAGTCGACGGAACTCACCGCTGACCTCGCCGACCTCTGGGCCGACGTGCACGCGCACCTCGGCAAGGCCTGGCAAGCCCTAGAAGCTGACTTTCCCCCAGTGGACGCTACCTCCCAAACCCTCTGCCCCCCCGCACCCGGTTCCACGCTCGCTTAACCGGCCGAGATATTTGGACCGATCACCGGGTGGCGAGTGAGTACCTCGCTCAAGCGCTCAACGGATGCCACCACGGCTGGGTCGGTGATCTCGGGATGTGCGCTTAGAAACGCGCGGCAGGCCGACTGAACGCTCCCAGAGTCGATCACGTGGCCGAGAAGTTCGTAGCCCGGTCTTGAGAGACCGGCATCGAAAATACCTGCGTCCGCGAGCCCTTGTAGCGTTAGCGTGTACCATGAACCCGCGGTGCCGGAACCAAGCTCAAGCGCAGCGCGGCCCCGTTCGACCATGGGCTGCCAGGATGCCCTGGGAAGCTTGCGCAGCATAATCGCGATGGCCAGCAACTCCGAAGCGTTGCGGGCACGGAGACGGAGCCGGGTAAATGCCCGCTCGGCCTGTTGGCTGCGCACCATTTGGACGACCTTTGGATCGCAGTGAGACTGGAGTGCTCGGACGAGTTCTTCGGACTCCCCTCCGTCAAATATTCCGCGCGTCAAAGCATCGATGAGAACGCGAATCAGCTTTGGCTCGGTTAGTGACTGCGCCAGGTAACCAAGGAGCCCGCAAGCTGCTTCCAAGCTTAGGCGTTTCACACGCCGCAGATGCTCAGCCAGCCAGGCGACCTCGTCTTCACCGGCCGTTGTTTCGTCAATACACACTCCTGGCGCGTAGAAGCCGTGTGTTTGTGTACGCCCGTGTTTGCCGAAAACCACGAGCGTTACTGTGGTACCTGCAAGATGGAACAGCGAATGGGTCACTGAGGCGCCACGGTGGACAACCTGAACGTCGTGCTGCAGGAGAAGTTCGCTGCCGATGTGAGCTAGGTCTCCATAGAAGTCCTGCCCAACGCCAACGATAGGGCTCGCTGGCTGAAAGCCGAAGCGCGACTGCATCGACGCTCCCGAAAGCACCATGAAAGCTCCCGGCGCAGCGTGGTCATGGATATTGGTGAATGACTCAGCCCAGAGAAACAAATACGCGTTGATCGTTGAGCCGTCGTGCAGCTTTGTGCAGTGATCCGATAGCGTGCGCGAGGGGCCCTGGTCAGGGAGGGCACACATCGCTGCGGTGGCCAAAAATTCGCCGAGTTCGAAGTCGCGCGGTACGCGCACGTTCCTCAGTGCATCCCCGCAGCGCTCCGCGAAGCCAGCATCATCCCTCGAACCGAGTGAGGCGAGCTGTCGGTCAAGCGATTGCAGTCTTGCAAGAACGGCTTCGAGGAACTGTCGATGCATTTTAATCCGGCCCTCAGGGAGTCCCGCAGATGCGGCTGAGGGCCGCTCAATCCGATCAGATAGGCGAGAACTCGTCTCGAGGCCTACGTCCATTCTCCGCGAGCGTCTCGATCATAGCGGAGCCCCCTGTCAGCTGCGCACACTGCGCTGGCGATAGTTCAAAAACTACCTCGCCCAGTTGAAAGTCTGACGCGGAGAAACTGTTGTGTGTCGTATTTGCTTTTTTCATTTTAGTGCCTCGTTCGTTTCGTGTTTACGCTTCCAGTCGCTTGTCCGTGAGAAGAAGCGACCAAAGAGGGTGAGTCCTGAAGACTGCGCCTAACGTCAGGATATTCTGTTCGAGTTCGGGTGTTGGGGGGTGGTCCATCGCCGCGCAGACCCTTCGCACCAACACTTGCTCATCGTTTCCCTGAAGTAAGCCGCCTAGAACAAGCTTCGCTGGTGGAGTGAGAGGCGCTGATACAAGGGAAGTGGCCGAGAGTTCAGAGGCCCAGTCCCCCATGGCGGCCTCGGCGGTGCCTGTCTCGCCTCTGAGCGCGAGAAACTCCTCAACGAGCCGCGAAGTATAAGCTCGGTCTCGAATATTCATGAGGCAAGCGAGCAAAAAGCGCGGGCCCGCTTTTCTGACTTCTAGCCGCGCCGCACGGAGTCGACGAATGAGACGTTCGTCGTTCGCGCACGCAATGAGCGCCGATGACGCGTCCCCCTCCCACGCCGCCTCAAACGCAGAGCAGGTGTGCTGCCACTCGCTATCGTTCTGAATAAAGCTCGCAAGCTTAACCAGAAGCGTGATGGCCAACGAAAGTCTCTCCTCACCGTCGAGCAACTGCTGCCAGAACGCAAGGTCGTAAGCGTACGGACCACCCTGAAGACCCGTGAGCGCGAGCGCAAGCCTGCATCGCCACTGCCGCAGTGCTTCGCCTTTGTCGTTCAGTTGAATCGCAAGGCCAGGCCGAGCATAAGTGTAGTGCTGTTCAGTTGTGTTCGAGCGCCTTCCGGCAACTAGCGTGACGCAAGGCACATCCAAATGAAAAAGGGAGTGGATAAACTCTGAGCCTGCGTAAATGGCGCAAGCGCTGCCTGGCTTGACAATGCTTGCCCCTTGGGGCGTGAGCGTTCCAAGGTTGACGTGGGGCGTAACTGCGTGCGTGTGTGCAAACGCAAACGTCGTGTGCAAGCTCAGGCCCTTGAGCACAAGAAAAGCCCCCGGCCACGGATGATTGTGGACGGAGGTTGTCGCGTTCGACCAAAAGTGCATGTCAATGAAGACATCATCCTTCTCGAACACGGTGATAAATGCGTCGCCTCCGCCAGAATCCAGCCGCGCTTGCCGAGGAATATCTTCGGACAGAATTAACCAATCGAGCGCCGAACGCACCGGGGTGTAGTCCTCGATCTTTTCTGCAGCCAAGAGTGCGCGTGCTGTATCGGCAAAGTCGCGCGAGTTTGCGCCCGACGTCGCAGACAGCAGCCTCCGACCGAGCGACGCGCAGCGTTCTTCAAATTGCCTGTTACCCCGCTCACTCACTTCGGCGAGGGCATACCAACATACAAATCCCATTCAACTCCTTTGGCGTTGCTAGATTGTAAACGGTGCGATCGGGCATTACGCTGAGTGCTTACTGCGTAGCTGCTCAGCAGGTCGAATAGTTGAAAAAGCGATGAAACGGGCCACCGGCTGCTTGAGTCTTAGGTGGCCCCTTGGAGGTGCATCGAGAAGGAGCCTGCCTCAAAAGGATACGGCGGGATACATTCCCGAAAGCTTGGAGGCGTTTTGCTAAAATGCGCGTGAACCGTTGCCGAGGGGCTTACCCGGCTGGGCGGCTCAGAGGGTAGTCCATCATGTAGTGGAGGCCGCGGGATTCTCGGCGGCTGACGGCGCAGTCGACGATTAGGCGGGCGATGAGGGCGATGTTGCGGAGTTCAAGTAGGTCGCGCGTGACGAGATGCTCCCAGTAGTAGGCGCGAATCTCCTGCTCAAGCATGTCGATGCGCCTTTTGGCCCGCTCGAGCCGCTTGGTTGAGCGCACGATACCGACGTAGTTCCACATGCAGAGGCGCAGCTCGTCCCAGTTGTGGTGAACGATTACCGCCTCGTCACTTGGCACGGCGGAGCCCGGGTCCCAGGCAGGCGCGTGGCTCGGCAGCGGCGCTGTCTGTAGCCAATCCTTTAGCGGCTTTCCCGCGAGATGGGCGCAGACCAGTCCTTCGAGCAGCGAGTTGGACGCGAGGCGGTTTGCGCCGTGTAGGCCCGTGGAGGCGGCTTCGCCGATGGCCCAGAGGCCTGGAACGGTGGTTTGGCCGTCGGCGGTGCACTTGATGCCTCCGCATAGATAGTGGGCAGCGGGGACCACGGGTATGGGCTCCTGCGTGATGTCGATGCCGAAATCTAAGCAGCGGGCGTAGATGGTAGGAAATCGCTCCTTCAGCCAAGGGGCGGGCTTGTGCGTGATGTCGAGGAGAACGTAATCGATGCCGAGGCGCTTGAGCTCCGAGTCGATAGCGCGCGCGACGACATCGCGTGGGGCAAGTTCGCCGGCCGGGTCGTAGCGCTGCATGAAGGCCTCGCCGGTGGGAAGGCGGAGAATGGCGCCTTCGCCGCGGAGCGCCTCGGAGACGAGGAAGTTTTTCGCCTGAGGGTGATAGAGGCAGGTAGGGTGGAACTGGAAGAACTCCATGTTCTCGATGCAGGCTCCCGCGCGGTGCGCCATCGCGATGCCATCGCCGGTTGCGACATCCGGGTTGGAAGTGTAGCGGTAGACCTTACCCGCGCCGCCGGTGGCCACCACCGTGGCGCGCGCCAGGTAGGTGCGGACGGTGCCCTTAGCTTCGTCTAGCCCGTACACGCCAATGACCGGACCCTGTCCCCGGCTCGCCGCGCTTCGGCCGGCGTCTGCGCGAATGAAGTCTACCGCCATCACGTTGCTCACGAGCCGAATGCGCGGATGCGCGCGCACCGCCTCCCAGAGCACCCGGTGAATCTCCTGCCCGGTGTGGTCGCCCATGTAGACGATGCGCCGTGCGCTGTGGCCCCCTTCACGGGTGAGGGCGAGAGATGCCTTCACGCCGGCCGCCTCGCCTTCAAGTTCGTTGAAACGCGCCCCGAGCTGCCGCAGCGCTGCAATGCGCCCAGGGCCTTCGGTGACGATTGCCTCGACGACCGCCGGGTCGCAAAGTCCGGCGCCCGTACGGAGCGTATCGGCGATGTGGTCGCCAAAGGTATCGCCGGGATCTAGCACCGCCGCGACGCCGCCCTGAGCCCACGCGGTAGCACTCGCATCGGGCTGGGCCTTGGTGAGTATTGTCACGTCGGCGAACGCCGCCGCCTCAAGCGCCGCCGCCAAACCGGCAGCGCCGCTCCCAAGCACGAGCACGTCCTGGCGCTCCATCATTCAGGAAGCATGACTTAACCGCTACAGGACGTCGATGCGCCGGGCAGCGCATCGACGTCCTCCTGGATGTACGCGCGCGGGGAATGTGCTAGCCTCCGGCCGCGGCTTGAAAGGCCGCCGGGTACGTTGCGTGCTCGAAATCAGCACGTCGCCTCTTGCGGACGCGCGCGAATGAGCCAGGTGCTCAGAACTCATGTGGATTTCCCTCTCTGGGACAGTACTTAGAACCGGCCGGTTAGCTGGACGGGGTCTAGGTCTTGTTCCGAAGGGTCCACTAGGCGTTCGACCTGGTGAGACCGTGCGCAGACGCTAGATGGCCCGTCTCGGTGCCCCTTTGGGGTTGTCGGGTGTCGGGGCGGCGGGTGGATAACCGGAGTTAGAAACATGAGTGAGATTCAAGAGACCCAAGATGCGGGCGCAGTGGCGTCCGGCGAAACCGCTGCTGCCCCAGTTCAGGCAAGTCCAGTCGAGGCGGCAGCACCCGAAGCCGCAGCACCCGAAGCCGCCCCGGCGGCACCTGCGACCGTCGGTCACTACGCCGACAGCGCCTCGGGCCAGCTTGCCCGCGAAGGCGGCGTGACGCTTCACGACCTCATCGACTGTGGCGTTCATTTCGGCCACCAGACGCGGCGCTGGAACCCGAAAATGCGTCCCTTCATCTACGGCGCGCGCAACGGCATCCATATCGTCGACCTCGATCAGACCTGGAACATGCTCCAGCGCGCCACCAACTACGCCACCGAGTGTGTATCGCGCGGTGGGTCGGTGCTCTTCATCGGCACCAAGCGTCAGAGCCAGGAAATCGTTGTCGAAGAAGCTGCCCGCGCGCAGCAGTTCTACGTCACCGGCCGTTGGCTCGGTGGCACGCTCACGAACTTCCGCACCGTGCGCGCCAGTATCGACCGCCTGCGCGAGCTTGAGCGCCAGGAAGAAGACGGCACCTTCGCGGCCTTCGCCAAGAAGGAAGCCCTGATGATGACCCGCGAGCGAGAGAAGCTCGACCGTTACCTCGGCGGTATCAAGATGATGAACGGGCTGCCCTCGGCGCTCTTCGTTATCGACCCGAACCACGAGCACATCGCGGTGAAGGAAGGCAACCGTCTCGGCATTCCGATCATCGCGCTGACGGACACCAACTGCGACCCGTCGAACGTTGATTTCGTGATTCCCGGCAATGACGACGCAATCAAGTCGACGCGCCTCATCACCT
This sequence comes from Myxococcales bacterium, assembly GCA_007124745.1. Classification (GTDB taxonomy): domain Bacteria; phylum Myxococcota_A; class Polyangia; order Polyangiales; family SLQV01; genus SLQV01. The sequence continues at coordinate 7,280 of SLEO01000094.1, forward strand.
CGGCGATTGCGGATGCTTGCATCCTGGGTCTCCAGCGTCGTCGTTCGCACTCGCGCAACGAGTACGCACCAGAAGCGACCGGCGGCGTTCAGGTCGAGTTCAGCCGTGGTCGCGGCAGGGCGCCCCGCGCCACGCAAGACGCGCACGCGTGAGCGTGATACCCGGCGCACGCTCGCGCCGGCGCTGTCAGGAGGAGGCTGCCTCGAACAGGCGGCCTCCTCCGACCATGATTAATGCACGTGATGTTGATAGAAGATTCGAGGAGATACCATGACTCAGATTAGCGCAGCGATGGTTAAAGCTCTGCGTGACCGCACGGGTGCGGGCATGATGGACTGCAAAAACGCCCTGCAAGAGGCGGAAGGCAGCGAAGACAAAGCCATCGAAATCATACAGAAAAAGGGCCTTGCGAAGGTTGCCAAGCGCGCCGGCGCCATTGCAGCCGACGGCATTGTCCAGTCTTACGTGCACGCGGGTAACCGCATCGGTGTGCTCGTCGAGGTGAACTCGCAGACGGACTTCGTGGCGCGCAACGAGGAGTTTCGGGCATTCGTCGATAACGTCTGCTTGCAAATCGCATCGATGACGCCGGTTTATGTCTCGCGGGAACAGGTTCCTGCGGCGGACATCGCGGCACAGCGTGACATCTTCCACGGCCAAATGGTCGAGGAAGCGAAGCAGACCGGTAAAGAGAAACCACCGGAAGCCATCTCAAAGATTCTCGATGGCAAGATCGACAAGTGGCTCTCTGAGGCTTGCCTGTGTGAGCAGGCGTTCATCGTCGAGTCGGATCAGACCGTCCAGCACGCCTGCGAGCTGCTCTCGGCTAAGCTCGGCGAGAAGATCAGCATCCGCCGCTTCGTTCGCTACGAGCTCGGTGAGGGCATCGCTGTCGAAAAGAAGGACTTCGCCGCGGAAGTGGCGGAGACCATGAAGGGCTAACCACCTAGAAGCCAGCGTGCGGCCAAGGGCCGGAGCGTACCGCGAGGGACGCTCTGGCCTTTTGCGTTTAGCGGCCTGAAGACGTGGGCTGCGCCCTTGCGCGGTTCTGATGAACGGCCTGGTAAGCGTTCAGGGGGGTCTAGAAAGCGAAAACGCTGCGGGAAGAAGCAAGTGGCCGCCCTGGCCCCGCTTGCCGGCTTGAGGCCAACCCAGAGTCAGAGTTTAGGAGGGTTTGCTGGATTTACGTCCGTAAACCCGGGCGCATTTTGTGTAATGCCCCCTAGACAGCTACACGGCCTGCGCTGGCCGTGCGCCCGTGCGGACCATCCCGGGCGTTTCCCAAGGCGCGCTCCGATCGCGCCGCTGTGGGCGCTCGAGCGGTGACCCTCCTCCAGGGCCACGCAGCTAGCCTAAGTGCGTACCAAGCGGGCTAAGCCTGCCTGGAGAACCGGTAGGGCATGGGGGGCGGGGCACGCGCGCTCGGCATCGCGCCTGCGTCCGGCACTCCTCGCAAGTGTGGCGGCTCCGTGCTAGGTCTTTCCCCGTGCTTTCGCGAATATTGCTTAAAATTTCTGGTGAGGCGCTCTGCGGTGAAGAGGGGGGTCACGGTCTAGACCCCGCCACGGTGCGCACCTTCGCCGAAGAGATCGGCGATGTGCATAGCCTCGGCTGTCAGGTGGGCATCGTTATCGGCGGTGGCAACATCTTCCGCGGTCTCAAGGGCGCAGCCTCTGGCATGGACAGGGTGAGCGCGGACTACATGGGCATGCTGGCTACCGTCATCAACGGCATCGCGTTGCAGGACGCGTTGGAAAAACACGGCGTTGTCACACGCCTGATGAGCGCCATCTCGGTCAGTCAGGTGGCAGAGTCTTACATTCGCCGGCGCGCCCAGCGGCATTTGGAGAAGGGGCGCGTGGTGGTTTTCGTCGCGGGCACGGGCAACCCCTACTTTTCTACGGATACGGCAGCCGCACTTCGAGCGATGGAGATCGATGCGCAAGCGCTGTGCAAGGGCACCAAGGTGGAGGGTGTCTACAATCGTGACCCCAAGAAGCACGCGGATGCGGAGCTTCAGCGGCACATCAGCTATGATGACTTTTTGCAGCAGCGCATCGGTGTCATGGATGCCACAGCCATTGCGCTCTGCCGGGACAACAACCTGCCCGTCCGGGTGTTTGCGCTCAAAGAACGCGGCAACATTCGCCGCGTCGTCGAAGAGCGACCGGATGTCGGCACTATCATTGGCGGCTAAGCCACCCTTGATGAAGGAGTTACGTAATGGAAGCAGAAGTCTTTACCGAGCTTGAGAGCGCCAGCGAGAAGGCGATTGAAGCCCTTCGTCGTGAGCTTGCCCGCCTGCGCACCGGACGCGCCAACGCGAGTTTGCTCGATAACATCCGCGTCGAATACTACGGCGCGCTCACACCGCTGAAGCAGGTGGCGTCCATCTCCGTGCCCGAGCCACGGATGCTGTCGGTGAAACCCTTCGACCGCGCGCTTATCAAGGCCATCGAGCGCGCCGTCACCGAGTCCGAGTTCGGCCTCAATCCGCAGAATGATGGCGAAATCATTCGCATTCCCCTGCCGATGCTCACGGAAGAGCGCCGCAAAGACCTAGTCAAGCTGGCCCGCAAGTTTGGCGAAGAAGCCAAAATCGCCATCCGTAAAGCCCGTCACGACGCCCGCAACGTCCTCGACGCCCTGCAAAAAGACAGCAGCCTGAGCGAAGACGACTGCGACCGCGCCAAAAAGCGCGTCGACGAAGCCATACAGTCCAGCACCACCAAGGTAGACGAAGTCGTAGCCGCCAAAGAAAAAGACATCCTAGTCGTCTAGCTGTAAGCGTTGGGGTTTCCGGATGGCGAAAACCCTGCGGGAAAGCGCAAGTGGGTGCTGGGGCCCCACTTGCCGGCTTTAGGTTTTTGGGGGCGGGTTTGCGGGATTTACTCCCAAAAGCCCGTTGGCTCGACCCCGACTGACCGCTCCGACCTTCTGGCACACCTTGGTGAAAGTGTGATCCTGACACCGTCCGACGATTGGCTTGCACCTACCATCTTGCAGTCGCCGAGGCAGCGTCCCGAGTGGCCCGGGGGTGCGGCCTCGGAGGGGGTTCCTGGGGGGACCCCATATTTTGGTTCTCCGCAAAGCGGAGGGCCTAAATGTGGGGGGCGCCAAAGGGCACGCCAGCGTGCCCGGGCCGCCGCAGAGGCCGCACTCCCGGGCGACTCGGGACGCTCCCGCCCACGCCCGGCTCATACGGCAACCGGCCGCGAGTCGACGTAGGCCCAGCCTCTGGCTTCAACGAACTAAAAGGGTACGCCGAAGTTGGCGTAGCCCTGGACGCCTCCTAGCGGGTCGCCGATGCCGTAGGCGACGCCGACCCGCACGTTGAGGGCAGCGACGTACCCCAAGAGCAAGTCAAATAGCAGCTCGCCGCCGGTGCCGAAGAGGGGGCTGATGTCGCTGTAGGCGTTAAAGACGTCACCGACATCGACGAAGGCCAAAAAGCTTGTGCGCGCGAGGTAGATGGGTAGCGTCGAGATGCCACGTTGCGCGCGCCACAGCGGGAGCCGGTACTCCAGGTTAGCGAGGTGCAAGTGGTTGCCCGCGCGCACGAACGCCGGAAAACCGCGAAGACGTGCGCCCAGCAGTTGCTCACCACTGATGAGGTCCTCGAGCAGATCCGCGGTGCGGTAGCCGCCGAGCACTAAGGTCCCGACACCCGCGAGTCCCCCGAGGGCCGCACCACCGCTGTAAGACGCCGCCAAGACGTGCAGCCGGTGCCAGGGCATGCGCCAGAAGTGCCGCAGGCTGTAGCGCAGGGTCACCGTGGGCGATGCGGCCGCGCTGAGCGGGTCGGAGAGCAGCACATCGAAGGTGGCTTGGGTGCCGTCGGTGGTCGAGATATCGAAGGGCCCACGGTAGGTGTCCGTGTAGACGTAGCCCAAACTCGCCCGGCCGACCCAGCCAAAGAAGGGCAAGCGTGGCGGGCCGATATTGGGGTCCAAGGGAATGCCAAGTGGCTCACTCGCCTCTATTTGCGTCGCGCCGACGCTGCCGCGAATCAGGTGATTACGGTAGTCCTGCCGCAGAGGAAGCTGGGAGGAGAGATTCAGTGCTGTACGGTTTTCGCGGTAAGTGTGCGGCGTGCTGCCGATGCGGATGGCGTCGCGTTCGACTTCGCGTTTGCTGACGCCAAAACCCGTCGGCGCGAGCAGGTGGTTGTAGCGAAGATTCGCGTCGACGTTGAGGCCTGGAAAGTTCTGCGGAATGCCGAGGCGTGCGGAGACTTGAGTGAACGCCGCCGGGTCCGTTGCGGTCATCGAGATGGCGAACTCCTGCCCCGCGCCCGCATCCTCGTAGGCGACGCCGTAGGCCCGCGGCCACAGATGACGGAGCGGTGCGTAGCTTTCGGGCTCCGTCGCCTCGCTTGAGGGCACGGGCACGTGCGGCGGGTCCTCGCGCGCCGGAAAATCAGCGACGGGGACCCACGTCTCCGGTGCGTAGGGAAGCCGAAAGATATCGAAGCCTGCGGCCGTGTAGCCGACGTAGACGAGGTGCTCGCTCTTGTCGTCGACGATGGGGTAGAAGGCACCGGTGGTGACGCGGGTGACGCGGAGAATGCGGCCGTTGCGCCGGTCGCGGGCGTAGAGGTCCGGGATGCCATCACGCTCCGAAGCGAAAAGGATGTAGTGACCGTCGGGCGTGTAGAAGGGCTGCCGGTCGATGTTGCGGTCGCGCCACCAGCGGTGCCAGGTGCGCGCTTCGAAGTTGTAGGTGTAGAGGTCCCGGTAGCCGCCTTCGCGCCAAATGCTGACGGAGAGTTCGCTGCCGTCCGGGCTCAGATGCGGCGAGTAGACTTGGTCGCCCGAATTGACGCGCAGGAGCAACTCGGGCTTGGCGCGCATGTCTGCGAGCGGCAGCGTGGCGAGATGACGCGACCCGCCATCGTTCATGACGAAGATGAGCTGTTGTCGAACAGCATCGAATACGGGCTGCGAGGCACGTAGTCCGTGGGTCAGCCGCTGGGTGCGCCCTCGGGCGTCCATGCGAAAGAGGTCCCCAAACGCGTGAATGTGGCGCAGAGGAGCCGGCGCCGAGTAGTAGAGGCCATCCGGGCTTGGGGCGGTCGGTGCTGCGCTTCCAAGGGTACGCACCGTGCGTACCACCTTGCCGGTGTCCAAAGACACGCGGTGCAGCCCCGGGGGACCGTCGGGCGGGTTCGCGTAGACGTAGAGCTGTCCGTTGTAAAAACGCGGGTCGGCGAAGTTCTGGCCCAGGTGCGTGATCCGCGTGCCCTCGATGACGCCTGCCCGCTCGATGGCCTCGACTTTGCGCCGGGCGCTCGCTTGAGCGTCGGCGATGAACTGCGGATAGAGGGCCTCGAAGGTGGGGGTGCCCGTACGCGCCAGTGCGCGGTTCATTGCAAAAGGGAGGGTTTGCGACCCGTAGATGTCGATGAAACGCCGCAGGACGTCGTGGCCGTGTGCTTCCGCGATGTAGTTGACGAAGTGGCCGCCGAGTAAATACCAGGCGGCACCCTGGGGCCAGATGTCGATGATGTTCGAGAGTTGGTCGAGCCGTAACGGACGGGCCTTCATCATCTCCGCCCGCAGGTACATATCGAAGACGCGCGAGCGTAGCCGGCCGCCGCCATCGACTAGGCTCTCGCCGTAGACCGCGAGCCCCTCGAGAAACCAGCGGGGCACGATTTGATTAGGCAGGTAGCTGCGGCCGAGGACCTTGTTCACCACCGCCGGAAGTCCTCCCACTTTGTCGATGTGGGCGATATGCACAAACTCGTGCGCTACGAGTAAACGCAGCCAGTCCCGATATTCGTCGAGGGGGCTCAGGTCCGGCGGTGACGTGAGGAAGAGTTCGATGCGGTTGAAAGGAATGCCCTGGGCGGAGCCGTTGGCGCTGTCGCTTAAGTCGCTCAACACGACGTGCGTAGGCATAGAGGGTACGTGGCCCAGCAACGTGCCGATGCGCCGGTAGCTTTCTTCTGAGAGGGCGGCGACTTTGTCCGCCGCATCCTCGAGCGGCGCATGGTAATGCACCTCGAAGTGGGGCGTGCGCAGGGTGGACCACTCAAGGCGCGGGTCGCGCCCCTGTGCGCTGGCAGGCGTCGTCACGCTCACGCTACTAAGGACAGCCAGA